>NZ_JBTVPY010000003.1:0-341982 GCF_054720805.1 Pseudomonas sp. MT3
GCCTGCGGCCGATACGGCGGGGTAGACATAGAATCTCCTACGAAGGGCTGTGCGCTCCGGGCGCAGCTTTGGTGGACAACGGCTGCACCAGCCATTCGGCCAGATGCTCGCCCCAGACCTGATAGCCCAACGCCGACGGGTGATAGCCATCGATCGCGAGGAACTGCGGCTGCATCTCCAGGCTGACCTCGCAATACCCCGCGCCCTGGGCCTGCGCCAGGGCGCCGAGCTGGCGATCCAGCAGCGCCGCGCGCCAGCCGAGCAATTGCCGCAACAACCAGGGCAGCGCGGTGAAATGCTGCAGTGGCGGCACCGCCGTGCACACGACCCGCGCACCACGCTTGCGGAAATGCTCGATGAGTTGCGTCAAAGCGCCTCGCCAGCGCTGGCTGGAGCTGAAATGCGTGGTGTCGTTGACGCCGAAGACCAGCGCCACCAGGTCGTAATCCTGATCCGCAGTCACCGGCAGCAGGCGCTCGCAGGCTTCGCCGGCCGTGATGCCGTTTTCCCCCACCGCACGCCAGGCAACGGGCCGCCCCAGACGAGCGGACAGCGCGACCGCCAGACGTCCCGCCAGGGCGAAATCCAGGCAGGAGGCGCCGACCCCGGCCACCGTGGACTCGCCGAGCAACAGCAAGCGGAAGGGGGCGCCGGTTCGCTCAGTGCCAGCGACGCCCTCGCAGACGCCCGCGGCCGGCGCCAGGCGCAAGGCCGTGCGCCGGGTACGCACGGCCAGGGGCAGGGCCAGCGGCAGCAGCGGCACCGCCGCCGCCCACCACATCAGCCCCGCCCAGCGGCTCACAGCTCGACGTTGACCGCCCGGGCCGCGCGAGTCGCCTTGGCACGGGCCGCGTCGATCGACTCATCGCGCGCCAGGGCCACGCCCATGCGCCGCTGGCCGTCCACTTCGGGCTTGCCGAACAGGCGCAGGGCGGTGTCCGGCTCGCTCAGCGCGGCACCAAGATTGCCAAAGGACACCTGCTGCGACTTGCCTTCCACCAGGATCACCGCCGAGGCGGAGTCGCCCAGCTGGCGGATTACCGGGATCGGCAGGCCGAGGATGGCGCGGGCGTGCAGGGCGAACTCGGAGAGGTCCTGGGAAATCAGGGTGACCAGGCCGGTGTCGTGCGGACGCGGCGAGACCTCGCTGAACCACACTTCATCGCCCTTCACGAACAGCTCGACGCCGAACAGGCCACGGCCGCCCAGCGCCTCGGTGACCGCCCTGGCCACGCGCTCGGACTCGGCCAGCGCCTTCGGGCTCATCGCCTGGGGCTGCCAGGACTCGTGGTAGTCGCCCTTCACCTGGCGGTGGCCGATGGGTGCGCAGAAGGTGGTACCGCCAATGTGACGGACGGTCAGCAGGGTAATTTCGTAGTCGAAGTCGATGAAACCCTCGACGATGATACGGCCCTTGCCGGCGCGGCCACCTTCCTGGGCGTAGTCCCAGGCGGTCTTCAGGTCGGCGTCGGACTTCAGCACGCTCTGGCCCTTGCCGGAGGAACTCATGATCGGTTTCACCACGCACGGATAGCCCACGGCGGCGACGCCAGCGGCGTAGTCTTCGTAGGTGTCGGCGAAGTGGTAGGGCGAGGTCGGCAGGCCCAGCTCTTCGGCGGCCAGGCGACGAATGCCCTCGCGGTTCATGGTCAGCTGCGCAGCGCGGGCGGTGGGGATGACGGTGTAGCCTTCGCTCTCCAGTTCGACCAGGGTCGCGGTGGCGATGGCTTCGATCTCCGGCACGATGTAGTGCGGCTTCTCCTGCTCGATCACCGCGCGCAGGGCAACTCCGTCGAGCATGCTGATCACATGACTGCGATGCGCAACCTGCATGGCGGGCGCATTCGCATAGCGGTCCACGGCGATGACTTCGCAGCCCAGGCGCTGCAGTTCGATCGCCACTTCCTTGCCCAGTTCGCCGGAGCCACAGAGCAGTACGCGGGTCGCGCTCGGCGACAGGGGAGTTCCAATACGGGGCATTGCGTGAACCTCGGGAAATGAAAAATTCGACGGCGCGCTAGATCAGCACGCCCTGTTGGCGGGCACGTTCATCGCAACGCCTGAGCACTTCGCGGCGCTCGGCGTTGTCCATCAGGCCCCAACGGGTGATTTCGTCGGCGCTGCGCTGGCAGCCCAGGCAGATGTCGGCGTCATCCAGCGCACAGACGTGCACGCAAGGCGAGGCCACGGGACGCTCGGCGGTCATTCTTCCTGCTCGGCCAGCTCGCGGGCGTAGCGCTGGGCGTTGTGCACGTAATGGGCGGCGCTGGCTTCGAGGATCTTCTTCTGCGGCTCGGTCAGTTCGCGCACCACCTTGCCGGGGGAACCCATCACCAGCGAGCCGTCGGGGATTTCCTTGCCCTCGGGGATCAGCGCGTTGGCGCCGATGATGCAGTACTTGCCGATCTTCGCGCCGTTGAGCACCACCGCGTTGATGCCGACGAGGCTGTAGTCGCCCACCTGGCAGCCATGCAGCATGGCGTTGTGGCCGATGGTCACGCCCTTGCCCAGGGTCAGCGGGAAGCCCATGTCGGTGTGCATGACGGTGCCGTCCTGCACGTTGCTGTTCTCGCCGATGTGGATCAGTTCGTTGTCGCCGCGCAGCACGGCGTTGAACCACACGCTGGCGCCAGCATCCAGGCGAACCTTGCCGATCACCGTGGCGGTGGGGGCGATCCAGCTTTCCGGATGAGTTTCGACGTGGGACGAGCCCAGGCGGTATTTCATGGGGTACTCCTCAGGCGGGGGCCGCTCATTGTTCTCTTGGCTACGGGAAATGGCGTCAGCTCAGCTTGATGAACTGCGCGGGCGGCTGGTGCAGGTCGATACGGGCGTCGTACAACAGATTGACCAGCTCGACCAGCATGATCGCGGACAGCCCCCAGATCTTGTACCCCTCGTAGAGGTAGCTGGGGACATACCAGCTGCGGCCGAAATAATCGATGCGATGGGTGGTTTCCCGCGGGTCGCCACGGAAGAACTCCAGCGGCACCGTGAAGACTTCGGCGATCTCGCCGTCATTGGGACGGTACTCGACGAAATCCGGAACGAAGCCGACGAATGGCTTGACCATGATGCCGTGGCGGGACAGCAATGTGCTCAGCGGCCCGACCACCTCCACCAACCCCGGCGGTAGGGCGATTTCCTCCTCCGCCTCGCGCAGGGCGGTATGGATCAGGTCGACGTCCTCGGGGTCGCGCCGCCCACCCGGGAACGCCACCTCGCCGCTGTGGGTGGACAACCCCGTCGCGCGCAGGGTGAGCACGAGCTCTTCACGGGGAGTGATGGGGAGCAGGACCGCCGCTTCCGGGAAGCTGCGGTCCGTTTCGAAATCGCGAGGCGTGTGCGCCTGTATGCGTTGGCGCAGCTGGTCCAGCATGCCGAACATCCTGCGGAAAAGGGCCGATTCTTTTAATTGAACGATCATGGCACGAAAGACCGAACTGCCCAAGCCCCGCCCTCTTGCTGCGTGCCTGGCGCTGCGCGCAAGATGGATGCACATTCGAATAAGGAACCGGCATGAAATTCTGCAGTCAGTGCGGCGCTCCCGTGAGCCTGCGCATCCCCGGCGGCGACAACCGCCCGCGCTACGTCTGCGACCAGTGCCATACCGTGCATTACCAGAACCCCCGGATCGTCGCCGGCTGCCTGCCGGTGTGGGAAGGCCGCATCCTCCTGTGCCGCCGCGCCATCCAGCCGCGCCAGGGTTTCTGGACTCTGCCGGCCGGCTTCATGGAAAACGGCGAGACCCTGGAGCAGGCCGCCGCCCGGGAAACCCTCGAGGAAGCCTGCGCCCGCGTTCAAGGCCTGCAGCTCTATACCCTCTTCGACCTGCCGCACATCAGCCAGGTGTACATGTTCTTCCGCGCCGAACTGGCGGACCTGGACTTTCGCGCCGGCGAAGAGAGCCTGGAGGTGGCGCTGTTCAAGGAATCCGACATCCCGTGGGGCGAGCTGGCTTTTCCCACGGTGGGCCGTACCTTAGAATGCTACTTTGCGGACCGGCTCCAGCGGAGTTTTCCGGTGCGCAACGAAGCCATCGCACCAATGCTGGCACAGAAAAAGAACTAAAAGACTTCTACACCGCCTCTAAGGCATTAGGATCACTGGGGAATACGTTTCGATGCGCTGGCTGATCGCCGTCCTTTGTCTGACTTTCGCAGCGTTCTCGCACGCCAATGCGACGCCTACGCTCGACGGTCATATCGACAAGATTCTCGTGCTCAAGTCCGAGCGCAAATTGCACCTGTTGAGCAACGGCAAGATTCTCAAGAGCTACCGCGTCTCCCTGGGCAAGCGCCCACAGGGCCCGAAGCTCGCCGAGGGCGACAACCGCACGCCGGAAGGCTTCTACTGGGTCGACTGGCGCAAGACCAGCGAAAAGTACAACCTCTCGATGCACATCTCCTACCCCAACGCGCGCGACGTCGCCAAGGCGCGGGAGAAGAACCTGTCGCCGGGCGGCATGATCATGATCCACGGCACCCCGCTGGATGAGGAATACCCCGAGTGGTACTTCTCCACCCTCGACTGGACCAACGGCTGCATCGCCATGACCAACGCCGACCTGCGCGAGGTCTGGAGCCTGGTGAAGGACGGCACGCTGATCGAGATCCGTCCCTGACTGGACACAGCAATGAAAAAGGCGCCCAAGGGCGCCTTTTTCATTGCTGTCAGAACACCATGTCCGACAGCCGCCAAACCTCGAAGGCCGGCGTCTCGTATGGATGCGCGGCCTTCAGAGCCTTGACCGAGTCATGGATCAGTTCGTCGGCCACCACCATCTCGACCTTCCACTCGGCCACCTGCTCGACGGTACCCGTCTGGCCGATGAACGGGTTGCTACCCTGCAACGGTCGGAATTGCCCCTGTCCCAATGCCTGCCAGCAGCAGCTGTCATAGGCACCGATGCGTCCCGCACCCACGGCGAATACCGCCTTCTTGACCGGCTCCAGATGGCTCTCCGGAACGTAAAAACAAAATTTGTACATCGAACGCTCCGAATCAGGGAGATCGAAACAGGGAACGCCGTGGCAGATGGCGCCACGCTTGGCAAATGCTGCCACAAATAGTGGCACATTGCCTCTTATGACCCGCGAGTCATCGGGAAAGTTCGACCGCCGGGTTCCACGGGCGTTCGCCGGCGAGCGACTTTGTACGAAATCTGTGATCGACTTCGAGATCAACGCCCCATGAAGCGCTGCCAGCGCGCCTTCAGCCCGGACGCCTCGGGTGCATGGGCGCCATCGCAATAGGGCAGGCTCGCCGAACGGCCGCAGCGGCAGAGCGACAGGTACCGCTCGCGCCCCACCGTCAGATCCAGCGCATCCGCACAACCTTCGGCGGCGTCCGGCCGGCTCGCGCACTGCCCGCAGCGGCACAGGCGAAGAACCTGCCCCGGCGCAACCGAGCGGACTTCAGGAAGCATCTGATCAGCCAAAGCCCACTCCTCTTCCTACGTAGGCGTATAACGTTCGCCGCTATACGCCGATTGGCCGTGGCCCCAAGGCGCTCCGAGAGCTCAACCCTGGCGCCAGCGGCCAACCAGGATGAAACGGCGTACCACCCCGAACGGTTGTACGCCCTGCGCCCCCAAAGAAAAAGGGAAGGCCGAAGCCTTCCCCTTTTCAGGTTTCACCGGAAACCGGACTCAGCCGACCCAGACGCGGGCGTTGCGGAACATGCGCATCCAGCCGCCGTCCTCTTCCCACTCGTCCGGACGCCAGGAGTTCTGCACGGCGCGGAACACGCGCTCCGGGTGCGGCATCATGATGGTGACGCGGCCGTCGCGGCTGGTCAGGCCGGTGATGCCACGGGGCGAGCCATTCGGGTTGGCCGGGTAGCTCTCGGTAACCTTGCCCAGGTTGTCGACGAAACGCAGCGACACGCAGCCGGACAGGTCGGCTTCCAGCAGCGCTTCCTCGCTCTCGAACTCCGCATGGCCTTCGCCGTGGGCGATGGCGATCGGCAGGCGCGAACCAGCCATGCCCTGCAGGAAGATCGACTGTGACTCCTGCACCTGGACCATCGCCACGCGCGCTTCGAACTGCTCGGAGCGGTTGCGCACGAAGTGCGGCCAGAACTCGGTGCCGGGGATCAGCTCGTGCAGGTTGGACATCATCTGGCAACCGTTGCACACGCCGAGGGCGAAGCTGTCCTTGCGCTCGAAGAAGGCCTGGAAGCCATCGCGGGCACGGCTGTTGAACAGGATCGACTTGGCCCAGCCTTCGCCGGCGCCCAGTACGTCGCCGTAGGAGAAGCCGCCGCAGGCCACCAGGCCCTTGAACTGCTCCAGGCTGATGCGGCCGGAAAGGATGTCGCTCATGTGCACGTCCACCGCGGCGAAGCCGGCGCGGTCGAAGGCCGCCGCCATCTCCACCTGGCCGTTGACGCCCTGCTCGCGCAGGATCGCGATCTGCGGACGCACGCCCTTCTTGATGTACGGCGCGGCAACGTCGTCGTTGACGTCGAAGTTCAGCTTCACCGACAGGCCGGGATTGCTTTCTTCCAGCAGGCCGTCGAACTCCTGGTCGGCGCAGTCGGCGTTGTCGCGCAGGCGCTGGATGCGGTAGCTGGTCTCGCTCCAGATGCGCTGCAGGTTGCGGCGCTGGGCGCTGAACACACGCTCGCCATTGAAGGCCAGGTCGATGTCGGTGCCGTTGACCGGCTGGCCGATCACGGCGACGCAGTCCTCCAGGCCGGCGGCGCTGAACTGGGCCAGCACTTCCGGAGTGGCGCCTTCGCGCACCTGGATCACGGCACCCAGCTCTTCGTTGAACAGGACGGCGGGCAGGGCTTCACGGCTGTCGGCCAGCGCGTCGAGGCGCAGGTCGAGGCCGCAGTGGCCGGCAAAGGCCATTTCCACCACGGTGGCCATCAGGCCGCCGTCGGAACGGTCGTGGTAGGCCAGCAGGTGGCCGTCGGCGTTCAGGCCCTGGATCACGGCGAAGAAGGCCTTGAGGTCTTCGGCGTCGTCGACGTCCGGCGCGGCGCGGCCGATCTGGCCGTTGACCTGGGCGAGGATCGAGCCGCCCATGCGGTTCTTGCCACGGCCGAGGTCGATGACGATCAGGTCGGTCTCGCCCTTGTCCAGGCGCAGTTGCGGGGTCAGGGTCCTGCGCACGTCGTTGACCGGGGCGAAGCCGGAGATGATCAGCGACATCGGCGAGGTGACGCTCTTCTCGGCGTCGCCCTCCTGCCAGCGGGTCTTCATGGACATGGAGTCCTTGCCCACCGGGATGGTGATGCCCAGCGCCGGGCACAGCTCCATGCCGACGGCCTTGACGGTGTCGTACAGGCGCGCGTCCTCGCCCGGGTGGCCGGCGGCGGCCATCCAGTTGGCGGAGAGCTTGATCTCGGAGATCCTGTCGATGCTCGCGGCGGCCAGGTTGGTGATGGTCTCGCCGATCGCCATGCGGCCGGAGGCCGGGGCGTCGATCACCGCCAGCGGAGTACGCTCGCCCATCGCCATCGCTTCGCCGGTGTAGACGTCGAAGCTGGTGGCGGTGACGGCGCAATCGGCCACCGGTACCTGCCACGGGCCGACCATCTGGTCGCGGGCAACCAGGCCGGTGATGGTGCGGTCGCCGATGGTGATCAGGAAGTTCTTGCTGGCCACGGCCGGGTGACGCAGCACGCGCTCGGTGGACTCGGTGAGGTCGAGGCCGGCGGCGGCGAAGTCATCGCCCAGCTCGGCTTCGCGGGTAACCGAACGGTGCATGCGCGGCGGCTTGCCGAGCAGCACTTCGAGCGGCATGTCCACCGGCTTGTTGCCGAAGTGGCTGTCGGCGACGGTCAGTTGCATCTCTTCGGTGGCTTCGCCGACCACGGCGAACGGGCAGCGCTCGCGCTCGCAGATGGCCTTGAAGGTCTCGAAGTCGGCGGCGTCGACCGACATCACGTAGCGTTCCTGCGACTCGTTGCACCAGATTTCCAGCGGGCTCATGCCCGGCTCGTCGTTGGGCACGGCGCGCAGCTCGAAGCGGCCGCCACGGCCGCCGTCGTTGATCAGTTCCGGCAGGGCGTTGGAAATACCGCCCGCGCCCACGTCGTGGATGAACTTGATCGGGTTGTTCTCACCCAGCTGCCAGCAGCGGTCGATGACCTCCTGGCAACGGCGTTCCATTTCCGGGTTCTCGCGCTGTACCGAGGCGAAGTCCAGGTCGGCGGCGGAAGCGCCGGTGGCCATCGAGGACGCCGCGCCGCCACCCAGGCCGATCAGCATGGCCGGGCCGCCGAGCACGATCAGCTTGGCGCCGACCGAGATCTCGCCCTTCTGCACATGGTCTTCGCGGATGTTGCCCAGACCGCCGGCGATCATGATCGGCTTGTGGTAACCGCGAACTTCCTCACCACGCGGGGTGGCGATGGCCTGCTCGAAGGTACGGAAGTAGCCGGCCAGGTTCGGTCGGCCGAATTCGTTGTTGAACGCGGCGCCGCCCAGCGGACCTTCGATCATGATGTCCAGCGGGGTAACGATGCGCTCGGGCTTGCCGTAGGGCACTTCCCAGGGCTGCTCGAAACCGGGGATGTTCAGGTTGGAGACGGTGAAGCCGACCAGGCCGGCTTTCGGCTTGGCGCCACGACCGGTTGCGCCTTCGTCGCGGATCTCGCCGCCGGAGCCGGTGGAGGCGCCGGGGAAGGGAGCGATGGCGGTCGGGTGGTTATGGGTCTCCACCTTCATCAGGATGTGCACCGGCTCTTCGCTGGCGCCGTACTGGCGGGTCTCGGCGTTCGGGTAGAAACGGCCGGCGACGTAGCCCTTCATCACCGCGGCGTTGTCCTTGTACGCGGACAGCACGCCTTCGCGGTGCATTTCATAGGTGTTCTTGATCATGCCGAACAGGCTCTTGTCCTGAGCCTGGCCGTCGATGTCCCAACTGGCGTTGAAGATCTTGTGGCGGCAGTGTTCGGAGTTGGCCTGGGCGAACATCATCAGCTCGACGTCGTGCGGGTTGCGGCCCATCTCGACGAAGCTCTTCACCAGGTAGTCGATCTCGTCCTCGGCCAGGGCCAGGCCCAGCTCGAGGTTGGCCTTCTCCAGCGCGGCGCGGCCGCCGGCGAGGATGTCCACCACGGTCAGCGGCTTGGGCTGGGCGTGGCTGAACAGGCTGGAGGCTTCTTCCAGTTGGCCCAGTACCAGCTGGGTCATGCGGTCATGCAGGCGGGCGGCGACGGCTTGCGCGTCGGCTTCGCTCAGCTCGCCGGTGACGTAGTAGGCGATGCCGCGCTCGATGCGCTCGATCTTGGCCAGGCCGCAGTTGCGGGCAATGTCCGACGCCTTGCTCGACCACGGGGAGATGGTGCCGAAGCGCGGCACCACCAGGAACAGCCGGCCGCTGGGCTCCTGCACCGGCACGCTCGGACCGTACTCGAGCAGGCGCGCCAGGACCTGTTCTTCCTCGGCGTTGAGGGCTCCGGTGACCTCGGCGAAGTGCGCAAACTCGGCATACAGCCCGGTGACGGCGGGCACATGCTGGGTCAGCAGGTCGAGCAGTTTGCCGTGGCGGAAAGCGGAAAGGGCGGGAGCACCGCGCAGGATCAGCATTGTCGGAACAGCCTCTGGAGACGGGGAAGTGTGTGGGGCCGGACGGGCCGGCCCACAGAGGCCGTGCATTCTACCGTAAAGCGCGGGACGGCGGCACCTTTCAAGCACCTTCCTCATTGCCACCGCCACCGATTCGGCCGTTCACCTTCGAACAGCTTCGAGCCACCCGCAGCCAACCCGCTTCGCCCGGCCTTCCGCAGCGAAAATGCCGACGAACGGCACTCCAGCTAGCAGAGAAGCGTCAACCTGTCGAGATATGGCGCCGCACGGCCTTTGCGTATACTGCTGCGATGCTTGCCCTGACTGTGTCCCGCGTGCGCCGCACCACCTGGTTCTTGGCGACCTGTATCTTTCTGCTGCTTTCCGGCTGTACCGAGGCAAAAGTCCCGACAGCCCTGGAGCGTGTGCAGAAGGACGGAGTCCTGCGCGTGATCACCCGCAACAGCCCCGCTACCTACTTCCAGGATCGCAACGGCGACACCGGCTTCGAATACGAGCTGGCCAAGCGCTTCGCCGACAGCCTGGGGGTCAAGCTGCAGATCGAAACCGCCGACAATATCGAAGACCTCTATGGCCAGCTCAGCCGGGAGGGCGGCCCCAACCTCGCCGCCGCGGGCCTGACTCCGGGCGGCGACCGCAGCTCGCAGGTGCATTACTCGCACGCCTACCTCGACGTCACGCCCCAGGTCGTCTACCGCAACGGCGCGCAGCGCCCTACCCGCCCCGAGGACCTGGAGGACAAGCGCATCGTCGTACTCAAGGGCAGCAGCCATGCTGCCCAGTTGGGCGAACTGAAGAAGCGCTTCCCCAAGATCACCTACCGCGAATCCGACGCCGACGAGATGGTCGACCTGCTGCGCATGGTGGACGTCGGCGAGATCGACCTCACGCTGGTCGACTCCAATGAGCTGGCGATGAACCAGGTGTACTTCCCCAACGTGCGCGTCGCCTTCGACCTCGGCGACTCCCGCGGCCTGGCCTGGGCGCTGCCGGCCGGAGACGACAACAGCCTGCTGGAGAAGGTCAACGCCTTCCTCGACAAGGCCAAGCAGGACGGCCTGCTGCAACGCCTGAAAGACCGCTACTACGGCCATGTGGACGTGCTGGGCTACGTCGGCGCCTATACCTTCGCCCAGCACCTGCAACAGCGCCTGCCCAAGTACGAGCCGCATTTCCGCCAGAGTGGCCAGAAGCTCGACGCCGACTGGCGTCTGCTGGCTGCGATCGGCTACCAGGAATCCATGTGGCAGCCCGACGCCACCTCCAAGACCGGCGTACGCGGCCTGATGATGTTGACCAACCGCACCGCGCAGGCGATGGGCGTGGCCAACCGCCTCGACGCCCGGCAGAGCATCCAGGGCGGCAGCAAGTACTACACCCAGATCAAGGACGAACTGCCCGAGGGCATCAAGGACCCGGACCGCACCTGGTTCGCCCTGGCCGCCTACAACATCGGCGGCGCCCACCTGGAAGACGCGCGAAAGATGGCCGAACAGGAAGGCCTGAACCCGAACAAGTGGCTCGACGTAAAGAAGATGCTGCCGCGCCTGGCGCAGAAGCAGTACTACCGCAAGACTCGCTACGGCTACGCGCGCGGCGGCGAGACCGTGCACTTCGTGCAGAACGTGCGGCGCTACTACGACATTCTCACCTGGGTGACCCAGCCGCAGATGGAAGGCGGCCAGCTCGCCGAAAGCGGCCTGCACCTGCCGGGCGTGAACAAGACCAAGCCCGATGATGAGGATGGGCGGGATCAGAAGCTCTGAGGCCCAGCGCGGATTGAAATCGGTATTTCCATTGTAGAAGCGGGCCATGCCCGCGATCGCGAGCATGGCTCGCTCCTACAAATCGGGGCCGTGCCGACGCCGAGCCGAACTCAGCCCTTGCGCCGCGCCTTGAAGAACGCCGACAGCATCCCACTGCACTCCTCCCCCAGCACCCCGCCTTCCACCAGCACCCGGTGGTTGAGGAAGTCCTGTTCGAAGAAGTTGCCACGGCTGACCACCACGCCGGACTTCGGCTCGGTGGCGCCGAACACCACGCGCTGGATGCGCGAGTGCACCAGCAGGCCAGCACACATGCTGCAGGGTTCGAGGGTGACGTAGAGAGTGCTGCCCGGCAGGCGGTAGTTCTGCGCGGCGGCGGCAGCTTCGCGGATGGCGACCATCTCGGCATGGGCGCTGGGATCATGGGAAGTGATCGGCCGGTTGAAGCCGCGACCGATGACCTGCCCGTCCAGCACCAGCACTGCGCCCACCGGCACTTCGCCCAGCGCAGCGCCCTGCTCGGCCAGCGCCAGGGCCTCGCGCATGAAGGGGATGTCCCGGCTGCGGTCGATGACCGGCGCCAGCCCCTTCACCGTCGGGTGCCCCTTGCTGTTGGTCAGCCGCACCATGCCTCGCCCACCGCGATGGTTCCCATCAGTCCGGTCTCCATGTGATCGATCACGTGGCAGTGGAACATCCACAGGCCGGGGTTATCCGCCACCAGCGCCACGCGTGCCGTCTCATTCTTGCCCAGCAGGTAGGTATCGGTGAAATACGGAATGATCTCCCGACGATCGGAATCCAGCACCTTGAAGGCCATGCCATGCAGGTGGATCGGGTGCTGGTACTGGGTCATGTTGCGCAGCACGAAGATGTAGCTGTTGCCTTCCTTGAGCCTGGCCAGCGGCGGCGCGTTGTGCTTGTGCTCCTCGCCGCCCTGCCAGGCCACGCCGTTGATCTGCCACAGCGAAGGCGCCGACTGGCCCTTGGAGTAGTCGGAGATGGCGCCGACCCACTCGAACTTGAAGTTGATGGTCTCGGCATTCTTCAGGTCCGGCTCTGCCACCGGGTTGTGCGGCAGCGTAGCCGGCCATTTGGCCGTAGGCGCCTTGGGATTGGCCACGCCACGGATGGTCGCCAGACGCACCGGGCCGTTGCGCAGCGACAGCTCGGTGCCTTCCGCCGGACCACGGATGCCCAGCTCCAGGCGCATGCCCGGGCCGATCCAGTACTGGTCCTTGGGTCCCTTGCCGAAGTCGCGCGGCTCCACCGGATGGCCGTCGATGGCGTAGATCTTCGCCTCGGCGTCCGGCAGGTTGAGGCGGTAGGTGACGGTGTTGTCGACATTGAGCAGGCGCACCCGGACGATCTCGCCGGCGGGCAGTTCGATCACCGGCGTGCGTTCGCCGTTGATCGTCGACAGGCGCCCGCGGGTGCCTTCGCGCGCAGCCTCGCGGGGAACGCTGAAGGCGGTGAAGTTGCCTTCCTCGTCCACGTGCCAGGTCTTCAGGCAGAGGACTTTCTCGCGGGTGAACCCGGTGGGCTCGCGCTCGTCGACGATCAGCGGCCCGACCAGGCCACGGCCCAGTTGCTCGCTGCTCATCAGGTGCGGGTGATACCAGTAGCTGCCGGCGTCCGGCGTCTTGAACTGGTAGACGAAGCTCTCGCCCGGCTGCACCGGCGGCTGCGAGATGTAGGGCACGCCGTCCATCTCGATGGGCAGGCGGATGCCGTGCCAGTGGATGGTGGTCGGCTCGTCCAGCTTGTTGGTGAAGCGCACCCGCAGCCAGTCGCCCTGGCGCGCACGGATCTCCACGCCGGGAGCCTGGCCGCCATAGCCAAGGCCGGGGGTCTTGTGGCCGGGCACCAGCTCCAGGTCGAGCGGCGCGGCGATCAATTCGTAATCGTGCTCGGCGGCCACCTGCGGGCGCGCCAGCCAGAGGCGCGCGCCACCGGCGCCCAGGCCGAGCACGGCCAGGCCGGCGATGCCGCCGAGTACTTGTCTACGGGTAAACGACATGGGTCCAGACTCCTAGAACAAGGGACTTGCGACCCCATCGGCTTTCACGGAGATTTGGCGCGTTTCGCGCCTGGCGCCGGGCTCTTGCGGCCGGCTGCACTGCTTTGCTGCTTCAAACGAAAGCAGAAGCAACTGTGCATGAAGAGGCAAACGCCTCTCATGCGCCAGGTCAAGGACAGCTATCCCGCCCTCGCCTGTCGAAGAAGGCGGCGAGATTGCCGCCTTCTCCGTTAAGGAAACGTTAAACGTCTCCGATCATTCCCACTCGATTGTAAACAAGCACACAAAACCCTTTAGTGACAACAATTTGCAAGAACTATCAGGCTCAGTGCCATGAAAAATACCATGACCAGATCATGAGGTTGAACACGGCTTGCGCCGGCAGCGTTCACGCTCCTGGTCGGCGATCTCGCCCGGCTGCAATGCTAGCTCAGCATCGGTCATGCGCTCCAGCACGTCGCGTAGGCGGATGGTGCAAGGAATGGGCGGCAGCTCGAACTCATAGCCGCCGGCGATCATTTCGGCCGCAATCTCCTCGGTGATGAAAAACGGCTCGTCGTCTTGGTTCGGCTTCTTCATGCCCTTTCCTCCTGGCGCTCATCCTGGCCGACAGCGGCCAGGGCATCGGCTTCCGTCAATGCGTCCTCCACGAACGCGCCGTGCTGCTTCGCTTCGGCCTGGCTGACCTCGGCCCATATCCGTTTCACCTGGGCCGCACTGTACCCGGCCAGCTCGGCGGTCTTGTTGATGCTGTAGCCGGACTTGCGCAGCGCGACAACTTGGGCGCGGCGCTTCGGATCAGCACGGCGGCCCTTGTACCGCCCGGCCTGGCGGGCCAACTCAATGCCTTGGCGCTGGCGTTCGCGCCTGTCCTCGTAGTCGTCGCGGGCCATCTGCAAGGCCAGGCGAAAAAGCATGATCTGCACGGCTTCCAGCACGATCTTGGCGACGCCCTGGGCCTCGGCCGCCAGGTCGGATAGATCGACCACGCCAGGGACGGCCAGGCGTGCGCCTTTGGCCTGTATCGAGGCCACCAGGCGCTCGGCCTCGGGCAAAGGTAGGCGGCTGATGCGGTCGATCTTCTCGGCAATGACCACCTCGCCGGGCTGTAGGTCGCCGATCATGCGCAGCAGCTCAGGCCGGTCGGCGCGTGCGCCGGATGCCTTCTCACGGTAGATGCCGGCGACGTAGTAGCCGGCGGCCTTCGCGGCCGTAGTGATCGCCTCTTGGCGTTCCAAGTCCTGCGCGTCGGTGCTGACGCGCAGATAGACCCGCGCCACCATCGGCGCGGCTACTGGCTTCGTCCTGCGCATACTTGCGGGCTCCTTTGGGCATACTCAAATGCACCCATCTTAAACTGGCAGGCCAATTTATCACATATCGATCTAAATGCGCCTAGCTCATTTTTACAGCTTAAATGAGCTATTGAGCACACTCCATATTTCGACTATTATTGAAACATGGAAACGATAAATGCTGTAGCCGCCCTGGCGGCCATCGCTCAAGAATCGCGCCTCGCGGTGTTCCGGCTTCTCGTCCAGGCCGGCCCCGCCGGCATGGCCGCCGGAAAAATCAGCGAAGCGGCCGGCATCCCGCCGTCTTCGCTATCCTTCCACCTGAAAGAGCTGGCACACGCCGGCATGGTCACGTCGCGGCAAGAAGGCCGATTTGTGATCTACGAGGCGAACTTTTCGACGGCCACTAACCTGGTGGCCTTTCTCACGGAAAACTGCTGCGGCGGCCAGGTGTGCAACCTGTCTTGCACCACGGAAGCCGGGAAGGTGTTGGCATGAGACTTCGCCATCTTTCCGACCCCGATTCTTTGCCCGCTTTGGACAAATCCTTTGCCATCGAGCGCCCGGCGCTCGGGCTGGCACCCGACGCCCCGCCGGTGCGTATCCTGCTGCTGTATGGCTCGCTGCGCGCCCGCTCGTTCTCACGGCTGGCCGTCGAGGAAGCGGCCCGGCTGCTGCAATTCTTTGGCGCAGAAACACGCATCTTCGACCCGTCCGATTTGCCGTTGCCCGATCAAGTGCAAAGCGACGATCACCCGGCCGTCAAGGAGCTGCGCGCCCTGTCCGAGTGGTCAGAGGGACAAGTCTGGTGCAGCCCGGAACGCCACGGTCAGATTACCAGTGTCATGAAGGCGCAGATTGACCATCTGCCGCTTGAAATGGCCGGCATCCGGCCGACCCAAGGCCGCACCCTGGCCGTGATGCAGGTATCCGGCGGCTCGCAGAGCTTCAACGCCGTGAACACCTTGCGTCTGCTCGGCCGCTGGATGCGAATGTTCACCATTCCGAACCAGTCGAGTATCGCCAAAGCGTTCCAAGAGTTCGACGCGGCGGGCCGCATGAAGCCCTCGCCGTACTACGACCGAATAGCCGATGTGATGGAAGAACTGGTGCGCTTCACGGCGCTGGTACGGCCGCACCGTGAAGCACTGACAGACCGCTATTCCGAACGGAAAGCGGCCGGCCACGTCATCGACGAGGCCACCGATCTTTCATCCATCGCCATTGCTCCCCAGCCACTACCAGAAAGCGAAACATCATGACCGAAAGAATCTATAACGTCCTCATCCTCTGCACCGGCAATTCGGCGCGCAGCATCATGGCCGAAGCTCTCATCAACACGATGGGGCAAGGGCGCTTCCGCGCCTACAGCGCCGGCAGTCACCCAACCGGCAAGGTCAATCCCTTCGCCGTCGAAAAGGTGGAGTCGGTGAATTACCCGACCGAGAATCTGCGCAGCAAGAGCTGGGACGAGTACGCCACGCCCGACGCACCGAAGATGGACTTCATCATCACCGTCTGCGACAACGCCGCCGGCGAAATGTGTCCGGTGTGGCCTGGTCAGCCGATCTCGGCGCATTGGGGATTTGAAGACCCGGCCGCCGTCGAAGGCACTGACGCCGAGAAGCGCCGGGCCTTCGAACAAACCTTCCGGCACATGATGAACCGCGTCCGCCTGTTCGTGAATCTGCCTCTCAAAATGCTTGACCAGACGGCCATCAAGCGCGAGCTGGCGAACATCGGCAAGACCGAGCAGGAAGCATGAGCGCCGGCGCACAGGCCATCGCCGCGAAGCCGCGCCAGGCCCCGATGAGCGGCTTCGAGCGTTACCTGACGCTGTGGGTGGCCCTGTGCATCGTCGCCGGTGTTGCGCTCGGCCAGGGCCTTCCTGACGTGTTCCAGGCCATAGGCCGCATGGAAGTGGCCCAGGTCAATTTGCCGGTGGGCCTGCTGATTTGGGTAATGATCGTCCCGATGCTGGTCAAGATCGACTTCGGGGCGCTGCACCAGGTCAAAGAGCATTGGCGCGGCATCGGCGTCACGCTGTTCGTGAATTGGGCCGTCAAGCCATTCTCGATGGCCCTGCTGGGGTGGCTGTTCATCCGACAAGTGTTCGCTCCGTTCCTGCCGGCCGATCAACTGGACAGCTACATCGCGGGCTTGATCTTGCTGGCCGCCGCGCCCTGCACGGCAATGGTGTTCGTGTGGAGCCGCCTTACCAACGGCGACCCGCTTTTCACGCTCTCGCAAGTGGCTCTGAACGACGCCATCATGATCGTGGCCTTCGCGCCCATCGTCGGCCTGCTGCTGGGCATGTCCTCGATCTCGGTGCCTTGGGACACGCTGCTGATTTCGGTCGTGCTCTACATCATCGTGCCGGTGATCCTGGCGCAGCTCTTGCGGCGGCATCTGCTCAAGCAAGGACAGGCCGCCTTTGAACGGGCCATGCAGAAGATCGGGCCGTGGTCGATGGCCGCGCTGCTGCTGACGTTGGTTCTACTGTTCGCCTTCCAGGGCGAGGCCATCATCCGGCAGCCGTTAGTGATCGCCATGCTAGCCGTGCCGATCTTGATTCAAGTGTTCTTCAATTCCGGGTTAGCCTACTGGCTGAACAAGCGGGCGGGGGAAAAGCACTCTGTCGCCTGTCCTTCGGCCCTGATCGGTGCCAGCAACTTCTTCGAGCTGGCCGTGGCGGCCGCCATCAGCTTGTTCGGTCTGCACTCCGGCGCTGCATTGGCAACCGTGGTCGGCGTCCTGGTCGAAGTGCCGGTGATGCTGCTGGTCGTGCGCGTGGTGAATCGCTCGAAGAGCTGGTACGAACGAGGTTGAACATGAGTAGGAAAAAACTGAGGAAATGATTGCAGATTGCCGCGCCGGCCGCTTCCTGGCGCATTCGATCACTGACCTGGAACACCTAGTATCCATGCTTGCTGAGGTCGCCCGATGACAGACCCAAAGAACCTAGAGAACAGGCTGCATGAGAAGGCCGACCCGGCCCGCGCCGTTTCCACTGGTCGGGTGCGCTACACACTGGCCGAACTACTGGCCGACGCGGAAGCATCCGGGGCTTACCCGCTGCCGCCGGAGGAACGCGAATGGATGGATGCGCCGTCTGTGGGTCGGGAATGGCCAAACAGTGAAGATTGAAAAAGGCGGCCAGTTCGAGTGGCCGCCCTTTCGTCATTAGCTGCACGCTTGGCGCAAGGCGTTCATTGCTTCTTGAAAATCAGCCTGTGTCGCCCGGCCCGTTTCAGCTTGGTAGTACACCACCATAAAAGCATTAGCGACGGCTTCGGCCAATGGCCCAAGGCTCCGCGCTTCCGCTTGGTTGATGTACTCCAAAGAAGAAAGAATAGCCGCTGCTTGATGCACTGCTTGCCCTGGTTCGATAATATGTTGTGTTGTCATAATTCACCTCTCCAGTAGGTGTTGATTGAAAGTGCCGGGCTGGTTGTGGCCAGCCCGGTGCGCCTACAGGTACAGCCCCGCCGCCTCCGCGAATGCTGACCGCTCATTCCTGCCGCCATTAACCTCAATACTTATCGGCTTAGTTTCGCTCTCTCTCATAGGGTCTGGCCGTGATACAAAAGCGGCTGTTTCTGTCTCTGCATCGACCTCGGTCGATTGATCACCCAGCGGCGAAATAAATACCTGGCTGACTTCTTCCCTTGGCGCTTCATCCAGGGCCGCCAATGCGGCCATGTATGTTGATGTCGTCATCGTGCTAACTCCTGACTTCGTTACTATCTGGGCCAGAATCGGCGCCCAAGCTATTGCCCTCGAACTGGCCAGATTGGCTTGCTTCTTTCGGCTCCATGCTTTCGCGTATCGAAGCAGCCAGTTTTCCGCCTGTGGTTTCGCTCACTCGCTCCTGGAATCCCTGCTTCACTTGAGAGCCGACACCCTTGGCTAACTCGGAGGCCGTGCCTGTGGCCAGCTTCGCGGCCTTGGCAAAGCCGCCACCGCTTGAGCTACTGCCGCTGTCACCAAAGCCAGCCGCTTGGGCGAATGGGCTACTGCCAGCAGTACCCGCTTCACCACCACCGTTTCCGCCACTGCTGACAACTGACCCCATGCTGGACATGTCACCGCCGGTTTCCATACTCGCTGATGCTTTCTGAAAAGCCGCTTGGAGTGCACTTGCACCTCCGGCTGCACCGGCTGCGGCACCCATAACCGCTTTACCTGCCAGGGCAGCGCCGCCAGTTGCCATACTGGCCGCCGTCACCGCCGCCCCAACTGCCGCACCCGCACCGAAGTTTCCAATTCCACCGGCTGCGCCAATACCACCACCAGACACAAGACCAGAAATCATCGGCGGAACTTTGTTGACCAAGAAAAGCAAGATGACCGATATAACCAACATCACGGCCAGTTCCTGGGATGCCATGTTCTCGCTGATTTGCGTGTAGTAGTGATTGATGAACTCTTTGCCAATCGCAACCAGAAGCACCATTGCCATAAGCTGTGCGGCCAGGCCCAGCACGGTCTTGTAGTAATTGATCGCCATGTCGGAAGTCCAACGACTTCCACCAAAGCCAAGGAAGAACACACCGGCATACAACAGAATCCAGGCTGATGCGAGCAACAGCAACAGGTTGACCGCAATCAACGCCAGGACAAACAAAACAGCCAGGGCCATTAGCTCCATGACCAGAGCAGTTGCCATCTGCCGCCATCCCAGCTCCGAGGTGGCCTGTACTGTGCGGTTGTATAACTCGAAACCAAGATCAAGGATGCTGGAGGGCCCAAGATTGCTATTGGAAAGTCCCCCCGCCTGCGCGCCCAGAGTTTGCAATGACTGAACAATCGTACCGGCGATATTCATGCCCTGGTTCGCATTCGTCAGCAACCACCAGAAAAAGCCGGTGAAGATCGTGAAGCGAACGAACTCCGCGAAGAACTCGCCAATGTCGGCCTTGCGCAAAGCCATCATGCCGAATGTCCAGACCATCGAAATCACAACCAGCGTCCAGAACAAACGCGATGCAGCGGACTCAATAGCTGGCCCCCATGTTGCGGCAGCATCATGAAAACGCTTGAGCACATCATTCATAACACCGCTGCTACTTAGCTCCTGCGCCATTGCAGGTTCAGCCAGCACCATTGTGGCGACCATCATCAAGCCACCTAGAGCAATTTTCTTTCTCATGGCGACCACCTCAATAATCATCTTTAGGGCTGGGCTTGAACTCCCACTGACGCATCTGCTTGGCCTTCTGGAATGCTCTGCATTCCTCGGTAAAGGCCTCTCGGTTCGCTTCGCTGCGCATTTCATTCAGTGCTGCCTGGAACGCATCGGGGGCACACGTCGCCGCATTTGGTTCGGGCATCCTTTCCTGTTCACATCCAGCCAACAACAGCAACGTAGCCGCGGTAGTAAAAAAGATTTTTTTCATCTCACCGCCTCCCTAGTAGTTGTCTGCCGGACTCGGGCGAAACGTCCAGGTACGCATTTGCTCGGCCCTGGCATCACCTCGCGCCTCGGCATCGAGTTCTGCTGCAATCCGGGCTGCCTCCGCGTTGTGTTGGGCGGTCAACATGGTGCGAATCTGCAAGAGCTGATTGGCCTGCTGGCTGGCGAGCTGGTTGGCGTAGCCGATGGCCTGTAGCTGGCCAGTTGCACCCTGGGCCGCGCCTTGCAGCCGCTCCAGGGTACGGGCGTCATCCTTCAAAGCCTTTTGCTGGTCGGCAACGGTCTGGAACAGGGCATCGTTGGCCTTCTTTTGCGACTCTGACGCCAGGCGGCGGTTCTCTTCCATCGCTGCCTTTTCGGCCGGCGTGCATCCGCCGCTGCCGTTGAAGCATGGCGAGCTGCGGTAATAGGCCACGTCCTGAAACTTGGCCAGGTAACGATCCAGGCTGCCTAGCTGGTTCTCGTAATAGGCCAGCGTGTTTTGCGCGGCAATCAGCCGGTTGATCGTAGTCTGCGCCTGATCCCAGATATACGCGGCTGGGGCCATCGTGTTCTGGAGCTGATTTTCGTACTGCTGCAACTGGGTCTGGTACTGCTCAATCTGCTTGAGCGTCTGCGCCACCGACTCGATGGCCGTCATGATGTTCTGGGCCAGGTTGCCGCCGTCGATGACGGGGATACCAGCTTGCACAGGGGCGGTGGTAGTGGTGATAAAGCCGGTTGCGAGTGCAACGGCTAGAGCGGTTTTTTTAGCCGCTAAAATTTTGGACTTCATGGTCGTACTCCGTCGATGAAAAGAAGGCATTGCCTTGACCAAGCGTTGTGCTTGTTCTCGGCAACGTTTCATCGAAGAGCTACGCCACTAGCTGATCGGTATTGCCCTTGGCGCTGAGGCCCGGACTTACAAACGTAAAACTACTCTGTTTTTTTATCGCTTTCGGACAAGCCAACTTCCCGGCCAATCTCTTCAAGCTCTAGCGGCTGTACTGCCGCCGTCAGTATTTCGCGTATTTCCGCGTCGGTGCTCCTATCGTTGAGCGCTGCTCGAACTTTCAACGCACGGTGCACCTCGGCGGGTAAATTCCTGATAAGCACATTTGCCATATCAATACCCTTTTGGTGTACCCGACAACCATGCTATCAAAGATATTAAAAATAGCAAGACCTATACTCTTGCAACCGGCGGTAGCCGATCAGCCCCGCAGGGCAGGATTCCCGTTGAGTGCCCCCGGCGCGAATAAGGGACAGTGAAGATAGATAACCGGCTTGCCGGTTAGCTAACTTCACCCATCCTGCCCGCATTTCACCCACTATTGAAAATCTAGCGCATATCGAACGTAAAGCGTTTTATCGTCAAACAAACACCGATTCTTGGCAACATAACCGTAATCGTCACCAAATCGGCCTGCAATCGACATAGTCGCTTCAAAATCGCTGCTCAATCGGCTTTAAATCGGAACCTAAAATGCCAACAATCGACACAAACCATTCGCCCCGATGGGGCGAGTTGGACGCCAAAAAAGAAGGGCATAACCCGCCCCTCAAGTGTCAATGAACACAAGAAATTTGCCTCCCCTCCCGTCATACCACTAAGGCGACGTATTGATACTTGAGGGGCAACCTTTCCTGATGTTGACACCTTCACGCAGGTTACTGGTTATGGGCGTCCAACACACACGGCTCATTCCTGCTTGGTAATAATAAGAATAATAATCTTCTTATTATTCTTACCGAACGAATGGGCACTGCTTAGCCATTTCACGTTTCGAGCCAAGGTTTCAGTACAGATAACTACAAGTGCACACAGCGGCCCTCCAGCACCGTTAGACGCAGATTCTGCTTCAGCTCATGGAATAAGGGACTCCGGGTTGTTTTCCCCTCTCACAAGGCGTTTCAGCGGCCACTGAAGCCGCCTTCTCTTCTTGGCGTTAAACCATCGGCCTATGGCCGATTGATAAAGCCCGCCAGGGCTTTATTGGCAAGGTCAGAACGCGCCCTCAAGGCGCGAGCTGCACCGCGCATGATGGATTATCTTTAGATAATCTTGGATGGATTTCCCAAACTGCCCGCAAAGCAGCGCACCGTCTGGGTTTTCCAAATTGGGACGGGGAACGTTACGACGGCAGAAGGGGAGCGTTACGACGGTAACAAGGGAACGTTACGACGGTAAACGGGTGCAGTTGCCGTGGGGCCAGGCCTCTTGATCTCCCATTTTCCCTTGGCGTATTCGTTCACTACCCAACCCACGGCGGCAAGTTCGGCCAGTGCCTTCCGGGCAGTCTGACGGCGTTTTTTCATAGCTTCGGCATTGGCTTCATCTGGCCAGACATAGCCGCAAAGCGTGTCCAGTTCCACGCGCCCGGATTTGCCGGGGTCGATCCAGCCGCATAGCCGTTGGTGCATCAGCCGTGCCGGATCAGTCTGTAGCACCCGCACTTCCGCCATGTCGATACGGGCATATGGACGATGCCCCAGGATCGCTTCGGCAATACGCGGATTCAGGGCAACCCATAGCCTGCCGTCCGTCTCGTCAAAAGCATGACTCATCAGGTGGAACGCGGCTTGCCGCCGTCCCTTCGTCACAAGGATGGTGACGTTCGACATGCGCAGCAGGCTGGCTTTGAGCGCCTTGATGTTGTCGCCGCTATCCGTCATGCCCGTTTCTGAGAGCAGTTTGGTCAGGCTCTCACGAACCACCAAGCCGTCTTGCTCAATGGCTTCGAAACGGGGTTCAAGGAATAGCCGTAGCTGTCGCCCCGTCTCACTGGTCGGTTCCGGGGTTAGCAAGATGCCGTTCGGGCCGCCAAGGGCCACGATGCCTTGCAAAAGACGCATATCATCGGCCCCGAGAGGTTCGAATCCGACGAAACGCATGGATTCGTCCTCGCCAAAGGTGTAGGTCACGTCCAGCTTGCAGCGTTTGCGATCGCCACGCTTGAGGCTGCGGAACAGGCCAGGTGCCAAACAGTGCGCGGGATCATGTCGGACGTGGGTCAGGTCATGCTTAGGCTTCTTCACGCTGTCTCCTTTTCACCTTGCACTGCCGCTCCAGTACAGCAGGCTTCAACACGCCGCCGTCGTGCCGTCTAAACCAGAGTTCTTGAAAAGGTGCGCCATAGTTGGCCTTGCTGACGCCAAAGCGGACAAAATACCCACGCTGACAATCATCGACCCCCAGTATCTCGGCCTCGCCTTGCGTCATGCCGGATAGGTACGATTGCCAACGGATGTTATCAACCAGTACGGACGATCCACGACTGGCCTGCTGTTGATCGCCCGACCCCATCATGGCTGCGCTTTTACTCGCGTGGTGCAGAAACACAATGGAGCAGCCTGTATCAGCGGCTATGGCCTCCATGTGCCCAACAACCTGCGCCATCGGCCCGCTAGCGTTCTCCTCCTCAATGTGGAAGCGCCGCAAAGTGTCCAAGATCATCAAGCGACGACCTTCAGCGGCTCGTTTGAGAGCATCGAACCAGCTAGCAGCCATGATGTTTGGGCATTTACCGATCAAGGGTTCAATGAGCAAACCATCAGCCACGGCTTGCCGTTCCGCTGCGCTGAGGTGTGCCCCAAGGGCGTGCAGACGATGGTGAATAGCGGCCGGTGGATCTTCAGCAGGCAGATAGACCACTTGCCCGGTGGGAAACTCGCCTATTTCAAGTAAATCAGGCCCGCCTGCAATCTGTGCAGCCAATTGAAGGGCCAACATGGATTTACCAGCCCCACCAGGCGACACAAGAGCACCAACAGTGCCAGCAACCATATTAGGCAGAACATAATCAATGGGTGGCGGCAATTCCGTGAAAGCCGCCATAAGATCAAGAGCCATATAACTAGCCCTCTATAGGGCCAGGTCGCGCAGCTTGATCACCCGATGATTTACGTGCCTCAATCCACTCTTCGACCTCTGACAAATCCCAGGCGACATTTCTACTGGTTAACGCGATACGGCGTGGAAAATCCCCTCGCTGCTCCAGGTTATAAATTGTTCGTGTCGAAAGCGGGATCATCTCCAGGAGCTTCTTCCTGTTGATGAGGGTCTTTATATTTTGCATGGGTCAATACCTCTCAAATGAATAGTTGCTATTCATCGAGTAGCTGCGCGAAGCAGCTAATCGGTAATTGACCTGCCCGATGCCAATGGCGGCCTTATTTATAAATTCACGGCATCAACTTCAATGCTATCAAAGATAGCAAAAACATCAACCCTTACTGCCTCCCGAAGTCCACTCATCAATCATATCGGCCCAATCCTGCAACATCGCCGCCCGCTGCTCGCGGTACTCAGCCTTGTTGTAGACAGCCCTCACGCCCTTCTGCTCGTGCGCCAGGCACTTCTCGATCCAGTCGGTGTTGTAGCCGGCCTCATGCAACAGCGTGCTGGCTGTGCGCCGCAAATCATGCGGTCCGAACTTGGTAAGTGACTTCCCATCTTTCTGCGCCGCCTTGTAAGTCAGCGTCAGCACCTGGTTAAGTGTGGCAGCGCTCATCGGCGCATCCGAGTCGTACCGTGATGGCAAAACGAAGTCGGAACCACCGGCAAAGGTTTTCATGGCAATGAAAATATCCAGAGCCTGCTGGGACAGAAATACCAGGTGCGGGTTACGGCGTTTCATCCGCTCCTTTGGAATCGTCCACAACGCTTCGCTGAAATTGATCTCGCTCCAGGTCGCATTGGTCAGCTCGCTCTTGCGCACCATCGTCAGCAATAACAGCTTGGCCGCCGCACGGTTTGTTGGGCTTGTGCCCACTCGCTCCATGTACTGGTACATCAGCCCAATTTCTTCTGGCGTCAACGCTCGGTCACGTGGCTCGAATCGAGCGATGCTTGTTGGGCGCACCAGTTCTGCCGGGTTTTCGACCTTCTGCCCACGCTCGATGGCCCAGCGAAATACCTGCAACACGATTTCACGCACATGAACGGCGGTGGCCGGTGCGCCTCGCTCAACAATGGCATCAGCCAGCGCCCGCAAGTCTTCGTGGGTGATCTCCACCAGCTTCTGATTGCTGAATTTCGGCTTCAGCTCACGCTCATAAACCGAGCGGCGCATATCGCGGGTGGAGTCGGCCATCTGGTAGCCACGCAGCCACTTCTCCGCCCAGGCACCGAACGTCTCTGCATCTTTCACCCGCGCCTTGTCTCGGGCTTTCTCCTTGGCCGGCGACTTGCCCGCCGCAACCATCTTCTTGGCGTCACCCAACAGCTCGCGGGCTTCGGCCAGGGTGATGCCACCGACACCATAACGCCCAAAGGTGATGGTCTCCTGCCGACCGTTGATTGAGTAGTTGTAACGGAACGAGATGGAGCCGGCTGGAGTCACTGCCACATAGAGACCTTCCCGGTCATTCACTTTGTAGAGTTTGTCCCTGGGCTTGAGATTGCGCAGCTTGGTATCGGTCAGCATGTACCTTGTCCTTCTTCGTCTCCGATACCATGCTGAAAAAATCTCGAATTTATCGTATTTTTTCTTACGAAACAGTAACTTATAGAATATTAATACCATGAACACACAAAAGAACGCAGCATGGTATCGGCATCAATCATGGCATCGCCAAACCATAATACCAGCTTTAATGCCATGCTCAAACGGTGCTTGGCGCTTCCTCCCGTTGCCAGATCGTGCCAAACACAAACAAAAAAAAGCCCGCAATTACGCGGGCTTAGCGGCATTTCATGCCATCAGGTGCCTGGCTGTGCCAGACGCGGAATCATTCCCACTCGATGGTGGCCGGCGGCTTGCTCGACACGTCGTAGGTGACGCGGGAGATGCCTTCGATCTCGTTGATGATGCGGTTCGAGACCTTCTCCAGCAGCTCGTACGGCAGGTGCGCCCAGCGAGCGGTCATGAAGTCGATGGTTTCCACCGCGCGCAGGGCCACGACCCAGGCGTAGCGACGGCCATCGCCGACCACGCCGACGGATTTCACCGGCTGGAACACCACGAAGGCCTGGCTGGTCTTGTGGTACCAGTCGAAGTTGCGCAGCTCTTCGATGAAGATGTGGTCCGCGCGACGCAGCAGGTCGGCATATTCCTTCTTCACTTCGCCGAGGATGCGCACGCCCAGGCCAGGGCCCGGGAACGGGTGGCGGTAGACCATGTCGTAGGGCAGGCCCAGTTCCAGGCCGATCTTGCGCACTTCGTCCTTGAACAGTTCGCGCAGCGGCTCGACCAGTTCGAACTGCATGTCTTCCGGCAGGCCACCGACGTTATGGTGCGACTTGATCACGTGGGCCTTGCCGGTCTTGGCGCCGGCCGACTCGATCACGTCGGGGTAGATGGTGCCCTGGGCGAGGAACTTGACGTTCTGCAGCTTGGTGGCTTCCTCGTCGAAGACCTCGATGAAGGTCTTGCCGATGATCTTGCGCTTCTGCTCCGGGTCGGCGACGCCGGCCAGGCGGCCGAGGAACTTGTCTTCGGCGTTGGCGCGGATCACTTTCACGCCCATGTTCTCGGCGAACATGGCCATCACCTGGTCACCTTCGTGCAGGCGCAGCAGGCCGTTGTCGACGAAGACGCAGGTCAGCTGGTCGCCGATGGCCTTGTGCAGCAAGGCTGCGACCACCGAGGAGTCGACACCGCCGGAGAGGCCCAGCAGCACCTTGGACGAACCCACCTGGGCGCGTACGGTGGCGATGGCGTCGTTGACGATGTTGGACGGGGTCCACAGGGCTTCGCAGCCGCAGATGTCCAGCACGAAGCGCGAGAGGATGCGACCGCCCTGCTTGGTGTGGGTCACTTCCGGGTGGAACTGCACGCCGTAGTAGCCACGGGCATCGTCGGCCATCGCGGCGATCGGGCAGCTCGGGGTGCTGGCGAGGATGTGGAAACCTTCCGGGATCTCGGTGACCTTGTCGCCGTGGCTCATCCACACGTCGAGGCCGAACACGCCGTCCTCGTCCACGTGGTCTTCGATGCCGTCCAGCAGGCGGGCCTTGCCGACCACGTCGACGCGGGCGTAGCCGAACTCGCGCAGCTCCGAACCCAGCACCTTGCCGCCCATCTGCTCGGCCATGGTCTGCATGCCGTAGCAGATGCCGAACAGCGGAACCTTCAGGTCGAACACGGCCTGCGGCGCACGCGGGCTGTTGGCTTCGTGCACCGACTCCGGGCCGCCGGCCAGGATGATGCCGCGCGGGGCGAAGGCGCGAACGTCCTCGTCGCTCATGTCGAACGGATGGATCTCGCAGTACACACCGATCTCGCGGACGCGGCGGGCGATCAGCTGGGTGTACTGGGAGCCGAAGTCGAGGATCAGGATCCGGTGAGCGTGAATGTCTTGGGCCATGGCCATCTCTCGTAGCGAAATTCTCAAACGACACGGGGCTGTATCAACCAGCCCCGTATCCGACTCATTTACCGAAGAAGCCTCAACCTACGCGGTAGTTCGGCGCTTCCTTGGTGATCTGCACATCGTGGACGTGGGACTCGGCCATGCCGGCGCCGGTGATACGCACGAACTGCGGTTTGGTACGCATATCCTGGATGTCGGCGCTGCCGGTGTAGCCCATCGCAGCGCGCAGGCCACCCATCAGCTGGTGGACGATGGCGGTCAGCTGGCCCTTGTACGGCACACGGCCTTCGATACCTTCGGGCACCAGCTTCTCGGCGCCAGCGGAGGCGTCCTGGAAGTAACGGTCGGAGGAACCGGTGGAGCCGGCCATGGCACCCAGGGAGCCCATGCCACGGTAGGACTTGTAGGAACGGCCCTGGAACAGCTCGATCTCGCCCGGAGCCTCTTCGGTACCGGCGAACATCGAACCCATCATCACGCAGTAGGCGCCGGCCACCATGGCCTTGGCCAGGTCGCCGGAGAAGCGGATGCCGCCGTCGGCGATCAGCGGAACGCCAGTGCCTTCGAGGGCGGCGGCGACGTTGGCGATGGCGGAGATCTGCGGAACACCGACGCCAGCGACGATACGGGTGGTACAGATGGAGCCCGGGCCGATGCCGACTTTCACGGCATCCGCGCCGGCGTCGGCCAGTGCCTTGGCGGCTTCGCCGGTGGCGATGTTGCCGCCGATGACCTGGACCTGCGGGAAGGTTTCCTTCACCCAGCGCACGCGCTCGATCACGCCCTTGGAGTGGCCGTGGGCGGTGTCGACGACGACGACGTCAACGCCGGCGGCGACCAGTGCGGCAACGCGCTCGCCGGTGTCGGCGCCGGTGCCGACGGCCGCGCCGACGCGCAGGCGGCCTTCGTCGTCCTTGGAAGCCAGCGGGTAGGTCTTGGCCTTCTCGATGTCACGGAAGGTCACCAGACCGGTCAGGCGGAATTTCTCGTCGACCACCAGCATCTTCTCGATGCGGTTCTCGTAGAGCGCGGCCTTGATCTCTTCCAGGGCGGTGCCTTCGCGGGCGGTGACCAACTTGTCCTTCGGGGTCATGATCGCGGAAACGCTGTCGCCGACGTTCGGCTTCACGCGCAGGTCGCGACCGGTGACGATGCCGACCAGCTCGCCCTCTTCCACCACCGGGAAGCCGGAGAAGCCGTACTCGCGGGCAATCTGCAGCAGCTCGATGATCTTGGTCGACGGGGTCACGGTGATCGGGTCGCGGACGATGGCAGTCTCGTGCTTCTTGACCTTGCGAACTTCGGCAGCCTGCTGCTCGATGCCCATGTTCTTGTGGATGATGCCGATGCCGCCTTCCTGCGCCATAGCGATGGCCAGGCGGGATTCGGTCACGGTATCCATCGCGGCGGACACCAGCGGGATATTCAGTTCGATGCCACGGGTCAGTCGGGTTTTCAGGCTCACGTCCTTGGGTAGGACTTCCGAATAACCGGGAATCAGGAGGACGTCGTCGAAAGTGAGGGCTTCTTGGCTGATGCGCAGCATGGCGGGGGCTCCCGATCGGGAAAAATGGAAGCGCGGCATTATATCCCAGCTAGGGGGCATGGCTCAACGCAACCAGACGATCTGAATCGGTCTCGCAAGCTGGCCCCGGTCCACGGGCGCGCTTATCATCCTTGGCCATGCAGAATGATCCCTTCCAACGGCTGGGCCTCGACCGCGAGGTTCTGACCGTCAGCCAGCTCAACCAGCGCGCCCGCCACCTGCTGGAGGACGTGTTCCCGCAGGTGTGGGTCGAGGGCGAGATATCCAACCTCGCCCGCCCCGCGTCCGGCCATATGTACTTCACCTTGAAGGACAGCAACGCCCAGGTGCGCTGTGCGCTGTTCCGGCAGAACGCCCTGCGCGTGCGCCAGGCCCTGCGCGACGGACTCGCCGTGCGGGTGCGCGGCAAGGTTTCGCTGTTCGAGGGACGTGGCGACTATCAATTGATCGCCGATGCCGTCGAACCGGCCGGTGACGGCGCGCTGCGCCTGGCCTTCGAGGCCTTGAAGGAAAAACTCGCCACCGAGGGTCTGTTCGCCGCCGAACGCAAGCAGGAACTACCCGCCCACCCAAGGCGCATCGGCATCGTCAGCTCGCCCACCGGCGCGGTGATCCGCGACATCATCAGCGTGTTCCGCCGCCGCGCGCCGCAGGTCGAGTTGACCCTGGTCCCCACCGCCGTACAGGGCCGCGAGGCCATCGGGCAGATCGTCCGGGCGCTCAAACTGGCCGATGCGCAGGGCTTCGACGCGCTGATCCTGGCCCGTGGCGGCGGTTCGCTGGAAGACCTCTGGTGCTTCAACGAGGAACCGGTGGCCCGCGCCATCGCCGCCTGCGTGACGCCCATCGTCAGCGCCGTGGGCCATGAGACCGACGTGTCCATCAGCGATTTCGTCGCCGACGTGCGTGCGCCCACGCCTTCGGCCGCCGCCGAACTGCTGGCGCCCCACAGCGGCGACCTGCAGCAGCGCCTGGACAGCCTGCGCCGCCGGCTGATCCTGCGCATCCAGGACCGCCTGACCCGCGAGCGGCTGCGCCTGGAAGGCACCGCCCGGCGCCTGCGCCACCCCGGCGAGCGCCTGCGCCAGCAGGCCCAGCGCCTGGACGACCTGGACATGCGCCTGCGCCGCGCCTTCGAGCGCCAGCTGCAGATCCGCCAGGAGCGCGTCGCGCGGCTGGACACCCGTCTCGCCGCGCAGCACCCCGGCCGCAACCTGGCCCTGCTGCGCCAGCGCCTGGACAACCTCAGCGCCCGCCTGCCCCGCGCCACCCACGCGATCCTGCGCGAACAGCGCCAGCGCCTGGACAGCCTGATGCAGACGCTGCACATCGTCAGCCCGCTGGCGACCCTTGGCCGCGGCTACAGCATCCTCCTGGACGACAAGGGCCAGGCTATCCGCAGCGCCGCGCAGACCAGGAACGGCCAGCGCCTGAAAGCCCGGCTGGGCGACGGCGAACTAGAGGTGCGGGTGGAGGACAACCACCAGGCGCCCGTCACCCTTTCCCTGCTGGACTGACTGCCGATGACCGACCTGCTCGCGCCGATCCTGCCGCAACCCGATCCGGACTGGGCCGAAGCCTTCCGCGTGCCGATCATCGAATGCGACCAGCCGCTGCAGGCCCTGGGCATCGCCACCGGCTTCGCGGTGTGGCCGGCCTATCACCGCCTGGGCGTGCCCAATGCGCAGCCGGAATGCTATGCGCGCACGGAAGTCTTCGAGCGCCTGCTGCACGCCGCGAGCCTGCTGCCCGACGGCATCCGCCTGGTGATCCTCGACGCCTGGCGGCCCTTCGCGGTGCAGCAGCACCTGTACGACACGCTCTACGACATTCTCCGCCAGCACGAACCGGACGCCGACCCGGCCGAGCTGACCCGCCGCACCCGCGAGTTCGTCGCGCCGCCCAGCACCCGCGCCGAGTCGCCCAGCCCGCACCTAACCGGCGGCGCCATCGACCTGACCCTGTGCGACCGCGGCGGCCACTGGCTGGACATGGGCAGCCTGTTCGACGAGGCGACGCCGCGCTCCCATACCCGCCATTACGAAGAAATCGCCCAGCCGGACGAAGCCCAGCAACGCGTGCGCGACAACCGCCGGATACTGTTCAACGCCATGCTGGCGGCAGGCTTCAGCAACCTCTCCAGCGAGTGGTGGCATTACGACTACGGCGACCAGCTGTGGGCCGCGCACCTGGGCAGCCCCCACGCCATCTATGGGCCGGCGCAGGTGCTGTCGCTGGAGCAGCTGTGGCGCCAGCAGCTCGAAGGCCTGCGCCACTAACGCCTCGGCACAAGAACACGCGGAATCTGTAGGAGCGAGCTTGCTCGCGAACAGCCCCGCTGCAGAGGCTGGTTCGCGAGCAAGGACTGGGGCGTCCCCCTCGGTCCTGCGAAGAGCTGCCCGCCGAGACGTTCCGCTTTCGACGAAATCGCCCCGCCCGCCAAAGCGGCCCGTGTAGACTGCCCGCTTCGTCCGCCGACACGTCCACGGATAGCGCAATGTTCCGATTCTCCTGCCTGCTCATCGCCACTCTTTTCACCCTGACCGCCCACGCCGAAGGTTTCATCAGCCGCACGCTGAACAAGCCGGTGCCCGGCGGCGTTGCCGTGGTGCAACTGGGCCAGGACGCCGCCGTGCCCACCGCCACCTACCAGGGCAAACCGGTACTGGTGATCCGCGAGGAAGGCCGCGACTGGATCGCCATCGTCGGCATCCCGCTGACCACCAAGGCCGGCAACCAGCAGATCGTCGTGAAACAGGGCGGCGCCAGCCGCAACCTAGGCTTCAGCGTGGGCAGCAAGCACTATAAAGAGCAGCGCATCCGACTTTCGAACACCCGCCAGGTGAACCCGCTGCCCGAGGACCTCAAGCGCATCAACCGCGAGCTGGCCGAGCAGACCGCCGCCTACCGCAGCTTCAGCCCCGGGACGCCGAGCAATCTGGTACTGGACAAGCCGGTCAACGGCCCGCTCTCCAGCCCCTTCGGTCTGCGCCGCTTCTTCAACGGGGAGGAGCGCAACCCGCACTCCGGACTGGACTTCGCCGTGCCCGCCGGCACCCCGATCAAGTCGCCGGCCGCCGGCAAGGTGATCCTGATCGGCAACTACTTCTTCAACGGCAACACCGTGTTCGTCGACCACGGCCAGGGCTTCATCAGCATGTTCTGCCACATGTCGAAGATCGACGTGAAACTCGGCGATGCGCTCCCTCGCGGTGGCGTGGTCGGCCGCGTCGGCGCCACCGGCCGGGCGACCGGGCCGCACATGCACTGGAACGTCAGCCTGAACGACGCCCGCGTCGACCCGGCAATCTTCATCGGCGTCTTCAAGCCCTGATGCGCGTTCGCTTCGATCCGCCCAGCGCGGTCTTCGCGCTGCTCGGGCTGGCCGCACTCGCCTGGCTGGCCACGGCCGGCGCCAACCTCGGCTGGCTGCGCGGTTTCGGCGGCGACGTACTGGCGGTGATCTGGCTGTACTGCCTGCTGCGCGCAGCCTTCGATGCGCCCACTCACTGGCTGGCCGCCGTGGCGCTGGGTTGCGGACTGCTGATCGAATTCGGTCAGTTTCTCGCGGCGACCCTGCATTGGCAGATCGGCAATCGGATTGTGCGCATCCTGCTCGGCAGCACGCCGGACTGGCTGGATGTGCTGGCCTACGCCATCGGCTTCGCGTTGATTCTGCTGACGCACCGCATCAACACGGCCCTCAGGCCAGCGAATAGCTGAAGTACAGCGCCATCTCCCCCGGCAGTACCTGCTGCGGGTCGTAGAGGTCGGTGGACAGGCCGCTCAGGGCGAAGCCACGGGAGCGATAGAAGCCCACTGCAGGCAGGTTGAGATTCTGGGTTTCCAGCCACAGGTGGCGCGCTTCGGTGCCACGCGCCCAGTCCAGGCAGGCGTCCAGCAGCAATTTTCCGACGCCACGTCCGCGGGCGCCGGCGAGGACGAATAGGTCGTCCAGCACCGCGCGGCGGTTCCAGATTTCGTAGTGGGCGATGGCGAAGCCCAGACGTTCGCCGCCCTCGTCGACAGCGACGGCGGTCCAGTCGGCCGCCGCCACGTCGTCTTCCAGATCGGCGAAGGGATAGCGCTTGGTCTGTGCCTCGGACAGGCGTTCCTCGCGCAGGATGAAACCATCGGCGGCGGACTCGATCCGCAGGATCGAGTCGCTCGAGTAGCTGCCATCGAACCCGTGCAGCCACTCGCCGTCTTGCGCCCAGACCAACGGACGCAGGAGCAGGCCGCTCATCAGTTCATCTGCATGTCGTGCATGTCGTGCATGTCGTGGCCCATGTCCGTTCCCTTCGGCGCGTCCTTCTGCACGGCGACCTCGACCTTCACGTCGCCAGCCTTCTGGAAGTGCAGGGTCAGCGGGAAGCGCTCGCCATCGGCCAGCGGCTTCTTCAGGCCGAACAGCATCAGGTGGTACTGGCCGGGGGCGAAGACCACCTTGCCGCCGGCGGGGATGTCCACGCCTTCGACCTTCTGCATCTTCATCATGCCGTCCTTCTCCACGTGCTGGTGGACCTCGGCGCTGGCGGCGCGGTCGGTTGCGGCGCCGAGCAGACGGTCCGCCTCCTTGCCGTGGTTCTGCACGATGAAATAGGCCGCGCCGTTCACCGAGTTGGCCGGCAGCAGCAGCGACCAGGGATGGTCGATGTGCAGGTTGCCGGCCTCGTACTCGTGGGCCAGGGCCGCGCCGGAGAAGCTCAGCAGGGCAGCGAAAGCGAGCAGGGTTTTACGCATGTTCGAGACTCCAGTTGTGCTTGTGATCAGATCCGCCAATACGGCGGGGAAACTTCGGGCCGCAGGCGAAACGATCGCGCCGCAGCATAGCCTGCCTTGCGGCAGACGTCAGGGCAGCCAACCGCTCTGCCCTCAACTCATTGCCGGGCTGTGCGGTTTGAAGCGCGACAGCACGACCCAGTCCAGCACCCACACCAGCAGCAGCGACGCCCCCACCAGCGGGAAGGCGATAGCGAGGATGAGCATGATTACCACCCCACCCTTCCACACCGGCAGCGCATGGGGCATCGGCGGCACGCCGAGGCGCCCCTGCGGACGGCGCTTCCACCAGATCCACAGGCCACTGACCGCGCTGAGCAGGATCATCAGGCAGACGGCGAGCATGAGCAGTTGGTTGAACAGCCCGAACATCTTGCCTTCGTGCAGCATCACGCCGGATTCGACGCTTTTCGCCACCAGTCCATAGTCCTTCCAGCGCACATCGGCGAGGACCTTGCCGGTGTACTGGTCGATGTGCAGGGTGGCGTCGTTGCGCGAGTCGTCGGCGAACACCGAGACGGTGAACACGCCCTCCTCGCCCTTGGGCAGTGCAATGGCGTAGCCCGGTGTCACGCCCGCCTGGTCTGCGGTATCGACCACCTGCTGCAGGCTGATCTGCGGCATCGCCATGCCGCCGGAGCCGTGGGCCATGTGCTCGGCGTGGGCACCACCTGACATCGGCATCGGGGTGTTCTCCATTGCCCAGGGGATGGTCTGTCGATGCGCGTCGTTGAGCGTGCGCGCTTCCAGGTCGGACTTGGGCACCGCGTTCCACATGGCCACCGGGAAACGGTTCCACACGTCGGCGAAGGTCTTGCCCCAGAAGCCGGTCCAGGTCATGCCGGTGAGCAGCATGAACAGCATCAGCAGCGAGCCCCAGAAGCCGACCACCACGTGCACCTCGCGCCACAGCGCACGGCCACGGCGCGACAGGTCCGGCCAGAGCAGCACGCGCAGCGAGCGCTTGCGCGGCCACCACAGGTACAGCCCGGACACCACCAGCACGATGCCCCAGCCGGCGGCCAGTTCGATCAACCGGTCACCCAGGGTACCGATCATCAGCTCGCCGTGCAGTGCGCGGGCCGCCGCCTGCAGGTTGGACTTGGCGTCCTGCACACCGAGCAGCTTGCCGCTGTACGGATCGACGAAGGCATTCACCTCGCGCCCGTCCAGTTGAGCGACGAACTGCGCGCTGCGGTCAGCGGCCGGTGCCGGCAGGTACTGGCTGACCTGTAGTTGCGGATTCTGGTGACGCAGGTGCATCAGTTGCTCGTCGGCGGACAGCCTCACCTCGCCCGGCTTCACCTGCAGCAGGTCGCCGTACATCAGCGGGTCGAGCTGCGGCTTGAACAGGTAGATGATCCCGGTGATCGACAGCAGGATCATGAACGGCGCGACGAACAGCCCGGCATAGAAATGCCAGCGCCAGGCCAGATTGTAGAAATCGAATGTCTTCTTCTGCATTCGTTGGTCTCCTCACGCAAGGAGGCCCCCGACCGGCGGGGGCCGGTCGGGCTTCAGAACGAGAAGTCCACTTTGGTCCAGAACGTACGTCCCGGCTCGTGGATCGATTCGGGGTCGTTGGCCGGGTAGCCGAAGCCGGCGTTGCCCGCCAGGTTCAGGTGCTCGGAGTAGTCCTTGTCGAACAGGTTGTCGACGCCGCTGCTGACCTTGAGGTTCTTGCTCAGCTTGTACGCGCCGTTGAGCGAGAACACCGCGAAGCCAGGGCTTTCGTCGAAGTCATAGCCGACCACGTTGCCCTGGTTCTCGGCGATCCGGCCCTGATGCGCGACCACGCGCCAGAGACCGCCGGCGCTCCAGTCGCCTTCCTCGTAACTGAGGCCGAAGCGCGCCTCCAGCGGCGGCATCTGCGGCAGCGCGGTGTCGTCTGTGGTGTTCTTGCCCCAGGCATAGGCCAGGGTGCCGTCGGCGGTCCAGTTGCTGGTCAGCGCGTAAGCCGCCCCCAGCTCGCCACCCATGATCCGCGCGTCGATGTTTCGCGCCTGGGAGGTGCGTCCCATCATGCCGCTGGGCATGTAGTCGAACAGGATGTAGTCACGGATCACGCCGACGTAGCCCGAGGCCCAGGCCTTGAGCTTCTCGTCCTCGTACTGCACGCCAAAGTCGAACTGGGTGGTCTTCTCCGGCTTGATGCTGTCGAAGGCGTTGAGCGAGCCGCTCGGCCCCTTGTTCGGCGAGAACAGCTCCCAGTAGTCCGGAAAACGCTGCACGTGGCCAAGGCCGGCGTACAGGGTGGCCGGCGTGCCGTCCAGGTCGTGCTCGTAGCGCACGAAGCCACTGGGCAGGGTGTCGGCGCGGGTGTCGTCCGCCGTCGGGTTGGGACGCACCATCATGCCCGAGCCGGTGGTCTGCCGGTAATCCTTGGCCGAGGCGCGGTCCAGCCGCGCGCCGCCGATGACGCGGTCGCGCTCGGCGGCGTACCAGGTCAATTCGCCGAACGCGCCGTAATTGTGGAACACCGCATCCTTGTTCCACGGCTGGTCATCGTAGGTGTTGATGCCCATGCCTTTGCGCTGGCGGTGTTCGTTGGTCTGCGCATCGACGCCGGAGATCAGCTTGAAGTCGTCCCAGCGCCAGGTGGCGGCCAGGCGCCCGCCCAGCGTGCGGCGGTCGACGTTGGAGGCCATCGGGCCGGCCATCATGCCGGTGCCGGACGGCGTGCGCAGGCTGTAGTTATCCATCACGTGGTCGGCGTAGTTGTAGTAGACCTGCGCCTCCAGTGTATCGAGCACTCCACCGATGTTGGACTTCTCGAAGCGCAGACCGAGGCTCTCGCGCTTGAACTGCGAGCCGTCCATGCCGCGCCCGGCGTAGCGTGCCTCGCCATCGCCCTTGCCGGCGGTGAGCTCGAGAACGGTATCGGCATCCGGGGTCCAGCCCACGGCGACATCGCCGTTCCACTTGTTCCAGCGCGAGGGCACCGTATCGCCGGCGCCGTCGTCGTAATCGTCGGACTGCGATTTGTTGCCGGTGAAGCGCAGGTAACCTTCGGGCCCGCCGGCGGCGGCGTCCAGCACCCGGTCGAAGCGGCCGTTGGAGCCGCCCACCAGGCTGCCGTTGATCCGCGAACCCAGCTCGCCGAAGCGCTCCGGCTCACGGTCGAAGCGAATGGTGCCGGCCGAGGCGCCGGGGCCCCAGATCACGGTTTCCGGACCTTTCACCACCGTGAGCTTGTCGTAGGTTTCCGGGGAGATATAGGAGGTGGGCGCATCCATCCGCGCCGGGCACGCGCCGAGCATGGTGGTGCCGTTGGTGAGGATGTTCAGGCGCGAGCCGAACATGCCGCGCAGTACCGGGTCGCCGTTGGTGCCACCGTTGCGGATGGCGGAGAAGCCGGGGATGGTCTTGAGGTAATCGGCGCCGTCGCTGGCCGGGATCGGCTGGCGCGGCTGCTTGGGGTCGGTAACGATGGTGAGCGGCGAACTCTGTGCCACGGCGGTGATGACACTGGGCTCCAGCTCCACCGCGTGGGCGGCGTGGTCTTCTTCCTCGGCCAGGACAGGCACGGCAGTGAAACCGCCCAGGGCGGTCAGCGCGCAGAGGGCGCGCAAGCCGCCGGCACGCGGCCGACGGAGCATTGGCATGCGGGACATTGCATTTATTCCATGATCGGTGAATACGCCCGTTCCATGCAGACACGCACGGCGCGCAGGCAAAAGCACTCATTCGCGCCCGCGGTCGATGGAGTCGGGATTGTGCAGGGGATCAGCCGATCAGGGCCGGTGGAGCACGCGAGCGGGCGCCGGGGAAGACCGGCGAAGCGGGAATGGTGGAGATCGAGAACTGGACGGCGGGCGTGCCGGTGGTGGGCAAGCCGTGATCCAGCAGGACCGGTGGCGGTGTCAGCGGCGGGCTGTGGATCAGCAGGCTGCAGTAGCCGCACTTCTCCATGAAGGCATCGGCGGTGAGCGACTTTTCACCGTGGGATGCCGGAGCGGTATGCTGGCCCGAAGCCTGGTGGCCGTCGGCGCTGGCCATCCCGTCCATGCCGGCCATGTCGTGCGTCATGGCCGGGCCGTGCTGCATGCCCCCGTGCTGCGCGGAGGCTCCATGCTCCATCGGCATGGAATGGCCCATCGGCATAGGGTGATCCATCGGCAGCGACTGGGATACCAGTGGGCCGACATAGATCATCAGCATGGCGAACAGCGCCAGCCAGGTTCCTATGCCTTGTCGGGTACGACGGGTCACGAAATGTCCTTGCGGATGGAAAGTCCCCGCCTGAAGCGGGTGCGCCATGATCGCACGGAGTTCCCCGCCCCCACTGCGGCACGTGGACGCAGAATCAGTTAAGCACAGCGCAGACTATCTATAAAAATTGCTAAAACAATTTATTTCCAGCAATTAATTATCGATTGAAATGATAAAAAGAGTTTTTCTACCAATTTTCCATGAATGCTTGCCATCGCCTTCTCAGGCCATTAGGTTGGCACTCATGAACACCGCACACACCCTCATCCTGCTTCGCCAACACGCCTGCCTGCGCCTGGTCAGCCCGCGACTGCGTGGCTGAGCCCCCTTCCCCGGTTTCGCCTCTTCTCGTCTTCATTTTTCGCGCAGGCCGCTGGCCAGAAAGAACAAGGATTCCGCTCATGAGCATGTTGAAAGATCCGTCGAAGAAATACCGTCCCTTCACCCAGATCACCCTGCCCGACCGCACCTGGCCGGACAAGATCATCGACAAGGCGCCGATCTGGCTGTCCACCGACCTGCGCGACGGCAACCAGTCGCTGATCGAGCCGATGGACGCCGAGAAGAAGATGCGCTTCTTCAAGTGCCTGGTTCAGGTGGGCCTGAAGGAAATCGAAGTGGGCTTCCCGTCCGCCTCGCAGACCGACTTCGACTTCGTTCGCGAGCTGATCGAGGGCGGCCACATTCCCGATGATGTCACCATCCAGGTGCTGACCCAGGCCCGCGACGACCTCATCGAGCGCACCTTCGAGTCCCTGAAGGGTGCGAAGAAGGCCATCGTCCACTACTACAACGCCTGCGCGCCGGCCTTCCGCAAGATCGTCTTCAACCAGGACAAGGCGGGTGTGAAAGCCATTGCCATTGCCGCCGGCAACACCGTCAAGCGCCTGGCCGCCGCCGCGCCGGAAACCCAGTGGGGCTTCGAATATTCGCCGGAAGTGTTCACTTCCACCGAGACCGACTTCGCCGTCGAGGTGTGCAACGCGGTGATCGACGTGTTCCAGCCGACCCCGGCCAACCGTCTGATCCTGAACCTGCCCGCCACCGTCGAGTGCGCCACGCCGAACAACTACGCCGACCAGATCGAGTGGTTCTGCCGTCACATCGACAAGCGCGACAGCGTGATCATCAGCCTGCACACCCACAATGACCGTGGCACTGGCGTGGCCGCTTCGGAACTGGCCCTGATGGCCGGCGCCGACCGCGTCGAAGGCTGCCTGTTCGGCAACGGCGAGCGTACCGGCAACCTGTGCCTGGTGACGATGGCGCTGAACATGTACACCCAGGGCATCGACCCCGAGCTGGACTTCTCCGACATCGACGCCGTGCGCAAGGTGGTGGAAGAATGCAACCAGATTCCGGTGCACCCGCGTCACCCGTACGTCGGCGACCTGGTCCACACCGCCTTCTCCGGCTCCCACCAGGACGCCATCCGCAAGGGCTTCGCCCAGCAGCAGGCGGACGCCGTGTGGGAAGTACCGTACCTGCCGATCGACCCGGCGGACATCGGCCGCAGCTACGAGGCGGTGATCCGTGTGAACAGCCAGTCCGGCAAGGGCGGCATCACCTTCCTGCTGGAGCAGGAATATGGCATCAGCCTGCCGCGCCGCATGCAGATCGAGTTCAGCCAGGTGGTGCAGAACGAGACCGATCGCCTGGGCCTGGAAATGACCGCCGAGCAGATCTACACCCTGCTGCAGAAAGAGTACCTGCAGGCCGTCTCCCCGTTCGGCCTGAAGAACTACCGCCTGCAGGAAGAGAACGGCATCTGCGCCATCGACATCGACGTCACCCACAAGGGCGAACAGCACCGCTGGCACGGCAAGGGCAAGGGCACCCTGGAAGCCCTGGTCGCCTCGCTGCCGGTGGAAGTCGAGATCATGGACTACAACGAGCACGCCATCGGCTCCGGCACCAACGCCCGCGCGGCTGCCTACATCGAACTGCGCGTCGAGGGTGGTCGTTCGCTGCACGGCATCGGCATCGATGAAAACATCACCACCGCGAGCTTCCGTGCGCTGTTCAGCGCCCTGAACCGCGCCGTGACGCTGGGCCACGCGAAAGCCGCATAAGCCCGCTAGTACCGCTGTCCCCTTTGCCCCGGACGCCTTGCGCGTCCGGGGCTGTTTTCACGGAGTGAAAACATGTCGACCGCCCCGCAGGACAATCCCTTCCAGACACCCGCCGCCATCCTCCAGGATGCCCCCGGCGTCGCCACCGGCGAACCGCTCTACCGTCTCGCCGCCGTCGGCATCGCCACCTTCTTCGGCACCCCCGTGGCCGGCGCCTGGGTCATCGCGCAGAACCTCAAGCGTCTCGGCCGCCCCGAGCAGATACGCAAGACCTGGCTGACCGGCATCGGCGTCCTGCTACTGGCCTTCGTCATCGCCTGGTTTTTGCCGGGCAGCTTCCCCGCTGCGCCGATCAACATCGTCACGCTCCTCGCCATGCAGCAGTACGCCAAGCAGAACATCGGGGAGGAACTAGACCGCCACGCCGCAGCGGGCGGCGCCTTCCACTCGAACTGGCGTGCGTTCGGCGTCAGCCTGCTCATCCTGCTCGCCGTCCTGGCCGCGCTGTTCGGCCTGAGCCTGGTCGTCGCCTACCTGCTGGGCGTGAACGCCTGAGCTCTCGCGGGCAAGGCCTGAAACGCCGAAGGCCCCAACCGGGGCCCTCTCGTCTTACTCGTCGTCGCCGCTGGCGGTCACCGCGCCCAGGCAGCACAGGCGATGCTCCTGGTCGCCGGCGTGGAGCAGCCAGCTTCCATCCGCGGCCTGATAGCGGGCCTCCATCACCTCGTTGTAGCTGAAGCGCCACTGGCGGCGGTCGCGGCCATCAATGGACTCGATCTGCAGCACCACCTCCTCGCTGGCGAAGGGCTGGTCCGCGTGGGCTGCCGCATCGGCCTGGTCCAGCAGCGCCTCGTTCAACTCGAACTGCCAGGCGTGCAGGCCGTCGATCAACAGCATGTCGGCGGTTTCCAGCTGGTCCAGCAGATAGGGAGTCGTGGTCATGGCGGGCACTCGGCAATGGGCAGGCCGTCATGATAGAGCAAAACCCATTGCCAGCCCTCCCCTCCTAATCGGCCAGCGCCGCCAGTACACCACGCAGCCGCTCGATGGTAGCCGGGGCACAGGGCTGCATCGGCTCACGCAACTCGTCGGCGATCAACCCCTGCTGCGCCAGCGCCGCCTTGACCGCGGCGGGGTTGGGCTCGGCGAAGGCGGCCTGGATCCAGGGCAGCAAGCGGTAGAAGGTCGCCCGAGCGCCAGCCAGATCGCCCGACTCGACCTGGTACAACATCCGCACATAGAGATCGGCACGCACATGGGCGGAAGCGGAAATCGCTCCGGCGCCGCCCTGGCACAGGTTGTTGAAAATCTGCAGGTCCTCGCCCGTCAGCACCTCCACCTCGCCATCGGCGATCAATGCCAGGGTGGTCTCCAGATCGCCGCCGCAATCCTTGATCGCGGCGATGCGCGGGTGGCGTACGATGCGCCGCAGGGTCTCGCGCTCGATGCGCACGCCGGTGCGGTAGGGAATGTCGTAAAGCACGACCGGCACAGTGGCGGCATCGGCCACGGTCTGGAAAAACGATTCCAGCCCCGCCTGCGACGGCCGGATGTAGTACGGCGCCGGCACCAGCAGGCCGGCCAGCGGGCGGCGCTGGATCTGTTGCTGGAAGGCCAGCAGCTCGCGCAGATTGCTGCCCGCCAGCCCCATGATCACCTGCTGCGGCGGCACCCACTGCAGCACGGCATCGAGAACGGCGAGCTGCTCCTCATGGCTCAGCGCAGCCGCTTCCCCGGTGGTGCCGCAGACCACGAAGCCGGTGACGCCATCCTCCAGCAAGCGGGCGACCAGCGTGTGCAGCGCGGCGAAATCGACTTCCCCGGCCCGGAAAGGAGTAGCCAGCGCCACCCAGATTCCTCGAAACGTAGACATGCAAAACTCCTTGTGGCTGACCGTCTGGTCGCCGTCAGGGGGGATGCGGGAATCAAGCGGGGAGAAATGAAGACCTGGCGCCTTGTGTCCTGTCAGCCCATCTGACGGGACAGCACGCCCCGGTCAAATGAGCGACTGTTTCTTCGATTTCTTGGCAACCACGACGCATGCGCCAGCCTGGGCGTAGAAGCCCAAGAACGGCAGCGAGGAGTCGAGGTTGGCAAGCATGGGCGATTCGGTGTGCGAAATCAGATCCCCGATAGTGCGCAAGCTCCCGTGTGCCTGTCAACCACGCCCTAGGGTCTATGCTGGTTCAACGACATTGCACCGGGAGATCTGACAGATGAAACGTCGCGAACTGGGTCAGTCCGGACTGGCTATCCCGCCCCTGGTGTTCGGTGGCAACGTATTCGGCTGGGCATCGGACGAAACCACCTCGTTTCGTCTGCTGGATGCGGTGGTCGACGCCGGCATCAACTGCATCGACACCGCCGACGTGTATTCGCGCTGGGTGCCCGGACACGTCGGCGGCGAGTCGGAGACCCTGATCGGCAGGTGGCTGAAGAAGACCGGCAAGCGCAGCCAGGTGCAGATTGCCACCAAGGTCGGCATGGACATGGGCAACGGCCACAAGGGTCTGTCGGCGGTGTACATCGAACAGGCCCTGGAACGCTCGCTCAAGCGCCTGCAGACCGATTACATCGATCTCTACCAGGCCCACTGCGACGACCCGCACACCTTCCTGGAGGAAACCATGGGCGCCTTCGCCGAAGCCGTGGAGAACGGCAAGGTCCGGGTCATCGGCGCCTCCAACCTCGACGCCCGGCGCCTGCGCGAGGCCCGCGAGCTCTGCGACCGCCTGAAGCTGCCGAACTACCAGAGCCTGCAGCCCAACTACAACCTCTATGACCGCGCCAACTACGAGACCAGCCTGGAACCCACGGTGAAGCAACTGGGACTGGGAGTCATCAGCTTCTATTCGCTGGCGGCGGGCTTCCTCACTGGCAAGTACCGTAGCGAGGCGGACCTTAACAAGAGCAGCGTGCGCGGCTACAAGGTGAAGAACTTCATGAACGCGCGCGGCTTCGCCATCATCGACGCGCTGGAAGAAGTGGCCGGCGAGCTGAATGCCACGCCGACGCAGGTCGCGCTGGCCTGGCTGATGGCCCGGCCGAGCATCACCGCACCGATCGCCAGTGCGTCGAAGCTGGAGCAGTTGCCGGACCTCATCGCGGCGGTCGAGTTGAAGCTGAGCGACGAGGCGATCCAGCGGCTGGATACCGCCAGCGCGTATTGAAGGCCGAATAGACCTGTAGGAGCGAGCTTGCTCGCGAACGCTCTGGCTCTTGAGCGGGGCGGTTCGCGAGCAAGCTCGCTCCTACAAAAGCCGCATCGATCCTGGGTCGCTGGAATATCGGACTCTTAAGAGCATCGCGGACGAACTGATATCAGAGCTGGATATCGAACCGATCCGCATCCAGGTGGGCCGGGAAACGCTCGCGGTACGCCGCCAGCTCCGCCGCACGCAGGGCCACCTGGAACACCCCGTCGGCATGCCCCGCCGCCAGCAGGCTGTCGCCCTGGAAGTCCAGTACCTGGCTGTCGCCGGAATACGCGTGGCCCTTGCCATCCTCGCCAACGCGGTTGACCGCCGCGACGTAGCAGAGGTTTTCGATGGCCCGCGCCGGCAGCAGGCGGTTCCAGTGCTGGCGGCGCGCGGCCGGCCAGTTGGCGGTATAGAGCAGCAGGTCGGTGTCCTGGGCATCGCGGCTCCACACCGGGAAGCGCAGGTCGTAGCAGACCAATGGGCGAATCCGCCAGCCTTTCCACTCCAGCAGCACCTGATGCTCGCCCGGCGTGTAGTGCTTGTGCTCGCCGGCCATGCGGAACAGGTGGCGCTTGTCGTAATGCAGCATCTCGCCATCCGGACGCGCCCAGAGCAGGCGGTTTCGGTGGCTGCCGTCGGCGACACGGATGATCACGCTGCCACAGACCACAGCGTCGAGCCTCGATGCTTGCTTGCGCAGCCAGGCGTAGGTCTCGCCCTCCTCCATCTCGGCCAGGGTCTCGGAGTCCATTGAAAAGCCGGTGGTGAACATCTCCGGCAGGATCACCACGTCCGCGCCACGGGCACTTTCCAGCAGCACCTCGAAGCGCTCGCGGTTGGCCTCGGCGTCGTGCCAGACCAGGGTGGTCTGCACCAGGGCCAGCTTCAAGTCCGGCAGTTGGCTCAGATCGCGCATAGTCTTTCCGCCGCCTGACGCAGCGTCTCCTCTTTCTTGGCGAAGCAGAAGCGCACCAGGCGCATGTCTGCCGGGGGCTGCTGGTAGAACACAGAGACCGGGATGGCGGCCACGCCATGCTCGCGGGTCAGCCATTCGGACATGGCGACGTCGTCCAGGTCCGGGCGGATCGCCGAGTAGTCGGCCACCTGGAAGTAGGTGCCGGCGGCACGCTGGAAGCCGAAGCGCGAGTTCTCCAGCAGGTCGCAGAACAGGTCGCGCTTGGCCTGGTAGAAACCGGGCAGCTCGCGCAGGTGCTCGGGGTGCGCGGCCATGAAGTCGGCCAGCGCCCATTGCAGCGGGGTCACGCCGCAGAAGTTCACGTACTGGTGGATCTTGCGCATCTCCGCCGATAGCACCGGCGGCGCCACCACGTAGCCGGTCTTCCAGCCGGTGACGTGATAGGTCTTGCCGAAGGAACTGATCACGAAGGCGCGCGGATACAGCTCGTCATGGGCCAGCACGCTGGCGTGCTGCACACCGTCGTAGATCAGGTGCTCGTAGACTTCGTCGCTGATGACGTAGATCTCGCGGTCGCGGATCAGCGCGGCCAGGCGGTCCAGGTCGGCGCGGTCGATCAGCGCGCCGCTGGGGTTGTGCGGGCTGTTGAGGAAGATCAGGCGGGTGCGCGGGGTGATGGCGTCGGCCATGCGCTGCCAGTCGATGCGGAAGTCCGGCAGGCTCAGCGGCACATGCACGCAACGGCCGCCAGCCAGCTCCACCGAGGGTTCGTAGCTGTCGTAGCAGGGGTCGAGGACGATGGCTTCATCGCCCGCGCGGATCAGCGCCTGCACCGCGCAGAAGATCCCTTCGGTCGCACCGGGGACAATGGTCACCTCGGTGTCGGCGCTGACCTTGCGGCCGTAGAAGCTGGCAACCTTGGCCGCGACCTGTTCGCGCAGGGCCGGCAGGCCGGTCATCGGGCTGTACTGGTTGTGCCCGGCCATCACGTGGCGGGCGACGGCTTCGAGCAATGGCGCGGGGCTGTCGAAGTCGGGGAAACCCTGGGAGAGATTCAGCGCAGCGCATTCGGCGGCGAGCTGGGACATGCGGGTGAAGATGGTGGTGCCGACGTTCGGCAGTTTGCTGGTGAGCATGGCGTGACTACAGGCTGCGGGCGATGAGGGGGAGGCCCCTACTCTATCGCCTACAGCCGTACGCCTGAAGTCCGACAGACGTTATTTACGCTTGTCCTTCTTCTTCTTCTCGGCCTTCTTGTGGTGCGACATCAGCCGGCGCTTCTTGTTGACCTGGCGTTCGGTGAGCTGGGTCTTCTTGCCCTCGAACGGGTTGTCGCCGCCCTTGTACTCGATGCGGATCGGCGTACCGACCAGTTTGAGCACGCGACGGTAGGTCTTCTCCAGGTAGCGCGTGTAGGCCTTGGGCACCGAGTCCACCTGGTTGCCGTGGATCACGATCAGCGGCGGGTTGGCGCCGCCCAGGTGTGCATAGCGCAGCTTGATGCGACGGCCATTGACCATCGGCGGCTGGTGGACCTGGATGGCGTCTTCCAGAATCTGCGTGAGCTTGCTGGTGGGCCAGCGGGTCACGGCGGAACGGAAGGAGTCCTGCACCGACTTGTACAGGTGCCCGACGCCGGTGCCGTGCAGCGCGGAGATGAAGTGGATGTCGGCGAAGTCGGCGAACATCAGCCGGCGCTCCAGCTCGGTCTTCACGTACTCGCGTTCGCCCGAATCCATGCCGTCCCACTTGTTCAGGGCGATGACCAGCGCGCGACCGGTCTCCAGCACGAAGCCGAGCAGATTGAGGTCGTGCTCGACCACGCCTTCGCGGGCGTCCATGACGAAGATGACCACGTTGGCGTCCTGGATCGCCTGCAGGGTCTTCACCACGGAGAATTTTTCCACCGCCTCGAAGATCTTGCCGCGGCGGCGCACGCCGGCGGTGTCGATCAGGGTGTACTTCTCTTCGTTGCGCTCGAAGGGAATGTAGATGCTGTCGCGGGTGGTGCCGGCCTGGTCGTAGACGATCACCCGCTCTTCGCCGAGCATGCGGTTCACGAGCGTGGACTTGCCGACGTTGGGGCGGCCGATGATGGCGATCTTGATGCCATCCTTCTCGCTCGGGCCGGGGATGCGCTTGGGCTCCTCGCCCTCGGCGACCTCTTCCAGTTCGCCCGGCAGGTCGTTGTCTTCCGGCGCCTCGGGCTCGGGGACGAACAGGTCGCCCAGGGCTTCCTGCAGCATCTGGGTGATGCCACGGCCGTGGGCGGCGGCGATCGGGATCGCATGGCCCAGGCCCAACGGGCTGAACTCGGCGCGGGCGATGTCCGGATCGACGGTGTCGACCTTGTTCGCCACCAGGAAGCTGCGCTTGTTCCGTTTGCGCAGGTGCTCGGCGATCATCTGGTCGGCGGCGGTCAGGCCGGCGCGGGAGTCGACCATGAACAGCACCGCATCGGCCTCTTCGATGGCCTGCAGCGATTGCTCGGCCATCTTGGCATCGATGCCTTCCTCGTCACCGGAGATACCGCCGGTGTCGATGACGATGAATTTCTTGCCCTGCCACTTGGCCTCGCCGTACTGGCGATCGCGGGTCAGACCGGCGTACTCGGCGACGATGGCGTCGCGGGTCTTGGTCAGGCGGTTGAACAGGGTGGACTTGCCGACGTTCGGGCGGCCCACCAGGGCTATTACGGGAACCATGCGGCTCTCCAGGAAAATTTCAGAATTTCTTAAAAACACGACGGCCGCTGCCGTAAAAAACGGCAGCGGCCGGCAGTAACACTCAGCTTAGCGGAGCGTGTAGGCGACCAGCTTTCCGCTGTTGCCGAACACGTACATCCAGCTGCCGACTACCAGCGGGCGAACCCGCACGCCATCGCCGTCGACCTTCTCGCGGCCAACGAAACGACCATCCACCTGGCTCAGCAGGTGCAGGTAACCTTCCAGGTCACCAACCACCACGTTGCTCGAGAACACGGCCGGAGCGGACAACTGGCGGCGAGCCAGGGCGTCGTTGCTCCACAGCGAGGACGAACCACGGGAATCCAGGCTTTCCACGGTGCCGCTGGCCTGGCTGATGAACACGCTGCCAGTGCCTTCGGCGACGCCGACGTAGCTGGACGCCTCACGTTGCCAGAGCACACGGCCGGTTCTTTCGTCCAGCGCCGCAGCGCGGCCCTGGTAGCTGGCGACATAAAGGACGCCATCGGCCAGCAGCAGACCGCCGTCGATATCGACCACGCGGTCCAGTTCGGAACGACCCTGCGGGATAGCCACGCGCTGTTCCCACACCGGCAGGCCGCGCTGTACGTCCACGGCAACGACCTTGCCGCTGGCCAGGCCAGCCAGAGCCAGACCGCCATCGATCAGCGGAGCACCGGTACCACGCAGGGTCAGCACCGGTACGGTGCTTTCATAGAGCCAGCGCTGGTTGCCGGTGGCGGCATCGAAGCCGACCAGTTTGTCGTCCTGGGTCTGCACCACCACCACGTCGCCGTTGGTGGCCGGGGCGGCCAGCACTTCGCTGGAAACCTTGGAGCGCCACTTCTGTTCGCCGCTGCCGGCGTCCAGAGCGATCACGTCGCCACGCATGGTGCCCAGCAGGACCAGCCCGTTGCCCGCGCCAACGGCGCCGGAAATCGGCAGGTCGAGGTCCTTTTTCCACAACACGTCACCGCTTTCGCGCTGAATCGCCATGACCCGGCCTTCAGCGGACGCGGCGTAGATGGTCTGGCCATCCACCGCCGGTTCGAGCAGGTTGTACAGCTCGCCCTGGCCGTCACCGACCGAACGGCTCCACTGCTTCTCCAGACGGACCTCTTCCTTGAAATCGGTGAGTTCCGCCGGCGGCAATTCTTTCTTGCTGTTGCTGCTGCAACCGACAGCCAACAGGGTCAGCGCGAGCAACGCGGCATGTTTCCAGCGCAACATGTCAGGCGTCTCCCTTGGCCAGGTCGTCGAGCTTCATCTGCAGGGCGCCGACGGCGGCGTCTTCCGGCAGGGCGGCCTTGGCCTTCTCGTAGGCGGTACGGGCCTCGTCTTCACGTTTGAGCTGGACCAGCAGGTCGCCGCGCAGTTCTTCGCGGGTGGCGACATAGGCCTTTTCGACGTTGCCATCGAGCAGCTTCAGGGCTTCCTCGGACTTGCCCTGGGCACCCATCACACGGGCGAGGCGCTGGCGCGCCAGCTCGCCAAGGGTGGTGTCCACGGGCTTGTCGACGATGGCCTTGAGTTCAAGAACAGCGTCATCCAGCTTGCCGTTGTCCACCGCGACCTTGGCGACGAACAGGCGACCGTACTGGGCATACGAGGTACCGGCGTATTCGCTGGTCAGCTTGTTGGCCAGCTCGGCAACCCTGGCGGTATCCGGCTTGCCGGTGGGGTTCAGGGCGGTTTCCAGCAGGGCCTGGTAAACCACGGAGGCCCCCTGGGCCTGGTTGTTCTGGTACTTCTTCCAGGCTTGCCAGCCGAATACCACCACCAGTGCCAGTGCGGCACCGGTCAGCAGGGGCATGCCGTTGCGCTGCCACCAGTCCTTGATGTCGGCGATCTGTTCTTCTTCGGTACGCGTACTCACCCCAATACTCCTATCCGCTCGATTCTCAAGCCTGCCGCAGGCAGGCTGCCAGGTGCTCGGGCAGAGCGTCCCAGGCGATGTTCTGTTGTTCGCCCTCGCCACGCAGGGGCTTGAAACCTACCACGCGACTGGCCAGTTCGTCGTCACCCAGAATCATTGCGAACTGTGCACCGCTCTTGTCGGCCTTCTTGAACTGGCTCTTGAAGCTGCCGCCGCCGGCGTTGACCAGCAGGCGCACGCCGGGAATGGCGTCGCGCAGGCGCTCGGCCAGGCTCAGGCCGGCGAGCTCGGCGGCCTCGCCGAAGGCGCAGAGGTACAGGTCCGCCGGGCGATTGAGCGCTTCGGGAACCAGGCCCAGGGTATCCAGCAGCAACACCAGGCGCTCCACGCCCATCGCGAAGCCCACGCCCGGCGTCGGCTTGCCGCCGAACTGGCTGACCAGACCGTCGTAACGACCACCGCCGCAGACGGTGCCCTGGGCGCCGAGCTTGTCGGTGACCCACTCGAACGCGGTACGGCAGTAGTAGTCCAGACCACGCACCAGCTTCTGGTTGATTTCGTAGCGCAGGCCGACCGCGTCCAGGCGAGCCTTGAGGCCCTCGAAGTGCGCGATCGACTCTTCATCCAGGTAGTCGTGCAGGGTCGGCGCGCCGACCAGCAGGGCCTGAGTGCTTTCCACCTTGCTGTCGAGGATGCGCAGCGGGTTGGTGGTCATGCGGCGCTGGCTGTCTTCGTCGAGCTGGTCGAAACGATCCTGGAGATAGGCGACCAGTGCTTCACGGTAGCGCGCGCGGGCCTCGCTGGAGCCCAAAGTGTTGAGCTGCAGGGTCACCGCGTCTGCCATGCCCAGCTTCTGCCACAGGCGCCAGGTGAGGATGATCAGCTCGGCGTCGATGTCCGGTCCGGGCAGGTTGAAGACTTCCACGCCGATCTGGTGGAACTGGCGGTAGCGGCCCTTCTGCGGCTTCTCGTAGCGGAACATCGGGCCGGTGTACCACAGCTTCTGCACCTGGCCACCACCGGACAGGCCGTGCTCGAGCACGGCGCGCACGCAACCGGCGGTACCTTCCGGGCGCATGGTGAGGGACTCGCCGTTGCGATCGAGGAAGGTGTACATCTCCTTGTCGACCACGTCGGTGCCTTCACCGATACCACGGGCGAAGAGTTCGGTGAACTCCAGGATCGGCATGCGGATTTCTTTGTAGCCGTAGCCATCCAGCAGGCCGGCAAAGGTACTTTCCAGATAGCGCCAGGCCGGGGTCTGTTCCGGCAGGATGTCGTTCATGCCACGGATGGCTTGCAGGGACTTGCTCACGTAGGGTCCTTGTTGCGGTCAGCCGCGCACGATCAGGGCGGCGTCGGCCTCGGCCTTCTCGGCCGCTTTTTCGCGGATCAGCCGTTCCAGCTCATCCACCAGGTTTTCGTTCTGCAGCTTCTGCGCCGGCTTGCCATCGATGTAGATCAGGTTGTTCGGCGTGCCGCCGGTGAGGCCGATGTGGGCCTCCTTGGCTTCACCGGGACCGTTGACCACGCAGCCGATCACGGCCACGTCCAGCGGCACCAGCAGGTCTTCCAGGCGGCCTTCCAGCTCGTTCATGGTCTTCACCACATCGAAGTTCTGCCGCGAGCAGCTCGGGCAGGCGATGAAGTTGATGCCACGGGAACGCAGGTGCAGCGACTTGAGGATGTCGAAGCCGACCTTGATCTCTTCCACCGGGTCGGCGGCCAGGGAAATACGGATGGTGTCGCCGATGCCTTCGGCGAGCAGCATGCCCAGGCCGACGGCGGATTTCACCGTGCCCGAGCGCAGCCCGCCGGCTTCGGTGATGCCCAGGTGCAGCGGTTGCTCGATCTCTTTCGCCAGCAGGCGGTAGGCGGCAACGGCCATGAACACGTCGGAGGCCTTCACACTGACCTTGAAGTTCTGGAAGTCCAGCTTGTCGAGGTGATCGACATGGCGCATGGCCGATTCCAGCAGGGCTTCCGGAGTCGGTTCGCCGTACTTCTTCTGCAGGTCCTTCTCCAGGGAACCGGCGTTGACGCCGATGCGGATCGGGATGTTGCGCTCGCGGGCGGCATCCACCACGGCCTTCACCCGGTCCTCGCGACCGATGTTGCCGGGGTTGATGCGCAGGCAATCGACACCCAGCTCGGCCACGCGCAGGGCGATCTTGTAGTCGAAGTGGATATCGGCGACCAGCGGCACCTTGACCTGCTGCTTGATCCTGCCGAAGGCCTCGGCGGCGTCCATGTCCGGCACGGAGACGCGGACGATGTCGGCGCCTGCGTCTTCCAGACGACGGATCTGGGCCACGGTGGCGGCCACATCGAGGGTATCGGTGTTGGTCATGCTCTGCACGGCGATGGGGGCATCCCCACCCACCGGCACGTTACCTACCCAGATCTTGCGGGACAGGCGACGTTTGATCGGAGACTCGCAATGCATCTTACTGTCCACCCAACGTCAGGCGCGCGGTACCGCCGCGCGCCGGTGTCACTTCGACCGGCTGGCCGTTGTAGCTGACCTGCGCACCACGGGCGAAGCCCAGGCGCAGTTGAACCGGAGCCTTGGCCGCCAGCTCCAGGCTGTCGCCCTTGCGCTTCAGCGCGCCGAACAGGACCTTGCCATCGGCATCGGTGACCTGGGTCCAGCAGTCCTCGGTGAATTGAATCCTGACCACGCCCTGACCCGCGGCGGCGACCACCGGAGCAGCGACCGGGGCAACCGCTTGGACTTCGGCCGGTGCGACCGGTACAGCCGGCTGCGCGACGGCAGGTTGCTGTGCGGAAGCGACCGGAGCCGGAGCCTGGGCCGGAGCCGCTTCGCCAACATCCGGAGCGGCAGGATTAGCGGTTACGGCCGGCGGCGTGCCTTCGGTCGGGGTCTCGGCGGCGGCGCTATCCGCGGCAGGCTCGGACGGCACGACTGCAGTATCGGCCTGGTCCTCGGCGACAGCCTGGTCTTCCGGCTCGTCGAGGGTATGGATCTCGGTGGTGCCGTCGGCGCTCTCGACCTCGACATGCTCCATGTTCAGGCTACCGCTCTCAGCGGTGCGGGCAGCACGCTCCTGCCACCAGAAGTAGCCGAAGCCGATCAGCAGGGCGAGCAGCACGAGGCTGAACAGGCGCAGCAGGTTGCGCGACAGGCGCACCGGCTCGACCACGCGACCGAGGCTGTGCACGCTGCTGCCGCTGGCGTCGGTGCCGGTGTACTGGTCGAAGGACTGGACCATCTGCGCCTGGTCCATGCCCAACAGCTTGGCGTAGGCGCGTACGTAGCCGCGCGCGAAGGTGTGGCCGGGCAACTGATCGAAGGAACCCTGCTCCAGCTGGCGCAGCGAGTGCTCGGTCAGGTTCAGCTGGCCTGCGACCTGGGCGATGCTCCAGCCCTTGTTCTCACGGGCCTGACGCAGTGTTTCGCCAGGATTGGCTCGGGTCGTGCCGATGACATCGGACTGCGACGTGCTCATCATTTATCCGCCTGGTATGCCTGGTATTCAGGAGAAGCGGGATACAGGCGCTTGAGTTGCAGCCCGTAGCTGGCAGCGGTATCCCGGTCGTCGAAGATCTTTGCCAGTCGAATGCCCAGCAGCAGGCTGCGCGCGCTCTGCGGCCCCTGCCTGAGGTATTCCTGATAGTAGGCCCGCGCCGGAACGTACTGGCGATCCTGGTAGTTGAGCTCGGCCATCTCGATCAGTGCGCTGGGCTGATTGCGATTGAGGCGAATAGCCTTCTCGAAGTACTCCTTGGCCTGCTCCCGCTGCTTGAGCTGGAGGCTGACCAGCCCGAGGTTCTCGAAGATCCGCGAACGCTCGGGATACAAGCCATCCTCGGCGGCCTTGATGTAGGCGTCGTAGGCTTCCTTGTAGCGTTTTTGCTCGAACAGGAAGCCGCCGTAGTTGTTCAGGATGCGCGCATCGTCCGAACGGGAGGACAGTGCCTTGCGGTATTCGGTTTCGGCCAGTTGCGGTTCCATCTCGGTCTGATAGACCGCGGCCAGCGCGGTATGCGCGTCGGCACTGGACGGATCGAGCTCCAGCGCCTGGCGCAGCGGGACCTTGGCCTGTTCGGCATTGCCGGCCCGCAGGTAGCCGAGCCCCAACTGGATGTAGGCGTCGCGCGCCTCATCCCGGCCCTTATCGGTTTTCAGAGGATCCTGTTTACCAGTCGACACGCAACCCGTCAGCACGGTTGCCAACAGCAAGAACAGCGCGGCGCGCAGGGTCATCGGATTCCTCCCCGGGTCAGTTTCGATTGGCGGCGTTCGACGCCTGCTCGTTTTCCGTCGCCAGTTGGCGTACGGCGATATAGCGCTCGCTGCGGCGGGTGCGGTCCATCACCTGGCCCACCAGTTGGCCACAGGCGGCGTCGATGTCCTCACCGCGGGTGGTGCGCACGGTCACGTTGAAACCGCCCTTGTGCAGCATGTCCTGGAAACGGCGGATGGCATTGTTGCTCGGCCGCTCGTAACCCGAATGCGGGAACGGATTAAACGGAATCAGGTTGATCTTGCAAGGGAAATCCTTGAGCAATGCGATCAGTTGCTCGGCATGCTCGGGCTGGTCGTTGACGTTGGCCAGCAGGGTGTACTCGACGGTCAGCACGCGCTCCTTGCCCAGGCGCGTGATGTAGCGGTAGCAGGCGTCGAGCAGCATCTCCAGCGGGTACTTCTTGTTGATCGGCACCAGCTGGTTGCGCAGTTCGTCGTTGGGGGCGTGCAGCGACAGGGCCAGGGACACGTCGGTGACCTCGGCGAGCTTGTCGATCATCGGCACCACGCCGGAGGTGGACAGGGTCACCTTGCGCTTGGAAATACCGTAGCCGAGGTCTTCCATCATGATGCTCATGGCGCTCACGACGTTGTCGAAGTTCAGCAGCGGCTCGCCCATGCCCATCATCACCACGTTGGTGATGGCACGGTCGATCTTGCCCGGGACGGTCCCGAACGATTGGTTGGCGATCCACACCTGGCCGATGATCTCGGCGGAGGTCAGGTCGCTGTTGAAACCTTGCTTGCCGGTGGAGCAGAAGCTGCAGTCCAGCGCGCAACCGGCCTGGGACGACACGCACAGGGTGCCGCGGCCGCCCTGCGGGATGTACACGGTCTCGACGCAACTGCCCGAGGCCACGCGTACCACCCACTTGCGGGTACCGTCAGAGGAAATGTCCTGGCTGACGATCTCCGGAGGACGAATTTCGGCAACGGCCTCGAGCTTTTCGCGCAAGGCCTTGCCGACGTTCGTCATGGCGCTGAACTCGAGAGCGCCAAAGTGGTGAATCCATTGCATCACCTGGCCGGCGCGGAAGCGCTTTTCACCGATGGACTCGAAGAATTCCTCGAGCTGGGGCTTGGTCATGCCCAGCAGGTTGGCCTTTACAGCGGTATCAGTCATGGATTCACCCTCGCTCATTCGCCTTTATCAGCGAATGCGCTCGCACACCTCGGTGCTGGAGAAGAAGTAAGCGATTTCGCGGGCAGCCGAAGCTTCCGAGTCGGAACCGTGTACGGCGTTCTCGTCGATGGAAACGGCGAAGTCGGCGCGGATGGTGCCGGCGTCGGCTTTCTTCGGATCGGTGGCGCCCATCAGTTCACGGTTGCGCAGGATGGCGTCTTCGCCTTCCAGAACCTGAACGACGACCGGGCCGGAGGTCATGAAGGCAACCAGGTCCTTGAAGAAGGGGCGTTCTTTGTGCTCGGCGTAGAAGCCGCCAGCTTCGCGCTCGGACAGCTGAACCATCTTCGAAGCGACAACGCGCAGACCGGCTTTTTCGAAGCGGGTCAGGATTTCGCCGATGACGTTCTTGGCAACAGCGTCGGGCTTGATGATGGAGAAGGTACGTTGCAGGGCCATGAAAATAACTCCGGAAAGCAAGGTTGGTAACGCCAAGAAGCTCCTGGAAAGGCCAGGAGCTCCTGTGATTCAAGGTTTGTCGCAGGCGCCGGCCGCAGAAGCGGCGTGCGCGGGACCGGCCCGAACGGCGGCGGGGCCGGCGGCTCTGGAAATCCCGCGGGGATTTTTTCAGAGCACTCCTAAAGATAAAACCCGCGAATTATACGCGGGTTCATGACAAATGGGTACGCGGCTGGCGGGACCGCGTCCCTCAGTCGAGTTCTTCGATCCAGGCGGCCTGGATGGCCTCCAGGACCTTCTCCCCGCCGCGGGAAGGATCGTCGCTGAACTCCGGCAATGCCAGCACCCAGCGGTGCAGATCGACGAAGTTCACGTAATGCGGATCGACATCCGGCTTGCTTTCGGCCAACTGGATGGCAATTTCGAGCACATCAACCCATTTCAGACTCATCTCGGCGCTCCGCTCAATGGCCTTCGGAAACCTGGTTGATGGTGTATTTCGGAATCTCGACCACCAGGTCCTCTTCACCCACCACGGCCTGGCAGGACAGGCGCGAATCCGGCTCCAGGCCCCAGGCCTTGTCCAGCATGTCGTCTTCCAGCTCGTCGGAGGCTTCCATCGAGTTGAAACCTTCGCGCACGATCACGTGGCAGGTGGTGCAGGCACAGGACATCTCGCAGGCGTGCTCGATCTCGATACCGTTGCGCAGCGCCGCCTTCATGATGGTTTCGCCCGGCTGGGCCTCGATCACCGCGCCCTCCGGGCAATGTTCGGCGTTCGGCAGAAATACGATCTGCGGCATCTTCGCTTATTCCTCGATTTCGTTGAGCCGGCGACCGGCCAGTGCGGCCTTGACGGTGGCGTCCATACGGCGCGCGGCAAAGGCGTCAGTCACCTGGGACAGGCGCTTGATCTGTTGTTCGATGGCGGCGGTATCGCTGCCGGCGGCCAGCTCGCGCAAGGTTTCCATGCCGGCGTCGATAGCCAGGCGCTCATCGGCATCCAGCAGGCGCTCGCCGTCGGCGTCCAGGGCCGACTGCACGGCCTCCAGCAGACGCTCGGCCTCTACCTGCTGCTCGCGCAGGGCGCGGGCGGCCATGTCGTCGCCGGCGTACTGGAAGGAGTCCTGCAGCATGCGGGCGATCTCGCCGTCGGTCAGGCCGTAGGACGGCTTGACCTGGATGCTCGCCTCGACGCCCGAGGACAGCTCGCGGGCGGACACACCCAGCAAACCATCGGCGTCGACCTGGAAACTGACGCGGATCTTCGCCGCGCCCGCCACCATCGGCGGAATGCCACGCAGCTCGAAGCGCGCCAGGGACCGGCAGTCCTTGACCAGTTCGCGCTCGCCCTGCAGCACGTGAATCATCATGGCCGTCTGGCCATCCTTGTAGGTGGTGAACTCCTGGGCGCGGGCCACCGGAATGGTGGTGTTGCGCGGGATCACCTTCTCCATCAGCCCGCCCATGGTTTCCAGGCCGAGCGACAGGGGGATCACATCCAGCAGCAGCAGCTCTTCGCCGCGCTTGTTGCCGGCCAGGGCATCGGCCTGGATGGCGGCGCCGATGGCCACCACCTGGTCAGGGTCGATATCGGTCAGCGGCGTGCGACCAAACAGCTCGCCCACCAGCTCGCGAACACGCGGCACACGAGTGGAACCACCGACCATGACCACGGCGCTGACCTCTTCCAGCTCGATGCCGGAATCACGCACCGCACGGCGGCAGGACTTGAGACTGCGCTGGATCAGTGGATCGATCAGGGAATCCATCTGGGCGCGAGTCAGCTCGCCGGCCCAGCTGCCGTAGGCAACGGCAACGCTGGCGCTGCTGGTCAGGGCTTCCTTGGCGGCACAGGCAGTCTGCAGCAGACGGCGCTGGGCACCCGGATCGAGGTCGGCCGAGATACCGGCCTGCTCGATGATCCAGCCGGCGATGGCATGGTCGAAGTCGTCGCCGCCCAGGGCGGTATCGCCGCCAGTGGCCAGGACTTCGAAGACGCCACGGGTCAGGCGCAGGATGGAGATGTCGAAGGTGCCACCACCCAGGTCATAGATGGCGACCACGCCTTCGGCGTTCTTGTCCAGGCCATAGGCCACGGCGGCGGCGGTCGGCTCGTTGAGCAGGCGCAGCACATGCAGGCCGGCCAGACGCGCGGCGTCCTTGGTGGCCTGGCGCTGGGCGTCGTCGAAATAGGCGGGAACGGTGATCACCGCGCCCACCAGCTCGCCACCCAGGGTGGATTCGGCACGCTGGCGCAGGGCACGGAGGATTTCCGCCGAGACTTCCACCGGACTCTTGGCGCCCTGGACGGTCTCGATGAAAGGCATGTGTGATTCGCCCTGGATGAAGCGGTACGGCAGCTGGCCGCCGAGCTGCTTCACATCTTCCAGGCCGCGCCCCATCAGGCGCTTGACCGAGATGATGGAGTTCAGCGGATCCTGGGATGCACCGGCACGCACGCTCTCCCCCACCTCGATGCGATCGGCGAGATAACGCACCGCCGATGGCAGGATAACCTCGCCATGCTCATCGGGCAGCGGCGCGGCAACGCCGCTGCGCACGGCGGCAACCAGGGAGTTGGTGGTGCCCAGGTCGACCCCCACGGCCAGGCGACGCTGGTGTGGCTGGGGGCTCTGTCCGGGCTCGGCGATCTGCAGTAGGGCCATGCGGTTTCTAATCAGGCTTATCGGGCGCGGCGCGGGCCGCGCGGATTAATCGTCGAGTCGCTCTTCCAGCTGCCGCACTTCCTGCGCCAGCTTGTCGAGGAACTGCATGCGCCGCACCAGGCGTTCGGCCAGGTCACGGCGGGCGGCGTCATCCCAGCAATCGGCAAACTCGGAGTCCAGTTGCTGCTGGGCCGATTTCAACTGGCGCTTGAACTGCGCCACGCCATCGAGATCGGCACTGTCCTGCAGGTCTTCCAGTTCCTCGCGCAGATGCATCTGCTGCAGGAGGAACTCCGGATCCTGCACCGTGGCCTCCAGCGGCAGCGCGTCACCGCGCAGGGCCAGCAGGTACAGGGCGCGGCGCGGCGCGCTCTTCAGCGTCTGGTAGGCGTCGTTGAGTTCGGCGGCTTTTTCCAGCGCCAGCCGTTGCTCGCGCTCGGAAGCATCGGCGAAACGATCAGGGTGGACGGTTCGCACCAGCTCGCGGTAGCGGTTGCCCAGCACCTCCAGATCGATCCGGAAGCCCGGCTGCAGGTCGAACAGCGCGAAGTGACAGGGACTACCCACACCCGACCTCAGACGTTGAAGCTTTCGCCGCAGCCACACTCACCGCGCACGTTCGGGTTGTTGAACTTGAAGCCCTCGTTGAGGCCTTCCTTGGTGAAGTCCAACTCGGTGCCGTCGAGATAGACCAGGCTTTTCGGGTCGATGATGACCTTCACGCCGTGGCTCTCGAACACCTGATCCTCGGCTGCCAGTTCGTCGACGAACTCCAGCACGTAGGCAAGACCCGAACACCCGGTGGTGCGCACGCCAAGACGAATGCCCTCGCCCTTGCCGCGCCCTTCGAGGGAACGGCGAACGTGACTGGCGGCGGCTTCGGTCATGCTGATGGCCATGTGAACTCCTTAACTTGCGAATCGCTTCAGAGCAGACCTTTCTTCTGCTTGTAGTCGCGTACGGCCGCCTTGATGGCGTCCTCGGCAAGTACCGAGCAGTGAATCTTCACCGGCGGCAGGGCCAGTTCTTCGGCGATGGTGGTGTTCTTGATGGATTCGGCTTCATCCAGGGTCTTGCCCTTCATCCACTCGGTGGCGAGGGAGCTGGAGGCGATGGCCGAACCGCAGCCGTAGGTCTTGAACTTGGCGTCTTCGATGACGCCCTGCTCGTTGACCTTGATCTGCAGGCGCATCACGTCGCCGCAGGCCGGTGCACCGACCATGCCGGTGCCGACGTCCGGATCCTCGGCATTGAGCTTGCCGACGTTGCGCGGGTTTTCGTAGTGGTCGATGACCTTGTCACTGTAAGCCATGGCTAATCCTCACTTCTATGGGGCGGGTCAGTGGGCCTGCCATTCGACCTTGGACAGGTCGACACCCTCTTTGAACATATCCCACAGCGGCGAGAGTTCACGCAGCTTGGAAACGGCTTCCACCACCTTCTTGGCGGCGTAATCGACCTCTTCTTCGGTGGTGAAGCGGCCGAAGCTGAAACGGATGGAGCTGTGCGCCAGCTCGTCGTTGCGGCCCAGGGCGCGGAGCACGTAGGACGGCTCCAGCGAGGCCGAGGTGCAGGCGGAACCGGACGAAACAGCCAGGTCCTTGAGCGACATCATCAGCGACTCGCCTTCGACGTAGTTGAAGCTGACGTTGAGGATGTTCGGCGCATAGGAAGTGGCGCTGCCGTTGAGGTACAGCTCTTCCAGGTCCTGCACCTGATCGAAGAAGCGCTTGCGCAGACCTTCGATGCGGGCCATTTCCTGGTGCATCTCTTCCTTGGCGATGCGGAAGGCTTCGCCCATGCCGACGATCTGGTGGGTCGCCAGGGTGCCCGAACGCATGCCGCGCTCGTGGCCGCCACCGTGCATCTGGGCTTCCAGGCGCACGCGCGGCTTGCGGCGCACGTACAGCGCGCCCATGCCCTTGGGGCCGTAGACCTTGTGGGCGGAGAAGGACATCAGGTCGACCTTGAGTTTCTCCAGGTCGATGTCCACCTTGCCGGCGGACTGGGCGGCATCGACGTGCAGCAGGATGCCGCGCGAGCGGGTCAGTTCGCCAATGGCGGCGATGTCGTTGATGCTGCCGACTTCGTTGTTCACGTGCATGACCGAGACCAGGATGGTGTCGTCACGCAGGGCGGCCTCGACCATCGCCGGGGTGATGATGCCCTCGGGGGTCGGTTCCAGGTAGGTGATCTCGAAACCTTCGCGCTCCAGCTGGCGGCAGGTATCCAGGACCGCCTTGTGCTCGATCTTCGAGGTGATGATGTGCTTGCCCTTGGTGGCGTAGAAGTGCGCGACACCCTTGATGGCCAGGTTGTCGGACTCGGTGGCACCGGAGGTCCAGACGATTTCGCGGGGGTCGGCATTGACCAGCTCGGCGACCTGGCGACGGGCGTTCTCAGCCGCTTCCTCGGCCTTCCAGCCGAAGACGTGGGAGCGCGAAGCCGGGTTGCCGAAATTGCCATCTACCAGGAGGCAGTCAGCCATTTTCTGAGCGACACGCGGGTCCACCGGGGTTGTGGCGGAGTAGTCGAGGTAAATCGGCAATTTCATCAGGTAACTCCTACAGGCGGGCGTTCGCTCAATCGATGGCGGACGCTTCAATCTTGTCGAGGCGTGGCGTCTTGCCCGTGCAACGGCGCTCATCCTGGCGCTGGGCCACCTCTTGAACTTCGCGGCGCTCGACCAGGTCGGCCAGGCTGATGCCGCTGAGGAACTCGTGAATCTGCTGGCTGAGGTCGCACCACAGGTGGTGGGTCAGGCAGGTATCGCCGGAGTGGCAGTCGCCCTGACCCTGACAGCGGGTGGCGTCGACCGACTCGTTGACCGCATCGATCACCTGGGCGACGTGGATGCCGGTCGTATCGCGGGACAGCTGATAGCCACCACCGGGGCCACGCACGCTGACCACCAGGTTGCCACGGCGCAACTTGGCGAACAGCTGTTCCAGGTAGGACAGGGAGATACCCTGCCGCTCGGAGATATCGGCGAGAGAAACCGGGCCACGCTGGGCGTGCAACGCCAGATCGAGCATGGCGGTGACGGCATAGCGGCCTTTGGTGGTCAATCGCATGGGGACATCCGGAAGAATCGCTGGTGTAGGAGGAGTATGCTCTTATCCGACTATTTAGGTCAACTATAAGCCCCATTACTTTAGTCGGAATTAACCAGCGAACGGCGCGGTATGTTAGCAGAGAGCCCGCGTCGGCGCATCACTGCGCCGACTTGCTGCTCTCCTCGTCCTTGACTCCGGCGAAGTCCTCTTCCCGCAGAACCGGAAGATCTTTCGCACAGTAATCGCTGCCTAGAGCTGTCAGCGCCTTGCACATGCCTTCCAGCCGACCATCCACCGCCTGCAGATGGTCGAGCAACTGGCCGATGGCACGCGCCACCGGGTCGGGCATGTCCTGACCGACACCATAGGCATCGAAGCCGAGCTTCTCGGCCATCGCCTGGCGCTTGGCCTGCTGCTCGTCGTCATCCTTCACGATGATCCGACCGGGAATACCCACCACGGTCGCCCCCGGCGGTACCTCCTTGGTCACCACGGCATTGGAGCCAACCTTGGCGCCGGCGCCCACGGTGAACGGGCCAAGCACCTTGGCGCCCGCCCCCACCACCACACCGTCAGCCAGGGTCGGGTGACGCTTGCCCTTGTTCCAGCTGGTGCCGCCCAGGGTCACCCCCTGGTAGAGGGTCACGTCATCACCGATCTCGGCGGTCTCGCCGATAACGATGCCCAGGCCGTGGTCGATGAAGAAGCGCCGACCGATCTTCGCGCCCGGGTGGATCTCGATGCCGGTCATCCAGCGACCGAAGTTCGACACCATACGCGCCAGCCACTTCCAGCCGGACGCCCACAAGGCATGGGCCAGGCGATGCAGCCACACCGCGTGCAGCCCCGGGTAGCAGGTGAGCACCTCGAAGGCGTTGCGCGCCGCCGGGTCACGATGGAATACGCTCTGGATATCTTCGCGCACACGCTCAAACATCTTCATCACTCCGCTTGGAAAGCTCCCCACGGGCAGCCTTCTGTGTTTCGGTGAGAATACCCCGCAGGATATTCATCTCCAGCTTGCTGACGCCGCTGCGGCCATACAGGCGACGCAGGCGCGACATCAGGTGGCGCGGCTTCTGCGGATCGAGGAACTGGATATCCACCAGGGTCGACTCCAGGTGCGCGTAGAAACGCTCCAGCTCATCCGACGTCACCGGGACGCTGTTGAGCATCGCGGTGGACTCGACCTTCTCCTGCTTGGTCGGCCGCCCCTGAACGGCCAGCCACGCCATGCGCACCTCGTAGACCAGCACCTGCACCGCCGTCGCCAGGTTCAGCGAGCTGAACTCGGGATTGGCCGGGATATGCACATGGAATTGACATCGCTGCAATTCCTCGTTGGTCAAACCCGCATATTCGCGACCGAACACCAGCGCGACCTCGCCACCCTGCTGCACGTGCTGCAGGCTGGTGGTGGCGCACTCGCGAGGATCGAGCAGCGGCCAGGGAATGCGGCGGTCGCGCGCACTGGTGCCCAGCACCAGGCTGCAACCGGCCAGGGCGTCTTCCAGGGTCGGCACGACCACAGCCGCATCGAGAATGTCATCGGCGCCGGAAGCACGGGCGCGCGCTTCGCCACTGGGGAAATCCATCGGATCGACCAGCACCAGGCGCGACAGGCCCATGTTCTTCATCGCACGGGCCGTTCCGCCGATATTGCCGGGATGACTGGTATTGACCAGCACCACGCGTATTCTGTCGAGCAACGCCAGCGACTCCACACAAAAGCGAAAAAGGGAGGGAATCCTACCGCAGCGGTGGGTCTTGCGCCACGCAGGCGACAGGTCGCTCTATGAACGCCACGGCTTTCTGCTAGAATGTTCGGCTTTCTTTAACGACCCAGGTGACCTCTCCATGCAGCCTATGCTGAATATCGCCCTGCGCGCCGCTCGCAGCGCCGGTGAACTGATCTTCCGCTCCATCGAACGCCTGGACACCCTCTCGGTCAACGAAAAAGAAGCCAAGGATTACGTCACCGAGGTCGACCGCGCTGCCGAGCTCTCCATCGTCACCGCTCTGCGCAAGGCCTACCCGAACCACGGGATCATGGGCGAAGAAGGCGGCATGCTCGAAGGCAGCGGCGAAGGCGCCGACTACCTGTGGATCATCGATCCGCTGGACGGCACCACCAACTTCATCCACGGCGTCCCGCACTTCGCGATCAGCATCGCCTGCAAATACCGCGGCCGTCTCGAGCACGCCGTGGTTCTCGACCCGGTTCGCCAGGAAGAATTTACCGCCAGCCGCGGCCGCGGCGCCGCGCTGAACGGCCGCCGTCTGCGCGTGAGCAACCGCAAGAGCCTGGAAGGCGCCCTGCTCGGCACCGGCTTCCCGTTCCGCGACAGCCAGATGGACAACCTGGACGCGTACCTGGGCATGTTCCGCAGCCTGGTCGGCCAGACCGCCGGCATCCGCCGCGCCGGCGCCGCCAGCCTGGACCTGGCCTACGTTGCCGCCGGCCGTTACGACGCCTTCTGGGAGTTCGGCCTGTCCGAATGGGACATGGCAGCCGGCGCCCTGCTGATCCAGGAAGCAGGCGGCCTGGTGAGCGATTTCACCGGCGGTCACGAGTTCCTCGAGAAGGGCCAGATCGTCGCCGGCAACACCAAGTGCTTCAAGGCCTTGCTGACCAGCATCCAGCCGCACCTGCCGCCGTCGCTCAAGCGCTGAGCCTGAGACACGGATGAAAAAGCCTGGCATTGCCGTGCCTGCGAGAACGCTTTCCTTGTAGGAGCGAGCTTGCTCGCGAAGCTTTATCATTCTGACGCTACGGCTCCGGGCGATTCGCGAGCAAGCTCGCTCCTACGAAAAGCCAGATAAAGAAAAAGGCGCCCAATGGGCGCCTTTTTCGTTCACTCCTGGCGACTGCTTATTGCTGACCCAGGATCAGGCGGCCGCTCTTGTCGACCGGAATCTGCGAACCCGGATCGCGATCCATGCGGACCTGGCCGGGCTTGCCGTCCAGCAGATACTTCACGTCGTAACCGACGACCTTGTCGCTGGTGTCGTTGACGGTGCTGCAGCGGGTTTCAGTGGTGGTATAGGTGTCACGCTCCTGCATGCCTTCCTGCACCTTGTTACCGGCATAACCACCGCCGATGGCGCCCGCCACGGTGGCGATCTTCTTGCCGTTGCCGCCGCCGATCTGGTTGCCCAGCAGGCCGCCAGCGATGGCGCCGATCGCCGTACCGGCGATCTGGTGGGTGTCCTTCACAGGACGCTGGTGAGTCACGGCGACGTCCTTGCAGACCTGGCGAGGCGTCTTGATGGTTTCCTTGACCGGCTGGACAGCGAGCACCTCGGCATATTCAGGCCCGCGATCCACCAGACTATAAGTGGCCACGGCGCCACCGGCAGTCACGCCTACAGCGCCCAGCACGGTACCGATGAGCAACGACTTGTTCACATAAACCTCCTGGTCTTTCGTCTCGTTCGGGCTCTGCCCTTTACCTTGCCTTGGAGCGATCAAAGTGTAAGAAAGTTCCGGCCGGTTCGTTACACATAACCGACAAACGAAAACTCCCGCCGTAGCGGGAGTTTTCCGTGGAGGCCTGGAGACGCTCTATTACGGGCGCTCGTCAGCTTCCTTGCTCGGTGGCGGAATCAGGTCCTCGCTGGACAGATTCAGCCAGATCAGCACCACGTTGGCGATGTAGATCGACGAGTAGGTACCCGCCATCACACCCACGAACAGGGCGATGGAGAAGCCGAACAGGTTGTCGCCACCGAAGAACAGCAGCGCGGCGATGGCCAGCAGGGTCGACACCGAGGTGGCGATGGTCCGCAGCAGTGTCTGGCTGGTCGAGATGTTGATGTTCTCGATCAGGTTGGCCTTGCGCAGCACGCGGAAGTTCTCGCGCACCCGGTCGAAGATCACGATGGTATCGTTCAGCGAGTAGCCCACCACCGCCAGTACCGCGGCCAGCACGGTCAGGTCGAAGGTGATCTGGAAGAACGACAGCACGCCCATCACGATGATGGCGTCGTGGACCAGCGAGAGGATCGCACCCAGGGCGAACTTCCACTGGAAGCGGAAGCCGACGTACAGCAGGATGCCGCCCAGCGCCAGGAGCATGCCGAGGCCGCCCTGGTCGCGCAGTTCCTCACCCACCTGCGGGCCGACATATTCGACGCCATTCACCTTCGCCGGGTTGGTGGAGTCGGCCTGCTGCAGGGCCGCTGCGACCTTCTTGCCCAGCTCCGGATCTTCACTGGGCATGCGCACCAGCACGTCCTTGGTGTCGCCGAAGCTCTGCACCACGGCCTCGCCGAAACCGGCGGCAACCAGTTGCTCACGCACCTTGGCAAGGTCGGCAGGCTGCTCGTAGGCCAGCTTGATCGACGTACCGCCAGTGAAGTCGAGGCCGAAGTTGATGCCCTTGACGAACCAGCTGCCGAGGGCGATCAGGGTCAGGATCAGGGTCGCGGCGAACGCAATGTTGCGCACGCCCATGAAGTTGATAGTACCGATCTTGATGTTCATCTCAGGCCCCTTAGATCCACAGCTTCTTGAAGTCGCGGCCGCCGAAGATCAGGTTGACCATCGCGCGGGTGACCAGGATGGCCGTGAACATCGAGGTGATAATGCCGAGGGACATGGTCACGGCGAAGCCCTTCACCGGGCCGGTACCCATGGCGTAAAGGATGCCGCCGACCAGCAGCGAGGTCAGGTTGGCGTCGAGGATCGCAGTGAAGGCGCGGTTGAAGCCTTCATGGATCGCCCGCTGCACGGACATGCCCGCCGCCAGTTCCTCGCGTATCCGCGAGAAGATCAGCACGTTGGCGTCCACCGCCATGCCCATCGTCAGTACGATACCCGCGATACCCGGCAGGGTCAGGGTCGCACCGAGGATCGACATCAACGCCACCAGCATGACCATGTTGAACGCCAGGGCGACGGTGGCAATCACGCCGAAGAAGCGGTAGATCACGATGATGAACAGGGACACGAAGACCATGCCCCACAGGGACGCGTCGATGCCCTTGGCGATGTTGTCCGCACCCAGGCTCGGGCCGATGGTGCGCTCTTCCGCGAAGTACATCGGTGCCGCCAGGCCACCGGCACGCAGCAGCAGGGCCAGTTCAGAGGATTCACCCGGAGCGTCCAGGCCGGTGATGCGGAACTGGTTACCCAGCGGCGACTGGATGGTCGCCAGGCTGATGATCTTCTTCTCTTCCTTGAACGCCGGAACCGCGACTTCCTGCTCGACGCCATCGACGACCTGCTTGGCGTAGCGGGTGATCGGCTTCTGCTCGATGAACACCACCGCCATGCTGCGGCCGACGTTGTTACGGGTCGCGCGGTTCATCAGCTCGCCGCCGTGGCCATCCAGACGGATGTTCACCTGCGGGCGGCCGTTCTCGTCGAAGCTGGCGCTGGCGTCGGTGACCTGGTCACCGGTGATGATCACGCCACGCTCCAGGGTTGCCGGCGGACGACGCGGCTCACGGAACTCGAAGGTTTCGGTGGCGGATCTGATCGCGTCCGGCTCGGCGGCCAGGCGGAACTCGAGGTTGGCGGTCTTGCCGAGGATACGCTTGGCTTCGGCGGTGTCCTGCACGCCCGGCAGCTCGACCACGATACGATTGGCGCCCTGGCGCTGCACCAGCGGCTCGGACACGCCCAGCTCGTTCACACGGTTGCGAACGGTGGTGAGGTTCTGCTTGATCGAGTACTCGCGGATTTCCGCCAGCTTCGCCGGGGTCATTCCCAGGCGCAGCACCTGCATGCCGGTGCGCTCGCTCTGGGTGACTTCGAAATCGCGGTAATCCTTGGCAATCAGGGACTTGGCCTTATCCAGGTCGGCTTCTTCGGTGAAGCCCAGCTGGATGCCGCCATCCTGCGCCGGCAGGCTGCGATAGCGCACGCGATCCTTGCGCAGGGCGCTCTTGATCTCGCTTTCGTAAACCTTCATGCGGGCGTCGACGGCTTTGTCCATGTCCACTTCCAGCAGGAAGTGCACACCACCGGACAGGTCGAGACCCAGCTTCATCGGGTGAGCGGCGATATTGCGCAGCCAGTTCGGAGTGGTCTGGGCCAGGTTCAGGGCGACTACGTAGTCGTCACCCAGCGCGCGGCGGACAATGTCCTTGGCCGGCAGCTGATCTTCCTGCCTGGCCAGACGGATCAGGCCGCTGTTCTTGCCGAGGCTACCCGCCTTGACGGCGATGCCCGCATCGGCCAGCGCCTTGCCGGCCTTGTCCAGGTCGGCCTGCGACACCTGCAGCGCGGTGCTCGCACCACTGATCTGCACGGCCGGGTCATCCGGGTAGAGGTTGGGTGCGGAGTAGATGAAACCAACGGCCAGGACCGCCAGGATCAGCAGATACTTCCACAGGGGATACTTGTTGAGCATGACACCGCCCGTTATGACGCGGGGCGCATCATGCGCCCCGTCGATTGGGTTTCTGTTGGTTGGCTCAGATGGCCTTCAGCGTGCCTTTCGGCAGGGTCGCGGCAATCGCGCCCTTCTGGAACTTCAGCTCGACGCTGTCGGAGACTTCGACTACGACGAAATCGTCAGCAACCTTGGTCACCTTGCCGGCGATACCTGCGGAAGTGACGACTTCGTCACCCTTCTGCAGGCCGGCGATCAGGTTCTTGTGCTCCTTGGAACGCTTGGCCTGGGGACGCCAGATCATCAGGTAGAAGATGACCAGGAAACCGACCAGGAACACCCACTCGAAACCGGTGCCAGCCGGGCCGGCAGCAGCGGCGGGAGCTGCTGCGTCAGCGTAGGCAGCGGGAATCAGAAAGCTCATTTAAAACTCCTGTGACAAAGACTTGGAATGAGGTCACTCGACCAGCGGCGGCGTGGGGAGGCCGCGCTTGGCGTAGAAGGCGTCGACAAAGTTCGCCAATGTACCCTGTTGGATTGCCTCGCGCAAACCAGCCATAAGCCGCTGATAATGCCGCAAGTTATGGATGGTATTGAGCATGCTGCCGAGCATTTCTCCGCACTTGTCCAGGTGGTAGAGATAGGCGCGGGAGAAGTGCTGGCAGGTGTAGCAGTCGCAGGTCGGATCCAGCGGCGATTCGTCGTGCTTGTGCACCGCATTGCGGATCTTGATCACCCCGGTGTCGACGAAAAGGTGGCCATTGCGCGCGTTGCGAGTCGGCATGACGCAGTCGAACATGTCGACGCCCCGGCGCACACCTTCCACGAGGTCCTCGGGTTTGCCCACACCCATCAGGTAACGAGGTTTGTCCGCCGGCATCTGCGGCGGCAGGAAGTCCAGCACGCGGATCATCTCTTCCTTGGGCTCGCCCACCGACAGGCCGCCGATCGCCAGGCCGTCGAAACCGATTTCCTGCAGGCCTTCCAGCGAGCGCATGCGCAACTCTTCGTGCATGCCGCCCTGGACGATGCCGAACAGCGCCGACGGGCTATCGCCGTGGGCGATCTTCGAGCGCTTGGCCCAGCGCAGCGACAGCTCCATGGAGCGCTTGGCCACGTCGAACTCGGCCGGATACGGGGTGCACTCGTCGAAGATCATCACGATATCCGAGCCCAGCGCACGCTGCACCGCCATCGACTCTTCCGGGCCCATGAAAACCTTGGCGCCATCCACCGGCGAGGCGAAGTACACGCCCTCCTCCTTGATCTTGCGCAGCGCGCCCAGGCTGAACACCTGGAAGCCACCCGAGTCGGTAAGGATCGGCCCTTTCCACTGCATGAAGTCATGCAGGTCGCCGTGCTTCTGGATGACCTCGGTGCCGGGACGCAGCCACAAGTGGAAGGTATTGCCCAGAATGATCTGCGCACCGATACCCTCGATGTCGTGCGGGAGCATGCCCTTCACGGTGCCGTAGGTGCCCACCGGCATGAACGCCGGGGTCTCCACCACGCCGCGCGGGAAGGTCAGGCGGCCGCGACGGGCCTTGCCCTCGGTGGCCAGCAGTTCGAATTTCATGAAACTCATGGATCAGTCCTCAGGGCCGCGCGGCGCCGGATTGCGGGTGATGAACATGGCGTCGCCGTAACTGAAGAAGCGATAGCCCTGCTCCACCGCAGCCGCATAAGCGGCCATTGTCTCCGGGTAGCCGGCGAAGGCCGAAACCAGCATCAGCAGCGTGGATTCGGGCAGATGGAAATTGGTCACCAGGGCATCGACCACATGGAAGGGCCGGCCCGGGAAGATAAAGATGTCGGTATCGCCACTGAAGGGCTTGAGCACCCCATCGCGAGCGGCACTCTCCAGCGAGCGCACACTGGTGGTGCCCACGGCCACCACCCGGCCGCCACGTGCCTTGCAGGCGGCCACGGCATCGACCACGTCCTGGCCGACTTCCAGCCATTCATTGTGCATGTGGTGGTCCTCGATGCGCTCGACCCGCACCGGCTGGAAGGTGCCAGCGCCCACGTGCAGGGTGACGAAGGCGGTCTCCACCCCCTTGGCGCGGATGGCCTCCAGCAACGCCTCGTCGAAATGCAAACCGGCAGTGGGCGCGGCCACGGCACCGGCACGCTCGGCGTAGACGGTCTGGTAACGCTCGCGATCCGAATCCTCGTCCGGGCGGTCGATATAGGGCGGCAGCGGCATATGGCCGACACGTTCCAGCAGCGGCAGCACCTCCTCGCTGAAGCCCAGCTCGAACAGTGCGTCATGGCGCTGCAGCATTTCCGCCTCGCCACCGCCGTCGATAAGGATCTTCGATCCGGGCTTGGGCGACTTGCTGGAGCGCACATGGGCCAGCACGCGGTGGCTGTCCAGTACACGCTCCACGAGGATTTCCAGCTTGCCGCCGGAAGCCTTCTGGCCGAACAGGCGAGCAGGAATGACCCGGGTGTTGTTGAACACCATCAGGTCGCCCGGCTGGAGGAAGCCGAGAAGGTCGGCGAATTGCCGATGGCCAAGCTCGCCGCTCGGGCCATCCAGCACCAGCAGACGGCTGGCGCGGCGCTCGGCGAGTGGATGGCGGGCGATCAACGCCTCGGGCAGATCGAAATGAAAGTCAGCGACGCGCATGAAGGGGAGCTATCTCGAAGGGCCGCATATCTTACTGGAATTGCCAAATTCTGACCAATCAAGCGGATTGACCGACGCAGAGCGTCTCCCTATACTGCGCCGCCATTGCCTCGGTGGCGGAATCGGTAGACGCGGCGGATTCAAAATCCGTTTCTGGCGACAGAGTGAGAGTTCGAGTCTCTCCCGAGGCACCACTGACACTTCCAGAAGAGTGTCAGGACAGCAATAAAACCGGCCTTCGAGCCGGTTTTTTGTTGTCTGCGATTTATGTATTACCTTGACTCAGCGTCGAGCTGCAGGCAGCGCGACGCATTACCCATCCGTCAGCAGCAATGGGCAACCCTACCGGTGCAATGCGGGAATTGGCGAAGCTCCAGAACCTGCTTGCACGCAGCCTGGAGGCGCCAAGACACGCCTCTAGGAGAGAACTTACAGGATCAGGCGAAACTTACGAGCAACTGCCGTTAGCGGTTCTCTTGACGTAGGCGCGTCCAGTCGCATCGACCTGCACCTCTCGCTCCTGAGAGCCCACAGTTGGAGTGGCTCGGCAGACAACGATAGTCGCCTGGGTACTTCCAACTCCGGACGGCTGGAAATCAATCTTCGTAGTAGCGGAGGTAGCCTTGAAGCCATTCGGCGCCGCCGCGTGCTTCTGGATCACGTTGCTACCGGAGATAACAATCCAGCCCTGCTCCCAGCCGCCGGAGCCACAAGAGGTGCCATTACTGGACACACACATCGAGGCCACCGCGTTGCGCTTGATCGCCTCGCTACGCCCCAGGGTAACGCCCGCGACCAGATCGTTAGCATTGGCGGCGAGCTTGCCCGACAGGGTGGCATCGGTGAACGACGGCACCGCGAGGGAAAGCAGAACCGCAGCCACCGCAACGGTGACCATCAGCTCGAGCAGGGTGAAGCCACCAGTTGCTCGACGAACCTGCACTATCATCCCGCGCTCCTATCGCTCGATGTTCCAGAACACCCAGGACTTCGGCCGAATGCCTGACGCCGGAGGAACGGCTTCGCAACCTTGCAGCGAAGAGTCGGTAGCACAGTTGCCACCACCGATGATGAAAGGCTTCTGTGTCCCATCATCAAGGATAACGATGCCGGCCACAGGGGATGGCGCCAGTCCGCCTCCCGCAATCTCCGAGAAGCGGTCGCCGTTGGAGCCGGCGGCATTCTTGTAGTTGATATTGTAATTGCGTGCGATCCCGAGATTGGAGCAAGTGCCTGGCTGGACTTCCTCTGGCTGGTGGGTACTGAAGGTAATGGTATCGAACAGCACCAGCGCTGAGGTCACTACCTGCTCCGTCGGCTGCAGCGCCAGGTACCAACCTTTCGGCTTGGTGGCCAGCTCAGTGGCCGACGGTGTCGCGCTGGTGGTAATGGGGAACAGCGAACTGTTACAGACTACATCGGCGCCACAAGTCGTGCTCTCCGAAGTCAGCCAATTCGGATCGGATGGCTTATCACGCAGACTGTAAAACCGGTTGGACACAGAGATGGCCGAGTTATAGCTGAGAATTGGTTTCTCCCGGTCCCCCGAACCGATAGCAATCACATATTCGCCATTGGTCACCGCCACTTCGGGGCCATACATGAACTTGCGATTCGCCGGGCAGCTGGAGGCGGTGTCACACCCCAGCGAGGCAATTGGGGTAATAGTCCAGTTAGCTGGCGCCGTATTGCCGATGGCGCTAGCGGCATCAACCCCGGAGATGCGATAGACGTTACCGCCCAGGTCAGCGGCATAACCATAGGTTGCCAGGCCATTGTCGTCGGTCAGTATGGTCACATCGCCGACAACACCACGAGCGGTCGTGAAGGTTTTGAGCACCGCACCGCTATTGGCATTCAGCAGATAAATCTGGTTGCCCTTGGCGCTGGAGGTGCAGGTATTGGGATCACCGTCCTCGCAGGGATCGTAGCCACCGCCCATGGCCAGCATTGGTGTAGTCCCGCCGCCATAGCCAGCCGCCTTGAGGACTGTCGGCGTTGCCCAAGTCTGACCGATACCATCGAAGCCTGTGCTGCAGCCAGTGTCATCGGCCATACTGGGGCAGCCTCGCTTCCATTTCAGAGTCGGGCTTCCGGGAGTGGTGACATCGAATGCATAGATCGATCGTCCGCCACGGCGCATGGTGGCGTAGATCCAGGTGCTACTGCCCTGCTGCACTGCGGTGACCGAACCATCCATTCCATAGGACTTGGGCTCAGGAGTCGGCGTACCGGTGGTATGACCGGGGAAGCTGATGGTTACTTTGTTGTCGCGCAACCGCTTGATGACTGGATAAAACTCCGGCGGCATGAACGACCAGAGCTCGCTACCTGCTGTTACCGTACCGATGCTAGTGGCACGGTTGCCGTTGATGGCATGCAGCAAACCATCATTTCCACCGTAATAAACCACCACCTGAGGGTTGGTCGCTGTACCGTAGTTAATGGCTGCTGGACGCGAATGCACGATATCGCCGTGCACCGAGGGGCGCTTTTCGGTGATGTTCTTGTTGGTATTCTCGTCCTGATTGTCGGCACCCAGCGCCCAGTTGATGAGCGTGTCACGCTCGCCGCTGGCCGCCCCCAGCAGAGTATCAGTAATTGCGCTGTTACCCGTATTGAAGTCGGTGAGCGTAGTGCATCCAGTGGGGCTTGGATCGCAGGTCTTCATCGTGCGAGCACTGCTCTGGCGCAGCATATAAGCTTGGCCGCCTTTCTCCACGATATTGCCATCCGGGTAATTGGAGACATCCGATCTCGACACTCTCAAGCAGTTGCCTTGCGGCTTGAAGGCCCAATAGCTATCGGTTGTGCCGGGTGTCCAGAAACTCCTCGCGCATTCAGTGACAAAGCCCGTGCTGCTATTGATTGCACTCTCACCGTTGGCATCCACCGTCTGCAACTTACCGTCAACCATCCCCAGCTTGTATTGCTTGAGGTTACCCGCCCAGCGTGGGAAGGAATCCCTGTCGGGGCGGAACATGCCGACGAACACCTGGTTCAAGTAGGTGCTCTGGGTATTGACGCTGACCGGCAGCGTCACGGAGGCGAACACGCTGTTGGTGTCCTGGATCTCGGAGAAGATGGCATCCAGCGCATCGGCGATCCCCGAACCATCGGAGCTCACATCGAAGTAGTGGCCACCGCTGACGTTGGACATGCTCTGGAGCAAGGCGCTCCAGCCCGGCCCCTGCCCGTTGGTGACCTTATCGACATCCACAGTGTAGGTAGTAATGCCCAGGGCGCTTTTCTTCATGAAGCGCGCCCACTCATCGGCCATATTGTCCTGAGAACCAGTGGGTGAAACGGGAATTGTTGTCGTATTGCCACCCGCATTAGAGAGCAACGTTTTTGACTGCTCGATTACCTGGTTTGGATCCTGGGAGGCGCTGTTACTGATATAGATGATGAAGTTCTTTGCACAACCCGCAACGATAGGGCTGTTGTACTTAGTACCACTGAAGGCCGACAAGGCATTGTTCGGCAACGCATAGATAGCCTTTGACTCGGCGGTCCCAGCAATATTTCCCGTATAGTCCGCCTTTTCCTTGTTGTTACCAGAATAGGGAGTACCGCCTGAAAAATACGCCCAGGCCTCCGACATCACCAAGCTTGCTTTGCCGCCGTCACCAGCATCGCTATTCTTCCCACTGGTAGAGATACTGTTGATTAGAGCCTGATACATGCTCTTGGCGCTTGGATCCATCAGGCGGATGGCTGCGCGCACATACCCACCACCGATGTTGGAGTTAGGACTACCGGTTTGGCTGAACATCATCAGGCCAACACGAAACTTATTTTCGTCCAGGCTACCAATCAGCGAGTACAACGCGGCCTGCTCACTGGGGAACTGCTTATTCCAGTTTGCAGTGTTGTCCATGATGATTAAGACATTAGGCGCATCCGCAGCGTTAGGCGGTGTGCCGACGAACAGGTCGATGTCCTCGGCGCTAGCCGTCGTGTATGCGATGCATAGAGTGCAGAATGCAAACACTCGCCAGAGGACCGAGACATTGCCCTGAGTTTTCATATTCATACTCCGCACACTGTGCGCTTCTGCGTATCAGTGAGTTGCACACGCACCCCCGAACGCACCTTGACCGAAGCACCACTCACCGCATCGGTCACCGTGGCATTCAGTGTCCAGACTGTATTCCAATCCTGACTGCACATACTCTTGGTTCCCTGACCACAGAGCGAAGCATTACCGCTCGGCCTGGCACTCGCGCACACAGGTGTGGCCATATCCACCACGTAGTCCCGAGTGCCATCGTTGTTGATATCAACGTCAAGCTGCTCCGCCGCCGGCTTCGTTGTGAACGCCGAACCGAGCACGCGCTGGATACCGATATTGGCTGAAGCGATAGCCTCGTTGCGGAACTGCATGTTGCCCACTGCCTTCAGGTTGCTTCCGCTCAAGGTGTAGGCGCTGCCCACCATCAGCATCAGCATCAGCAGCATCACCAGGGTGACCACCAGCGTCGCACCGCGCTGCCCACCCACCTTGCCACTTGTTCTCATGGCGTCTGCCTCCTGCGGGAAACGTTCACCAGCGCTGCGCTGGAGGTGAACAGGTGCCGCTTGTAGCCATCGGTGAAGGGCCCCAGGGTGCTTCCGCCCAGGGCATAGGTCTTGTCCGAGGTATAGCCAGACGTAGCCGCACGACTTCTCACCAGGACGTAGAGCTTGGCTTCCACCACGTTCATCAGCTCAGCCACAGTGCAGGAGCCCGAGCCGCAATGGATGAAACTACCATCTGCGGAGCCATCGCCCCGATTGGTGGGCGATGTCTTGTTGCTCTCATCGGCCCAGATGACCGCCTGATCAAAACGCACCGTACCGCCGGAGTCGCTGACGTTATCGACGCCCAGCTCAACGCGGAGCGCCTCGACACCCTCGATCAACGGCACCGCAGCCTGCTGGGCGTTATCACCACCAGACAGGTCGAACTGCGAACGCATCAACGTGGGGATGCCATCGCCCGGCGTCACCGCATAATCACGCACGTAATAGAGGTCGGTGACGTATGTGCGACGCTCAGCCAGGGTGATGCAATCGCGCTGATGCAGGGTGAACCCACTGGTATCCAGCACATAGGAGGTAGTGGGCTCGGTGTCACAGGAGGACAGTTGGAAGTACACCTTGCCGGCGGTAAGCGCTTCGCAATTGCCAACTCCCGGTACACAGGTGTCGACATGCCGGATCACCAGCACATCGGAATTGGCGGCCAGATTGGTGACGATCCCTGAGCAGCCAGGGGGAACTGCCGAGAAAGACTGCACGGCAATGCCGAGGGCGGCGGTCTTGTCCGCCAATGTCCACGTAGAGAAATCCCCGCACACCGGCGGCAGCGCCAGGGGCACGTCTCCTGGGACATCAGTCGAGGTAAGGTCATCGAATTGCGGTATGTAGCCGTTCCAGAAACCGGCATGGGCCAGATCTTCCTGCAGCAGTTGCACGGCGAAACGGCCATTTTCGATCAGCGAGTTGGTATTGGCCATGTCGTCGTTGGTACGACGCAGATTGAGGTAGAGCGTCAGGACACCGACCATGATCAGCAGCCCGATGGTCACCGCAATCATCATCTCGACCAAGGTGAACCCGCGTTGTGGGGCGGCGCGCCTCATAGCGTGGCCACCCGTACAATGGTGGTAACCACACGCCGGCAAAGATCATCTTTGCACTCCGTGCCGCCGTCGTAAGCATTCTTGCCACAAGCCACGCTAGTGGGAGGCGCCGAGATCGGACTCATGCCCTGCCAGGCCACAGTGACCAGGTACTGTCCGCTGCCCAGGGATTCGATGCAGCCACGCCCGCCCAGCATAGCGCCGGCCTTGACATTGCCGCCACCGACCTCTGCCGCCCCCTGCAAACCATTGCACCAATCCATCATATCGGCCTGCTGGCGCGTGGCACTGCTGGTCGGACAGGTCATGCCCGCACCAACCGGGCTGGCGCTGCCGGTGGCGTAGCTGGAGGAGTTGTTGGGGTTGGCAGTCATTCGACTGGAAATATCATTGAGCAACAGCAGCGCCTGGGCACGCTGGTATGACTCCATGTCCGACAACTGCATGCGGGCCTGCAGCTTGGCCAGCCCGAGAAGACCGAGAGAAATGATCAGGATGCTGACCAGCAGCTCGATAAGGGTCAAACCACGCTGTCGAGAGACACCCATATCGCTCACCACTTGCCCGCCGGCCCTTTGGTGCCGACGCTATCGAGAGTCAGATTGCCGTCGCTGGCTTGCGAGCCGCTAGGCGTGAAGGTAATGGTGAAGGTCGGCGGCGTTGCCGCGCTGTCGACGGTGATGCTGTAGCCATAATTGCCCGACACTTCGCTAGGGAGTGCGTAACCGCCAGCCTCCAGCGCGGTCTTGTCCGCATAGGCGCGGTTGGCTAGCAGGTACTGCTGCTCGCGATTGGCAATGTCCATCATCTGCGCCTGCGCGGCGGATCGTTTACCGCGGATGATGTACTGCTGATAGCTGGGGTAAGCGATGGCAGCCAGAATGGCAACGATCGCAACAACAACCATCAACTCAATCAGTGTGAACCCACGGGAACGAATAGGCATTATTCAGACTCTTGTTCCATAGCCTTCCCAAACAACTCTATTAGCGAAATAGCGAACTGCCACTCCGCCGACCGGCAATTTGGGACCAGTCGTCGCTCATCGCTGTATAAAAAATCAATCAACGAATAGTTCACGGGGTCAAATCCTTGAAAGACCGGCCTACGGGGGGCCAGGACCAGCAAGAGCGCGCCAATTAGAACGAAACGCCCCGATCGCTACAAGTGTCCGAACGAACACTTCGTAGACATTGATTTTCTTGGCTTTTCCCCTGAAATACCGGCTCTAAACGCGGCCGGGGATGAAACTCTCCCTTAAAACCAAATGACAAATGTCAAAAAAAAGTTAAACGGCAGGCCGGACAAATTTAAAAGTGTGAACCAGTTATCACTAATCTTTATCCGCCGCCCCAGGATAAGAAGCAGGCCGCAGAGGAAAAACACGTCCGAAATACCCTATGTAAAGTTTTCGCTGTTAACGACTGCGGCAACCGTGGAAAGACACAAACGGCACTGGGTATACGCAGGCCGTTCAGCCCCATGCCGTCCGTACAGCTGCAGTGGGAGGCCCACAGCCATCCAGTCCTCAGCGAGCCCTTTCGCTCTCCTCGCGCATCGCCTGCACGAACTCCTCCAGCGGCATCGGCTTGCCGAACAGGTAGCCCTGCAACACATCCACTCCACGTTCGGCCAGGTAACGACGCTGCTCTTCGGTCTCCACCCCTTCGGCGATGATCATCAGATCCAGCTTGCCGCACAGTTCGACGATGCTGTCGAGGATGCGTACCGAGAGTGCATCCACGCCAATCATCGCGACGAAGCTCTTGTCGATCTTCAGCGCATCCACCTTGAAGCGGTGCAGATAAGCCAGGCTCGAGTTGCCGGTACCGAAATCGTCGAGGGCCAGCCGTATGCCCTGGGCATCCAGGCGGCCGAACAACTGGTCGGTCACTCCGCTGGCCGCGATCAGTTCCCGTTCGGTCAGCTCCAGCACCAGGTTCGGCCTATATGGCAGGAACTTCGCCTGCAGGCTCAGGCAATCATCAAACAAGCCCGCCTCGCTGCAATGCACGGCGCTGATGTTGATGCCCAGGTGGAAGCCCTCCCCCAGCAGCTCACCGTGGGGAACCAACCCATCGCCGACCTGGCGCATCAGGTCGCGGGTCATCGGCACGATCAGGCCGGAGCGCTCGGCCATCGGGATGAACAGGTCCGGGCCGACCATCCCTTCGCGCGGGTGCTGCCAACGCATCAGCACTTCCGCACCAACCCAGCGCCCATCGCGCGCATCCACCAGCGGCTGCAGATAGGGAACGAACTCCCCAGCCATCAGCGCCCGCTCCAGCTCCAGGCTTGGCGTCGCCGAGCGCCCCCACAACCAGTAGCAGGCCAGACCGGAGATCGTCCCCAGCAACAGCAAGAGCGAAGCGAGCGGCAGCGCGTCCTGGCGAATGTGCTGCCACTGCGAACCCGCGGTAAATCCGCCTGTCACCGAATACGGGAAGCGTTCGGAAACCAGGCGTATATGACCGATAGGCAACGGATCGGGGTCCCTGGCATAGACATTCCCCTGCTCATCCATCCACTCCCCGCCCACCTGCAACTGCAAGTCGCTGCGCTGATCGACCAGTTGCAGGGTGTTGCTCAGGTAACGTCCATCGACAGTGGCCAGCGCCCCGAACTCGCCGTCGACCCGGCGCAGGATCAGCAGCCCGACATTGGGCGTCAACGGGTTGCCCGCCATCAGGCGCAAACGCCCTTCCACGTAGAACGAATGATCCAGCGGTGCCTTGAAGTCGCCAAACAGCGAGGAGCAATAGATGTGGTCGTCCCGTGTGAGATTGACCGAACGCACGAAAGGCACCACGGCCACCTGCTCGCGCAACACCTGGGTCGCGCTTTCGCAGGGCTTGTCCTTCTGCGACAACGCCACCCTGGCCGCACCTTCGGCATTGCTCAGCATGAGGTCGAACAGGCGCAACGCTTCGTTGGACGCAGTCCGCGCCTCGGCGGACAGGGTTCGCAGGGCCTGCCAATAGATGATGGAACTGCCCAGTGCCAGGGGGAGCAGGGCCATCGACAGGGAAAACACCAATCGAGGCACCCGCCAGCGTCGGGCATAGTTGCGTAACGGCATCCTTGTTCCTTGCTGCGCGACCTTTCGCTACGCCTCCAGGCGAGCGGCATTCGTCCAGCTTAGAACAGCTCTCGTCCGGCGAAGGCCGAACCCGGCTGGAAAACGTATAATCCCGCCCCATTCATCCAGGGCAACACCCCTGCCGACCCACGATTCGCCATAGAAGACACCATGTCCAAACCGCAGCTCCAGCCCGCGGGAAACTTCCCGCCCGCCACGCTCATTCGCCGCTTGGCCGCCATGTTCTATGACTTCCTGCTCTGCGTGGCACTGCTGATGGTGGTGACGCTGGCCTACCAGCAAGGCTTCCTTCGGCTTATCTATGGCGGCGAAAAGCTCAGGCAACTGGCCGACCAGGGTGGCCTGACCGGTGACCCGCTGCTGTCCAGCCTGCTGTTCATCAGCCTGTTCGCCTTCTTCGCGAAGTTCTGGACCTACAGCGGCCAGACCCTCGGCATGCAGGTCTGGGGCATTCGCGTGCAGAACGCCGACGGCTCGCGGATCAGCCTGCTGCAGGCTCTGCTGCGCTTCATTATCTCCATCGGCTCCTGGGCCTGCCTGGGCCTGGGGTTCCTGTGGATGCTCTGGGACAAGAACAAGCGCACCTGGCACGACCGCTACTCGGAGAGCGTGGTGATCCAGATTCCCAAGGCCGTGCGCAAGACGACGCAGGGCCGGGGCTGATCTCCAGGCATGAAAAAGCCGGCAATTGCCGGCTTTTTGCTTTTTGTAGAAGCGAGCTTGCTCGCGAACAGGATTCACTCAGTATCTAGAAGTTCGCGAGCAAGCTCACTCCTACAGGGTCAGCCGGCCCTTCGCAGCAGCAACACGCCGAGGAACGCGCAGATCGTCGCCGGCACCAGCACCGCCAGCAACGGCGGGAAGTTGAAGACCTGGCTGGACGGGCCGAGCAGGTCCTGAGCGATGCGGAAGGTGAAGCCCACCAGCACGCCGGTGAACACGCGCTGGCCGAGGGTTACGCTGCGCAGCGGGCCGAAGATGAAGGAAATCGCCATCAGCACCAACGCTGCGGTAACAGCTGGCTGCAGGATCTTGGTCCAGAACGCCAGCCAATAGCGGTTGGCGCTCAGGCCCTGGTCCTGCAGGTAATGGATATAACTCCACAGCCCGCTGATCGACAGCGCTTCCGGCTCCATCACGACGGTGTTCAGCAACTGCGGACTGAGCTGGATATTCCATGCTTCAGTGGGCTTGCTCACCACTTCGCTGCGCTTCTGGTCCATGTGCAGCACAGTGGTGGTTACCCCCTCGAGCATCCACTGATCATTCTGGAAAGTCGCCTGTTTGGCGAAGCTGGCGGTCTGCAGGCGATGTGCGTCATCGAAATCGTAACGGGTCACCCCCAGCAGCACGCCGTCGGAGCGCACCACGTTGATATGGATGAACTCGCGGCCCTGGCGGTGCCACAGGCCGGACTTCGAACTCTGCGCTCCGCCGCTGCTCTGGGCCAGGGCGCGGCCGCTCTGGGCCATCGTTTCGGTGTAGGGCACCACGTACTCGCCCAGCAGGATGCCGGCGAACATCAGCACCAGCATCGGTTTCATCACCGCCCAGACGATGCGCTGCAGCGACACGCCGGCGGCGCGCATGATGGTCAGTTCGCTGCTGCTGGCCAGGCTGCCGAGGCCAACCAGGCAGCCGATCAACGCCGCCATCGGCAGCATGTCGTAGGCGCGGCTGGGTGCGGTAAGGAGCACGAACTTGAGCGCCTCGGCGAGGGTATAGGTATCGGTGATCTGCCCCAACTGGTCGACGAAGGCGAACAGTTCGGCCAGGCCGAGAATGACCCCGAGCACGGCAAGGATGGAGATGAAAACGGTGACGCCGATGTAACGGTCCAGCTTACGCATGCTTCGGCTCCCGCCCAGAATTTGCCCGTGCGGCGGCCAGTTTGAGCCTCAACGGCTCCCAGTACAGCAGCAGCAAGCCGATCGCCAGAAACAGCGCGTGGATCCACCACAGCCCCAGTGCGAGCGGGATCTTGCCCTTGTCGAGCATGCCGCGGCCGGCGATCAGCAATGCCAGGTAGGTCATGTAGAGCAGAACCGCCGGCAGCAACTTGAGGAAACGGCCCTGACGCGGGTTCACCCGCGACAGCGGCACCGCCAGCACGGTGACCACGAAGACCAGCAGGGGAATCGACAGGCGCCATTGCAGCTCGGACTTCATGCGCACGTCATCGCTGCCGATCAGCTCGCTGGTGGGAATGGCATCGCGATCATCGATCTCGCTGCTGACTTCCGGCTTGGGCAGCAGCACGCCATAGGTGTCGTACTTGATCGCCCGGTAGTCGGCCTGCCCCGGCGTGCCATCGTAGCGATAGCCATCCTTGAGGATCAGGTAGCGGCTGCCGTCGGCATGGATCTGCTGTTCGCCGCTGGTCGCCACCAGTACCGAAACCCCGCCCTCCTTGCCGTTGCGCGGCGGGTTCTTGTCGGAAATGAACACCCCGCCCAGTTGCGTGCGCTCATTGGCCAGGGTTTCGGTATAGGTCACCCGCGAGCCGTCGCGCATCGACTGGAAGCGCCCCGGCGCCAGGGTATCGAACTCGGTCATCGCATCCTGCTTGTTCAGCAGCAGTTGCATCTGGGTGATGCCCTGCGGCGCCAGCAACAGGCTCAGCCAGGCAACGATCAGCGCCACCAGCAGCGCCGGCGCCAGGGTATAGGCCAGCAGGCGCTGCTGGCTCATGCCGGTGGCGGTGAGCACGGTCATCTCGCTGTCCAGGTACAGCCGCCCGTACGCCAGCAGGATGCCCAGGAACAGCCCCAGCGGCAGGATCAACTGGAGGAAGCCCGGCAGACGCACGCCCATGATCATGAACAGCGACCCCGGGTCGAGCATGCCTTGGGCGGCCTGCGCCAGGTACTTGATGAAACGGCCGCTCATGATGATCACCAGCAGCACGGCGCTCACCGCGCTCATGGTGATCAGCACTTCACGGGACAGATAACGGAAGACAATCAAACCGGACACTCCAGGGTTGTCACGCTCAGGCGGCTACGCTCAAACTAGCCGCCGTGAAGCCTTGCCGGCCCGCGCGAGCGCGATCCAGCGAAAATAGCCGGCATTATCCTGCGATTCGCCAGGCCTGTCACTGCGCAGTCTGCCTGAACCTCGCAGACCACCTTGCCATCGTGAGCCTTTTGTCCTGGGGACACCAAGCTATGGAATTCCTTGTAAAAAGCGTACGCCCGGAAACCCTGAAAACCGCCACCCTGGTCATCGCCGTCGGCGAAGGCCGCAAGCTCGGCGCCACCGCCAAGGCCGTGGACGACGTCACCGGCGGCGCCATCAGCGCCCTGCTCAAGCGTGGCGATCTGGCGGGCAAGGTCGGCCAGACGCTACTCCTGCAGGATTTACCGAACCTTAAGGCCGAGCGCGTCCTGCTGGTCGGCGCCGGCAAGGAACGCGATCTCTCCGACCGCGCCTACCGCAAACTGGTTTCCTCGGTTCTCTCCACCCTGAAGAACCTCGGCGGCGGCGACGCCACGCTGGCCCTGGGCGATCTCGCCGTGAAAGGCCGCGACGCCCACGGCAAGGCTCGCCTGCAAGTGGAAACCCTGGCCGACGGCACCTACGTCTTCGACCGTTTCAAGAGCCAGAAGGCCGACGCGCCGAAGCTGAAGAAAATCACCCTGCTGGTCGACAAGGCCGATGCCGCCGCCGTCGAACAGGGCGCCAGGGAAGCCCAGGCCATCGCCAACGGCATGGCCCTGACCCGCGACCTGGGCAACCTGCCACCGAACCTCTGCCACCCGAGCTTCCTCGGCGAGCAGGCCAGGGCGCTGGGCAAGGAATACAAGGGCCTGAAGGTCGAAGTGCTGGACGAGAAGAAACTGCGCGAGCTGGGCATGGGCTCCTTCCTCGCCGTCGCCCAGGGCAGCGACCAGCCGCCGCGCCTGATCGTGCTGCAGTACAACGGCGCGAAGAAGAAGGACGAAGCCCCGCACGTACTGGTCGGCAAGGGCATCACCTTCGACACCGGCGGCATCAGCTTGAAGCCCGGCCTGGGCATGGACGAGATGAAGTTCGACATGTGCGGCGCCGCCTCGGTGTTCGGCACCTTCCGCGCCGTGCTGGAGCTGCAGCTGCCGATCAACCTGGTGGGCGTGATGGCCTGCGCCGAGAACATGCCCAGCGGCGGCGCCACCCGTCCGGGCGACATCGTCACCACCATGAGCGGGCAGACCGTCGAAATCCTCAACACCGACGCCGAAGGCCGCCTGGTGCTGTGCGACGCGCTGACCTACGTCGAACGCTTCAAGCCGCAGTCGGTGGTGGACATCGCCACCCTGACCGGCGCCTGCATCGTCGCCCTGGGTTCCAACACCTCGGGCCTGATGGGCAACAACGACACGCTGGTCAGGCAACTGCTCAAGGCCGGTGAAGTGGCCGACGACCGCGCCTGGCAGTTGCCGCTGTTCGACGAGTACCAGGAGCAGCTCGACAGCCCATTCGCCGACATCGCCAACATCGGCGGGCCGAAGGCCGGCACCATCACCGCCGGCTGCTTCCTGTCGCGCTTTGCGAAGAAGTACCACTGGGCGCACCTGGACATCGCCGGCACCGCCTGGATCAGCGGCGGCAAGGACAAGGGCGCCACGGGCCGCCCGGTTCCTCTGCTGACCCAGTACCTGCTGGACCGCGCCAAGTAATGGCACAGTGCAACCTGCCGAAGGGATCGAACGCATGACCCGGGTCGACTTCTATGTCATTCCCAGCGCCGATCCCGACGCACGCCTGACCATCGCCTGCCGCCTCGCCGAAAAGGCCTGGCGGCAAGGCATGCGCATCTTCGTGCTGTGCAGCGACGAGGCCCAGCGCGATGCGCTGGACGCCCGGCTGTGGAACTTCCGGGGCGAAACCTTCATCCCACACAATGCGGTGGAAGAAGATGCCGACTCGCCGGTGGTACTCGCCCTGGGCGAACCGCCGGAAAGCCACCGGGACCTGCTGATCAACCTGACCCTGGTCATTCCGCCCTTCGTCGATCATTTCAACCGGGTCGCCGAACTGGTGATCGAAGAACCGGCGATTCGTCAGGCCGCGCGGGAGAATTTCCGCCGCTACCGCGAGCAGGGCTATCCTTTGCAGGACCACCGCCTGCCTCGCCCTTGAGAGCGCACCAGCCAAGATCATGGACAGCCGTAAGCCCCCGCACGACCCCGACCACCTGCTGGAAGACCTGAAGAAGATCCAGGACCTGCTGAACGAATCGGGCAACGAGCCGCCGCTGCTCACCGAATCCTTCGAGCCGGACAACATTCCCCTGCTGTCCGACGTCGTCACGCCCGCGCCGCGCACTCCCGAACCCGCAGCCCCGACGCAGGAGCCACGGACCGCCGAGCTCGATCACCTGGACCTGGAGCTGCGCGCCGCCGCCGAGCTGATCCTGCAGGACGTGATCGACGACTTCGCGCCGCAGATCGAAGCCGAACTGCAGCGCCGCCTGGAAGCCCGCCTCCAGCGCCTGCTGGCCCAGCGCAAGAGCTGACCGCACCGCCCCCTTACTTGTAGGAGCGAGCTTGCTCGCGAACGCTCTTCTGCAAGCTCGCAGTGGTGGCAGTTCGCGAGCAAGCTCGCTCCTACAATTGCTTCCCCCTGCCGCCCCGGTGGCCTGTAAGGCCCGCGCCCCGTTATACTCACCGGTTTTCCGTCTAGCCTTATCAGGGTCCCGCCGCGCTCATGGACAAGACCTACCAGCCCCACGCCATCGAATCCCACTGGTACCCCCTGTGGGAGAAAGAGAACTACTTCGCCCCGCAAGGTTCCGGCGAGCCGTACACCATCATGATCCCGCCGCCGAACGTCACCGGCAGCCTGCACATGGGCCACGGCTTCAACAATGCCATCATGGACGCGCTGATCCGCTACCGCCGCATGCAGGGCCGCAACACCCTGTGGCAGCCGGGCACCGACCACGCCGGCATCGCCACCCAGATGGTGGTAGAGCGCCAGCTGGCCGCCCAGGGCATCGCCCGTCACGACCTGGGCCGCGAGAAGTTCCTGGAGAAGGTCTGGGAGTGGAAGGATCAGTCCGGCGGCACCATCACCCGCCAGATTCGCCGCCTGGGTTCCTCCGTGGACTGGTCGCGCGAGCGCTTCACCATGGACGAGGGCCTGTCCAACGCCGTGAAGGAAGCCTTCGTGCGCCTGCACGAGGACGGCCTGATCTATCGCGGCAAGCGCCTGGTCAACTGGGACACCAAGTTCCACACCGCCATTTCCGACCTGGAAGTGGAGAACCACGACGAGAAGGGCCACCTCTGGCACCTGCGCTATCCGCTGGCCGACGGTCACAAGACCGCCGACGGCAAGGACCACCTGGTCGTCGCCACCACCCGTCCAGAAACCCTGCTGGGTGACAGCGCCGTCGCCGTTCACCCGGAAGACGAGCGCTACGCCGCGCTGATCGGCACCTTCGTCGACCTGCCGCTGGTGGGCCGGCGCATCCCGATCATCGCCGACGACTACGTCGACCGCGAGTTCGGCACCGGCTGCGTGAAGATCACCCCGGCCCACGACTTCAACGACTACGAAGTCGGTAAGCGCCACGACCTGCCGCTGATCAACATCTTCGACAAGGACGCCGCCGTCCTCGCCGTCGCCCAGGTGTTCAAGCTCGACGGCAGCGTCAACGCAGAGCTGGACGCCAGCCTGCCCGCCGCCTATGCCGGCATGGACCGCTTCGTCGCACGCAAGCAGATCGTCGCCGACATCGAAGCCGCCGGCCTGCTGGAGAAGATCGACGACCACGCGCTGAAAGTACCCAAGGGCGACCGCTCCGGCACCGTCATCGAGCCCTGGCTGACCGACCAGTGGTACGTCTCCACCAAGCCGCTGGCCGAACCGGCCATCGCCGCCGTGGAAGACGGCCGCATCCAGTTCGTGCCCAAGCAGTACGAGAACATGTACTTCAGCTGGATGCGCGACATCCAGGACTGGTGCATCAGCCGTCAGCTGTGGTGGGGCCACCGCATCCCGGCCTGGTACGACGACGCCGGCAACGTCTACGTCGGCCGCAACGAGGCCGAAGTACGCGCCAAGCACAACCTGGGCGACGCCAACCTGCGCCAGGACGAAGACGTCCTCGACACCTGGTTCAGCTCGGGCCTGTGGACCTTCTCCACCCTCGGCTGGCCGGAGCAGACCGACTACCTGAAGACCTTCCACCCCACCGACGTGCTGGTGACCGGCTTCGACATCATCTTCTTCTGGGTTGCGCGCATGATCATGTTGACCATGCACCTGATCAAGAATGGCGATGGCACCGCGCAGATCCCGTTCAAGACCGTCTACGTCCACGGTCTGGTGCGCGACGGCCAGGGCCAGAAGATGTCCAAGTCCAAGGGCAACGTGCTCGACCCGCTGGACATCGTCGATGGCATTACCTTGGACGAGCTGCTGGAGAAACGCACCAGCGGCATGATGCAGCCCAAGCTCGCCGAGAAGATCGCCAAGCAGACCAAGGCCGAGTTCCCCGAAGGCATCGCCAGCTACGGCACCGACGCCCTGCGCTTCACCTTCTGCTCGCTGGCTTCCACCGGTCGCGACATCAAGTTCGACATGGGCCGCGTCGAGGGCTACCGCAACTTCTGCAACAAGCTGTGGAACGCCGCCAACTTCGTCATCGAGAACACCGATGGCAAGGACACCGGCGTGAATGGCGAGCCGGTCGAGCTGTCCTCGGTGGACCGCTGGATCATCTCCGCCCTGCAGCGCACCGAGATCGAAGTCGCGCGCCAGCTGGACGCCTTCCGCTTCGACCTCGCCACCCAGGCCCTCTACGAGTTCATCTGGGACGAGTACTGCGCCTGGTACCTGGAACTGGTCAAGCCGGTGCTGTGGGATGAGAACGCGCCGATCGAACGCCAGCGCGGCACCCGTCGCACCCTGGCGCGCGTACTGGAAACCGCACTGCGCCTGGCGCATCCGTTCATGCCGTTCATCACCGAGGAAATCTGGCAGCGCATCAAGGGCGCCGCTGCGAAATCCGGTGACACCCTGATGCTGCAACCCTGGCCGATCGCCGACGAGGCGAAGATCGACGCCGCCGCCGAAGGCGACATCGAGTGGGTCAAGGCCCTGATGCTGGGCATTCGCCAGATCCGTGGCGAGATGAACATCTCCATGGCCAAGCGCATCGACCTGGTGCTGAACAACGCCTCCCCCGAGGATCACCGCCGCCTGGCCGACAACGAGCCGCTGCTGATGAAGCTGGCCAAGCTCGAGACCATCCGCGTGCTGGACGAAGGCGAAGAGCCGCCGATGTCCGCCACCGCGCTGGTCGGCGACCTGCAGGTGCTGGTGCCGATGGCCGGCCTGATCGACAAGGCTGCCGAGATGGCCCGCCTGGACAAGGAAATCCAGCGCCTGGAAGGCGAAGTCAAACGCGTGGGCGGCAAGCTGTCCAACGAAGGTTTCGTCGCCAAGGCCCCGCCGGAAGTGATCGAGAAGGAACGCGCCAAGCTCGCTGAAGCCGAGCAGGCCGTGACCAACCTGATCCAGCAGCGCGAGAAGATCGCCAGTCTGTAAGCCCCACCACAAGGCCCGCCAATGCGGGCCTTGTGCTTTGCGGGGGAACCCCCTGTAGGAGCGAGCTTGCTCGCGAACAGCCCAATCCTCCAAGCAAGAGCGTTCGCGAGCAAGCTCGCTCCTACAGTCGCCGCTAGTACACCGTCCCCACCGGATACACGTAGGCATTCACGTCATAGAACGGCGTGCGCTGGTAGAACCACTGCAGGCGCGCCTGGGCGTCCTTGGCGAAGGCCTTGTCGTCTTTCAACTTCTTCTCGAACTCGGCCTTCAGCTTCGGGTCTTCGGCGAGCATCTTGCGCGCCATCGGCTCCATCACGTATTCCTCGGGCTCCTCGGCGGAAACCAGGGTCGAGTTGAAGAAGCCCCAGGACCAGAACGAGTCCGGGCTTTCCGCGGTCAGCAGGTTGATCGCCAGTACACCCAGCGGCTGGTCGGTATCAATCACCACCGAACCGGCCGGGTAGGTCTGCAGACGCTGGAATGGTTTGCCCACGCCGCTGACCAACAGGTGCCCTTCATAGCCGGGAATCTCGTTGCTGGCGGCGCGGTCAGGCTCGAAGCCGCCGGCCAGCTTGATGTCGTCCATGCGCTGCAGGGTCACCTCGATGGGCGTGGCCTTATCCAGGGTCTTCATCTGGATGCCGTGGGACTTCAGGCGCGCGATCACCTCGCTCCACTGCACCGGCACCACATACTGTTTCGGCCGCTTCACCACCAGGTCCGGCACCGAGTTGTCGGTGATCGGCACGTTCAGTTGCTTGGGCTTGTTGCTCCAGACGATGGTTTTCTTGCCGGTGATCGGCGACTCCTCGTAGCGGTAGTCGCCCACGGTGAACGGCGTGTGCTGCGCATCGCCCGGCTTCCAGGTGAGGATCACCTGCTTCTGCGCCGCCAGCCGCTCGCGGTCCTTGACGATCGCCTGCTTCAGCGAGTCGGCGTTGTCGCCGATCACCTGGAACATCGCCTTGAGCATCACGTAGTTACCCAGAACCTGGATTTCGTAGGGGTGCAGCGCGTGCTGCTCGATAAGGATCGAGGGCACGTTGCGGATGTCGCCGTACTGGTTGGAGAAACGCGCCAGGTCGGTGCGGTACGGGTAGTAGCCCTGGGTCGGGTCCTGGTTGTCGTTGAAGCTGATGCACTCGTGGACCACATGCCCGTCACCCTCCAGCTCCTTGTACACCGGGCCGCGCATCACCTTGTCCATCCACTCGCTGGAAGCCGGCGACCAGCCGTTGCCGTTGTGGCAGTAGGAGCTGTCGTAGGGATACATGGCGCCGTCGGTGGAGTGGGTGTCGGCGAAGAAGCTCAGGTCGTACTGATTGAACACCGAGGCGACGTTGCGGATTTCCGCGCTGTCGAGCTTGGTGAAGTCGCGGTTGAGGTTGTAGTTCAGCCCGTTGACCCGCCAGCCGGTGACGTCCGGGCCGTTCTGGTTGATCCGCCCGTAGGGGCTGCGGCGCAGGTCGCCGTCGATGTTAACGGTGGGGATGAAGAGGATGTTGACCTTGTCCAGCAGAGCGGCCAGCGGCTTGTCGCCGGTGGTCATGTCGCGCAGCAGCATGAACATGGCGTCCTTGCCGTTGGCCTCGCCGGGGTGGATTTCCGCCTCGACGAAGATCGTCGGCTTGCCGGACTTGTTCAGCCCGGCGGCCGACTTGTCCGCCTCGCGGCTGGCGGTCACCAGCAGCATCGGCTCGCCGGTGGCGCTGTTCTCCGGCAGGTCGCTCAGGGTGATGGCGCCGCCGGAGGCCTCCGCCAGCTTCTCCAGCCAGGCGCGGGTCTGGTGGTAATCGGAGGTCTGCTTGAATCCGCTGGACTCAGCCAGGGTGATCAGCGGGTTGTCGGCCTTGGCGATGTACTTGGTGCTGGTGAGCTTCTGCTCGAACATCGCCGGCAGGATGCGGGTCTTGGCGGCGGCGCTGTAGCCGCTGTCATCGATGTATCCCGGCGCCGAAGGCAGGGCGGCGTACAGGGGCAGGCTGGTGGTGGCGAACAGGCCGGCGAGCAAGGTCCGGGATGAGAGGTGGTGCATGGGAGAGTCTCCTTTGTGCGGCAAATCGTCCTGCGAGCACGTCCGCGCCCGTGCATCAACCATAGACAACTCCGGGGATACGCCAGCGCGGTTCGTCGTCGCGCCCGCTCCGGGGCGGCATGTTCATTCCAGGGCGGAATGACCTTGCGAAGAATGCTCGCTTGGATCGTCGTGGCAGTTGTTCGAAGATCAGCGCACCCCTGCCCCTCCAGGAACCCGACGCCCATGTCCGATACCCCGGCCCGCAACGGCGGCCAGATCCTCGTCGATGCCCTGCTGCGCCACGCGGCGGATACCGTCTACTGCATCCCCGGCGAAAGCTACCTGCCGGTGCTCGACGCGCTGTACGACGCCGCCGGCATCCAGACCATCGTCACCCGCCACGAAGGCGCCGCCTCGAACATGGCCGACGCCTACGGCAAGCTCACCGGCCGCCCCGGCATCTGCTTCGTCACCCGCGGGCCGGGCGCGACCCACGCGGCCAACGGCGTGCACACGGCGATGCAGGACTCGACGCCGATGATCCTCTTCATCGGCCAGGTGGAAAGCGCCTTCAAGGGCCGCGAGGCCTTCCAGGAAGTGGACTACCGGCAGATGTTCGGCGGCCTGGCCAAGTGGGCCACCGAAGTCGACGACATCCGCCGCCTCCCGGAGATCGTCGCCCGCGCCTTCCGCGTCGCCCAGTCCGGGCGGCCCGGCCCGGTGGTGATCGGGTTGCCGGAGGAAGTGCTGTTCGGCTCCGCGCAGGTCGCCGATGTGGCACCGACGCCGATCACTCGTGCGGCTCCCTGCGCCAACGCCCTGGCCGAACTGCGCGAACGCCTGAGTCAGGCCCGGCGTCCGCTGCTGATCGTCGGCGGCACCGGCTGGACACAGGAGGCCTGCGAGCAGGTACGCGCCTTCGCCCGCGCCAACAGGCTGCCGCTGCTGGCCTCGTTCCGCCGCCAGGACCTGATCGACAACCGCGACGAGCAATACGCCGGCCAGCTCGGCTTCGGCGCCTCGCCCAAGCTCACGGCGCGCGTGCAGGAAGCCGACCTGCTGCTGGTGCTCGGCTCACGCCTGAGCGAAACGCCCAGCGCCGGCTATACCCTGATCCAGAGCCCGCGCCCGCTGCAGGAAATGATCCACGTCTACCCCGACGCCAGCGAGCTGGGCCGCGTCTACCAGGCGGACCAGTGCATCCAGGCCGGCATGCCGGAGATCGCCGCCGCCCTCGCCGGTCTCGCTCCCCTCGCCGAGACGCCTTGGGCCGAATGGACCGCTTCAGCCCGCGCCGATTACCTCAGCTACATCACCCCGCCGCAGAACACAGAACCGCCACAGGGCGTGGACCTCACCCAGGTCGTCCAGTACCTGAACGAAACGCTGCCGGACGACGCCGTGATCAGCAACGGCGCCGGCAACTACGCCGTCTGGGTCCACCGCTTCTACCGCTACCGCTCCCCGCGCAGCCAACTGGCACCCACCAACGGCGCGATGGGCTACGGCTTCCCCGCGGCCATCGCCGCCAAGCTGCGCGACCCGCAGCGCAGCGTGGTGTGCTTCGCCGGCGACGGCTGCTTCATGATGTACCCGCAGGAGCTGGCCACCGCCGTGCAGTACGGCGCGCCGCTGACCGTCATCGTGGTCAACAACGGCATGCTCGGCACCATCCGCATGCACCAGGAGCGCGAGTACCCCGGCCGCATCAGCGCCACCGCACTGCGCAACCCGGATTTCGTCGCCCTCGCCCAGGCCTTCGGCGCCCACGGCGAACGGGTCGAACGCAGCGAGGATTTCGCCGCCGCGTTCCAGCGCGCCCAGGCCAGCGGCAAGCCGGCGCTGATCGAGCTGCGTACCGATCCCCGGCAGATCACTCCGGCCGCGCGCCTGCCCTGACGGCGCAATCCTGGCATACGCAGGTCCCAGGCTTCGCTAAGCTGCACCGGGTCAAGGCATTGCGCCCGCGCCAGCGGGCACAATGGCGCCGGAAATCCGCAAGGGAAGCGCATGAGTCTGCCACTGATCTGGGTCCTGTTCCTGCTCGCCACCGCCGTGGCGCTGTTCGTCATCAACCGTCCGCGGATGGACGTGGTCGCCCTGCTGGTGATGGTCGCCCTGCCCCTCTCCGGGGTGATCAGCGTGCAGGAGTCGCTGGCCGGCTTCGCCGATCCCAACGTCATCCTGATCGCCGCGCTGTTCGTCATCGGCGAGGGGCTGGTACGCACCGGCGTGGCCTACCGCATCGGCGAATGGCTGACGCGCCGGGCCGGCGCCAGCGAGACGCGCCTGCTGGTGCTGCTGATGCTCGCCGTGGCCGGGCTCGGCTCGGTGATGAGCTCCACCGGGGTGGTCGCCATCTTCATTCCCGTGGTGCTGAGCATCGCCGCGCGCCTGCACGTGTCGCCGCGCCGGCTGATGATGCCGTTGAGCTTCGCCGGGCTGATCAGCGGCATGCTCACCCTGGTCGCCACCGCGCCCAACGTGGTGGTGCACAGCGAACTGGTGCGCGAGGGTTCGGAGGGGTTCGGCTTCTTCAGCTTCACGCCCTTCGGCCTGGTGGTCCTGGTCCTGGGCATCGGCTACATGCTGGTGGCGCGCCGCTGGCTGGGCGACGACGCCAGCGACGCCAGGCAGAACCTCAAGCGCCGCACCCTGGGCGACCTGATCCGCGACTACCAGTTGGCCGGCCGCGAGCGCCGCCTGCGCATCCGCGCCGATTCGCAACTGGTGGGCATGAGCCTGGGCGACATGGAGCTGCGCGCCCGCGCCGGCACCAACGTGGTGGCCATCGAACGCATGGTGCACTTCCGCCTGAAGATCTTCGGCCCCAGCGCCAACATCACCCTGCATGCCGGCGACGTGCTGCTGGTGGACATCTATGGCGAGCGCGGCGACCTGTTGGGCCTGTACCACGAATACGGCCTGGAACCGCTGAGCCTGCAGGGCGACTACTTCACCGAGCGCGCCCACGAAGTGGGGATGGCCGAAGTGACGCTGCCGCCGGAATCCACCCTGCTCGGCAAAAGCGTGCTGGAGCTGGAGTTCCGCAGCCAGTTCGGCCTCAACGTGGTCGGCCTGCGGCGCAACCGAGAGGCACTGGTGGACGGCCTGCTGGAGGCCAAGCTGAAGGTCGGCGATACCCTGCTGGTGATCGGCGCCTGGAAGGACATCCGCCAGCTGCAGGCGCGCGGGCGCGACTTCCTGGTGCTCAGCCTGCCCGCCGAGGTGGACGAAGCCGCCCCCGCCGCCAGCCAGGCGCCCCACGCGCTGTTCAGCCTGGCGGTGATGGTGATCCTGATGGTCAGCGGCCTGGTGCCCAACGTCATGGCGGCGCTGATCGGCTGCCTGCTGATGGGCGCGTTCCGCTGCATCGACATGGACAGCGCCTACCGCTCGATCCACTGGCAGAGCCTGCTGCTGATCGTCGGCATGCTGCCCTTCGCCCTCGCCCTGCAGAAGACCGGCGGCATCGACCTGGCGGTCAACGGCCTGGTCGGCGCGCTCGGCGGCGCCGGTCACTATGCGATCCTCGCCAGCCTGTTCGTGCTCACCGCGCTGATCGGCCTGTTCATCTCCAACACCGCCACCGCCGTGCTCATGGCGCCGGTCGCCATCGCCACGGCGAAAGCCCTCGGCGCCTCGCCCCAGGCGTTCGCCATGATCGTCGCGCTGGCCGCTTCGGCCGCGTTCATGACGCCGATCTCCTCGCCGGTGAACACCCTGGTACTCGGCCCCGGACGCTATCGCTTCGGAGATTTCGTCAAGGTTGGCGTACCCTTCACGATTCTGGTGATGATCGTCAGCGTTCTGCTGGTACCCTGGCTGCTGCCGCTGTAGCCGGCCACTACAAGATCACCAAGGAAACGTCTCGATGGAAGTGAGCAAGACCAAAAGCAGTTTCTACCGCCGACTCTATGTCGCCTGGCTGATCGACAGCGGCACCGCCACCAGCGTGCCGGCGCTGATGGAGGTCACCGGCATGCCCCGCCGCACCGCCCAGGACACCCTGGCCGCGCTGGCCGACCTGGACATCGACTGCGCCTTCGAGCAGCACGACGGCGAGCGCAACAACGCCGGGCACTACCGCATCCGCGACTGGGGCGCCATCGATCCGCGCTGGATCGCCCAGCACCTGGCGCAGATCAAGGATGTCCTGCAGTACCCCTGAGCCGCCGCCATGCTTCCCGTCCCACCCGTCATCTGGCGCTTTCGCCGACTGATCCTGCTGCTGGCATTCGCCCTGGTGCTGCTCGCGCTCTATCGCGCCAGCGGCCTGCATGAGGATTTCAGCCTCGATTACCTGCGCAGCGAACTGCAGGACAATCGCCTGCGTGGCCTGCTGCTGTTCGTCGGGTTGTTCGCCCTGGGCAACCTGCTGCACATCCCCGGCCTGCTGTTCCTCGCCGCCGCCGTGCTGGCGCTGGGCAAGCTGTGGGGTGGGCTGATCACCTACTGTGCGGCAGTGCTCTCCTGCGGCTTCACCTTCCTGGTGATACGCGCAGTGGGCGGCAACGGCCTGCGCCTGCTGAACAACCGGGTCACCCGCGCGATATTCAGTCATCTCGACCAGCGCCCGGCCAGCAGCGTGTTCCTCCTGCGCCACGCCTTCCTCACCTCGCCGACGCTGAACTACAGCCTGGCGCTCTCGGGTATCGGCTTTGCGCCCTACATGCTCGGCACCCTGTTCGGACTGCCGATTCCCCTGCTGCTGTGCTGCCTGCTGTTCGACCGCCTGGGTGACGTGCTGCTCGGCTGAGGCGCACGGCGCGCAACTGTGGGAAAATCGCCCACCGCTTCCCAGCCCCGCCACTGCCATGTCGAAACCGCCGAAACGTCCCGCCGCGCCCTCGAAATCCGCCATCCCCCTGCGCGACCCTGCCGCCAAGCGGCCAAACCTGCTGCACCCGCGCAACCGGCACCAGGGCCACTACGACTTCCCGGCACTGATCGAGGGCTGCCCCGAGCTCGGCCGCTTCCTCATCACCAATCCCTACGGCAAGCCGAGCATCGACTTCGCCAATCCCGAGGCGGTACGCGTGTTCAACCGTGCGCTGCTCAAGGCGCAGTACGGCATCGGCCAGTGGGACATTCCCGCCGGCTTCCTCTGCCCGCCGATCCCCGGCCGCGCCGACTACGTGCACTACCTCGCCGACCTGCTCGCCGAGGAAAACGCCGGCAGCATTCCGCGCGGCCCACGGGTGCGCGTGCTGGACATCGGTGTTGGCGCCAACTGCATCTATCCGCTGATCGGCCACCGCGACTACGGCTGGCGTTTCCTCGGCTCGGACATCGAGCCCGCCGCCCTGGCCTCCGCCCACGCCATCCTGAACGGCAATCCGGGCCTGAACGAGGCCATCGAACTGCGCCAGCAGCACGATGCGAAGCACATCTTCCACGGCCTGCTGGGCGCCGATGAACGCTTCGACGCCACCCTGTGCAACCCCCCCTTCCACGCCTCGTCGGAGGAGGCCAGCAGCGGCAGCCGGCGCAAGTGGAAGAACCTCGGCAAGCTCGACCCGTCGCGCAAGCTGCCCACGCTGAACTTCGGCGGGCAGAGCAACGAGCTGTGGTGCGAAGGCGGCGAGATCGCCTTCCTGCGCAAGCTGGCGGCGGAAAGCGCGGAAGTGGGCCAGCAAGTGCTGTGGTTCAGCTCGCTGGTATCCAAGGCCGGCAATCTAGACGAGTTCCGCCGCGCCCTGAAAAAGGCCGGCGCGGTCACCGTGCGCAGCGTGGACATGGCCCAGGGCCAGAAGCAGAGCCGCTTCGTCGCCTGGACCTTCCAGGAGCCGGAGCAGCGCGCGAAGTGGCGCACGCTGTGGAAATGACGCTCAGCGGATGAACTGCTTGCTGATCTCCCGGAAGACTTCCGTGCCGGCGCGCTCCATCCACTCGAAGGCGACCATCTCCCGCGAGACGATCATCGCCCCGGCCTGACGCATGCGTTCCAGCGCCAGCGCCTTGTCCCGTGGGTGGCGCGAACCGACCGCCTCGTCCACCACGAATACCTCGCGGTCATCGGCCAGCAGGCCCAGCACCGTCTGCAGCACGCAGACATGCGCCTCGGTGCCGCACACCACGAACTGCCGGCGCTCGCCACCGGGCATCTGCAACAGGCCGGGATCGGCCACGGCGGAAAAAGCGATCTTCTCCAGCAGCGCCTCCGCCGGCAGCGCATCGCGCAGCGCGGGCAGGGTCGGGCCCAGGCCCTTGGGATACTGCTCGGTGGTCAGCGCCGGCACGCCCAGGCGCTGCGCGACCGCCAGCAGCCAGGCACTGTGTTCGAGCACCGACTCGGCCTCGTGGATAGCCGGGAACAGGCGCTCCTGGATATCGATGATCAACAGGGTGGACGTCTGGGCGCGTAACAGCATGGCGGGCTCTCCTGTGGTGGGCGCGCGGTGGTCACTGGCTGGCCGAGGGTTCAGCCGGCATAGCCTTCGGCGATGTGCTGGTCCTTGAGCTTCACATAGTTGCCGGCGCTGTAGGTGAAGAATGCGCGCTCCTTGTCGGTCAGCGGGCGGCCCTTCTTCACCGGGCTGCCGACGTAGAGGTAACCGCTCTCCAGCACCTTGCCCGGCGGCACCAGGCTGCCGGCGCCGAGGATCACTTCGTCCTCGATCACCGCGCCGTCCATCACGATCGAGCCCATGCCCACCAGGATGCGGCTGCCGATGGTGCAGCCGTGCAGCAGCACCTTGTGGCCGATGGTCACGTCGTCGTCGATGGTCAGCGGGAAACCGTCCGGGTTGAAGGGGCCGGCGTGGGTGATGTGCAGCACGCTGCCGTCCTGCACGCTGGTGCGCGCACCGATGCGGATGCGGTGCATGTCGCCGCGAATGGTGACCAGTGGCCAGATCGAGCTGTCCGCGCCAATCTCCACGTCGCCGATGACCACGGCGCTGGCGTCGACGAACACGCGCTCGCCGAGCGCTGGCGTTTTGCCCTGATACGAACGAATAGTCACGATAGAGTCTCTCTGGCTGCGAATACGGCCGATTGTATTTAAGATGGCCGAGTGTTTCTTCAACCAAGGTGCCACCGTGAGCGCGAATCCCCTTCTGCAGAGCTACGACCTGCCGCCCTTCTCCTCCATTCGCCCCGAGCACGTGAAGCCGGCCATCGAGCAGATCCTCGCCGACAACCGCGCCGCCATCGCGCGCATCCTCGCCCAGCAGAACGGCACCCCGACCTGGGCCGGCCTGGTGCTCAGCATGGACGAACTGCATGATCGCCTGGGCAAGGCCTGGAGCCCGGTCAGCCACCTCAACGCGGTGTGCAACAGCGCCGAACTGCGCGAGGCCTACGAAGGCTGCCTGCCGCTGCTGTCCGCCTACTGGACCGAACTGGGCCAGAACCGCGAGCTATTCAAGGCCTACGAGTCGCTGGCCGCCAGTGCCGAGTCGAAGGACTTCGACGTCGCCCAGAAGACCATCCTCGAACACGCCCTGCGCGACTTCCGCCTGTCGGGTATCGACCTGCCGGCCGAGCAGCAGCAGCGCTACGCCGAAATCCAGACGCGCCTGTCCGAGCTGGGCAGCCGCTTCTCCAACCAGTTGCTGGACGCCACCCAGGCCTGGACCAAGCACGTCACCGACGAAGCCTCGCTGGCCGGCCTGACCGACTCGGCCAAGGCGCAGATGCAGCAGGCCGCCCAGGCCAAGGAGCTGGACGGCTGGCTGATCAGCCTGGAATTCCCCAGCTACTACGCGGTGATGACCTACGCCGAAGACCGCGCCCTGCGCGAAGAGGTCTACGCCGCGTACTGCACCCGCGCCTCCGACCAGGGTCCGAACGCCGGGCAGAACGACAACGGCCCGGTGATGCAGGAAATCCTCGACCTGCGCCAGGAACTGTCGCGCCTGCTGGGCTTTGCGAACTTCGCCGAGCTGTCCCTGGCCACCAAGATGGCCGAGACCCCCGAGCAGGTCCTGCACTTCCTCCGCGACCTGGCCGTGCGCAGCAAGCCCTTCGCCGCCCAGGATCTTGAGCAGCTCAAGGCCTACGCCGCCGAACAGGGCTGCCCGAACCTCGCCAGCTGGGACGCCAGCTACTTCGGCGAGAAGCTGCGCGAGGCGCGCTACAGCGTGTCCCAGGAAGCCCTGCGCGCCTACTTCCCGGTGGACAAGGTGCTCTCCGGCCTGTTCGCCATCGTGCAGAAGCTCTATGGCATCCAGATCCGCGAGCTGAACGACTTCGAGCGCTGGCACCCGGACGTGCGCCTGTTCGAGATCGAGGAAAACGGCCAGCACGTCGGCCGCTTCTACTTCGACCTCTACGCCCGCGCCAACAAGCGTGGCGGCGCCTGGATGGACGGCGCCCGCGACCGTCGCCGCACCGCCGAAGGCGAGCTGCAATCGCCGGTGGCTTATCTGGTGTGCAACTTCACCCCTGCGGTCGGCGGCAAGCCGGCGCTGCTGACCCACGATGAAGTCACCACCCTGTTCCACGAATTCGGCCACGGCCTGCACCACCTGCTGACCCGCGTCGAACACGCCGGTGCCTCGGGCATCAACGGCGTGGCCTGGGACGCGGTGGAGCTGCCGAGCCAGTTCATGGAGAACTGGTGCTGGGAGCCCGAAGGCCTGGCGCTGATTTCCGGTCATTACGAAACCGGCGCACCGCTGCCCCAGGACCTGCTGGAGAAGATGCTCGCCGCGAAGAACTTCCAGTCCGGCCTGATGATGGTCCGCCAGCTGGAGTTCTCCCTGTTCGACTTCGAGCTGCACGCCACCCACGGCGACGGCCGCAGCGTGCTCGAGGTGATCGAGGCGATCCGCACTGAAGTCGCGGTAATGCGCCCGCCGGCGTACAACCGCTTCGCCAACAGCTTCGCGCACATCTTCGCCGGCGGTTACGCGGCCGGTTACTACAGCTACAAGTGGGCCGAAGTGCTGTCCGCCGACGCGTTCTCCCGCTTCGAGGAAGAAGGTGTGCTGAACCCGGCGACCGGCGCGGCCTTCCGCGAGGCGATCCTGGCCAAGGGCGGCTCCCAGGAGCCGATGGCGCTGTTCGTGGCCTTCCGCGGCCGCGAGCCGTCCATCGACGCCCTGCTGCGTCACTCCGGCCTCACCGAGGAGGCTGCGTGATGAGCGAGGTGAAGAAGCGCTTCATCGCCGGGGCCGTCTGCCCGGCCTGCAGCGAGCAGGACAAGATCGTCATGTGGGACGTCGACGGCGTGCCACATCGCGAATGCGTGGCCTGCGGCTATGCCGACACGCTCAACGCCCAGGGCCAGTCGGTACCGAAGGAGCTGACCACCCGGGTCAACGTCAGCGGCCTGAAGAAGCCCGCCGATCCGAAGGTGCAGAACGTGCAGTTCTTCCCCAACCCGAAGCTGAAGAAGCCGGACGAGTAAGTCCACGCCGCCAATAAGAAAGCCGTTTCTCTCCTGGGAGAAACGGCTTTTTCACGCGCCGAGGATCAGTGCCCGGTACCGTCACCACGGCGGCTGGTCTCGAAGAGGAACCAGGTGCGCTGCTCGGTTTCGTCGATCCAGTTCTCGATCAGGCTGGCCGTGGCGATGTCATGGTACTCGTCGCACAGGTCGTGTACTTCGCGCATGTAGGAGGTCAGCGCCTTGTTGTCCTCCTGCAGCTCGGCCAGCATGTCCAGCGGCTGCACGAACTCGGCGTCGTTGTCGAGGATACGCTTGTCGCGGGCGATGTGGCCGATGGAGCGGATGGTGTTGCCACCGATCTTGCGGGTGCGCTCGGCGATGGCGTCGGTCATCGCGAAGATTTCCGTGGCATGCTCGTCCAGCAGCAGGTGGTAGTCGCGGAAGTGCGGACCGCTGACATGCCAGTGGAAGTTCTTGGTCTTCAGATAGAGGGCGAAGACGTCGGCGAGCAGGCGGTTGAGCGCGGCGGAAAGATCGCGGGTGGCGTTCTTGCTCAGGTCAGAAGGCGTGGCCAGGGCCGGTGCGCGGCGCACCGCGGGTTTCGCTGCGGCCGGCTTGGCGGCGGGTTTGCTGGCGGCGGCCTTGGCGGCCGGTTTGGCGGCTGTCTTGGCTGCAGGTTTGGCGGCCGCCTTCGCTGCCGGCTTCGTAGCGGCGGGTTTTGCCGCCGCAGGTTTCTTCGGAGCCGATGCGGATTTCTTCATCACAAATCACCTCTACGAAAGATCACGATACCTGTGGATGCCCTCCCGTTCGGGATAGGGCTGACTCAGCGGTCTTGAGCCTATCTCGCTCACCGTCGATTGCAAGTCGACATCAACCGGCGCCGAGCGTTCCTCTTGACTCGGATCAGTCGCGCAGCGGCTTGCGGAAATACACCACGCGCTCGGTTTCGACGAAGCCCAGCGCGCGATGCAGGGCATGGCTGGCGTGATTGTCGAGCGCCGCATCGGAGGCGAAATCCCGACAGCCCCGCGCAACGCCCCAGACCTGTACGGCACGCACCAGGGCGCGTGCGACACCCTGCCGGCGCGCCGACTCGGCAACGTAGATGCCTTCGAGGAACAGCACCGGCGTACCCTCAGTACCGTTGACGTAATCGTTGCGCACCGCCGCCTCGGCCAGCCCCAGCGCCTCGCCTGCGGCATCGCGGGCGAGGAACGCGCAGTAGCGCTGCGGATGCCCGAGGATATCCCGCGCCTCATCGCGAAATTCCGCCTCGTGATCCCCCGGCCAGAGCCGCAGGCGCAGCTCGATCCAATCGTCGAGATCGGCCGTTGTCGCCTGTCGTACCCGCAGCCTGTCCATCAACCGTTCCCCGGGGTGAAGCGGAAGCATGCGTCGAGCTGGCTGTAGCCCATGCCGACGCCCTTGTGCACCTTGAGCTGCACCGGAATGCGCTCCTTGAGCGCTTCGACGTGGCTGATCACGCCGATGGTCTTGCCGGTCGCGTTGAGGCTGTCGAGGGCGTCCAGCGCCACTTCCAGCGTCTCACCATCGAGGGTGCCGAAACCTTCGTCGAGGAACAGCGAGTCGATGCTGGTCTTGTGGCTGACCAGGTCGGACAGTGCCAATGCCAGCGCCAGGCTGACCAGGAAGCTCTCGCCGCCGGACAGCGTCTTGCAGTCGCGGGCGGTGTCGCCCTGCCAGGTATCGACCACTTCCAGTTCCAGCTCGCCGTCGCTGCGCCGCGCCAGTTGGTAGCGACCGTGCAGGCGCTGCAACTGGCGGTTGGCGAGGTGCACCAGGTGATCGAGGGTCAGGCCCTGGGCAAAGCGCCGGTAGCGCGCACCGTCGGCGGCACCGATCAGGCTGTTCAGGCGCTGCCAGAGGTCATGTTCCTCCTCCTGCCGGCGGATCGCCTCGAACAGGCTCTGCTGGCTGGCGCGCCGCGCATCGTCGCCCTGCAACTGCGCGCGGATTTCCCCCTGGCGCTGGCCCAGTTCGCGCAGCTCGGCGTTGAGGGTGAGCAGTTGCTGGTTCAACTCATCCAGCGACAGATCGCCGTGCGGCTCGGCGTTCAGGCGCTCGACATCCTTCAACGCCGCCGTACGCAAGGCCACGGCCTCGGTGATGGCGGTTTCCAGCTTCTGCCTGAGGGTGCCGAGCTCGGCGCGCTGGGCATCATCCAGCAGCGCAGCGAGGTACGCAGGCTCGTCGGCGAACGGGCTTTGCGCCAGCGCGTGCTGCCAGGCCGCCGCGCTTTGCGCCAGGCGAGCCTGATCCTGTTGCAGACGCTCCAGCAGCGACTGTTCTCGGCCCTGTAGCGCATCGGCCTGGCGTTGGCTGGCGCCCAGGCGCGCCTCGGATTCGGCCAACGCCTGCTGCGGGTCCTCCGCGCGCGGCACCACGCTCCGCGCCTCGAACGCCGCCGCCTGCCAACGCTGCTGCCACTGCTGCGCGGTCTCCCGCGCCACGCCTGCGGCCTGCGCCGCCTCGCGCTCGGCGGCAGCCAGTTGCTGGCCGAGTTGCTGGTCCCGCTGCCAGCGCTGCCACTCCCCGGTGCGCTCGGCCAGCCATTGCTCGCCGTCTTCCGGCAGGTCATAGCCCAGTTCCGTCAGGGCGGCGGCCAGGGTTTCCTCCTGCTGTCGCAGCTCGGCACGCTGGCTGGCGATCTGCTGCGTACGCTCGTCCTGGCGCTGCCGGGCGAACTGCTGCTCGCCCTCGAAGAGCGCCAGCTGCTGCGCCGCCTCGCTGTGCTTCCGTTCGGCGTCAACCCGCGCCTGTACAGCGTCCTGCTGGCGGACCTTGTGTTCTTCCAGCGCCGTCAGTTGTCGTTGCAGATCGGCCAGCGCCGTTTCGTGACGCTGGCGCTCGGTGGCCAGTGCCTGTTCATCGACCAGTTGCAGCCCCTGCGCCGCACAGTGTTGCTGCCAGGCGTCCTGCTGCTGCCGGAGCGCCGCTTCGGCTTCATCGAGCTGGCGTTGTCCCTGCTGTAGCTGCGCTTCGAGTTCGGCCAGTTCGCCACGCAGGGCGACGCCCTGGCTCTCCAGCTCCGCCAGCGCGCGCCGGCTCTCGTCGAGCGCGGTCTGGGTGGCCGACACGTCCAGTGCCTGGTAGGCCTCCACCGCCGGGTGCTGCAAGGAGCCGCAGAGCGGACAGGCTTCGCCGGGCTGCAACTGCGCGCGCCAGTGTTCGAGCTGGTGGATGCGCTGCTCCTGCTGCAGGAGCTTTTCCCGGTCGGCGACCTGCTGCTGCGTCGCCTTGTAGCGCTCGCGCAGGACGACGATGGCGCCATCGCGCTCGCCCTTGCGCTGGCGCAGCGCAAGCAGTTCCGGTTGCCAGCGGGCCAGTTGCGCGGCGGCCTGGGCCCGTGCCTGGGCGATCTGTTCCAGGCGGTCGAAGCCACGACCCAGCGCCTGCAATTGCTGCGCGCGGTCGCGCAGTTGCGCTTCGGTCGCGCCGGCCAGCAATGACTCCAGTTGCTGCCGGGCGGCGGACTCGATCTGGCGAGCCTCGCCCAGCGCCTGCTCGCTGAGCCTGGCATCGCCTTGCAGCCCTTCGCGACGGGCACCGGCTTCGCTGAACGCCTGCTGCGCCTGGTCGAACTGACGCTGGATTTCCACGCCGGCCGCCATCAGGCGGGCGCGCTGGGCGAACTGGGCGCGCCAACCTCCGAGCAGTTCGCCCAGTCGCGCACGCTGCGGCTGCTGCGCGAGACGTGCCTCCAGCGCCTGACGCTGCTCGACCAGCGCATCCAGCGCCGCACCACGGGCATCGCTCACCTGCCGGGCGAACTGGCTGGCGCTCCACAGCGCCTCGGCGATCCGTTCACGGCTGGCGGCCTGCTCGCTGCGGTTGTCCTCCAGCGCCGCGCGGTCCTGCTCCAGGCTGTCGTGGCTGGCGCGCCAGGCCTGGTGCAGCGGCTGCAAGCGCGCGGCGGGCTCGCTGGCGGCCAGGCGTTGCAGGTCCGGCTGCGCCGCGTCGAGGGACTGGCGGGCGCCAGCTTCCTTCTCGCTGGCCTGCCGCATCTGCTGCTCGGCGCGGCCGAGCTCCTCGCGCCAACGGCGCTGGGCCTGCAGCGCCACCTGGCGGCCCTGCAGCGAGGCCTCCTGCAACAGCGCCTGATGGTTCTGCTGTTCGAGGGCTTCGCGCTGCTCGCCGCTGAGCAGTTCGACGCCTTCGGCACGGGCGCGCAACTGGTCGAGCGCGCCGCGTACGTCGCGAGTGCGCTCGAAGACGCGCTGCGAGATCAGCCCGTAGATTTCCGTGCCGGTCAGCTCCTCCAGCAATTCCGCGCGCTGGTTGGCGTTGGCTTCGAGGAAGGCGGCAAAACCGCCCTGGGCCAGCAGCATGGATTTGGTGAAGCGTTCGAAGTCCAGCCCCGTCAGGACTTCGGTCTGCTTGAGCTTGTCGCTGATCTTGTCGGTAAGGATTTCCCCCTCGCCACTGGCGCGGTCGACGCGCGCCAGCTCCACCTTCGGCGCCTGCAACGCGCCCTCGGCCTTGTCGCGGGCGCGGCGCTGGCTCCAGAAGGCGCGGTAGGGCTGCCCCTTCACCTCGAACTCCACTTCGGCCAGGCAATCGGCGGTGTGCCGGGTCATCAGCTCGTTGCCGCTCTGTGACAGCACGCTCATGCGCGGCGTGCGGTGGTAGAGCGCGAGGCAGATGGCGTCGAGCAGCGTGGTCTTGCCGGCGCCGGTGGGGCCGGTGATGGCGAACAGGCCGTTGCCGGCGAAGGGTTCGGCGGTGAAGTCGATTTTCCACTCGCCCTTGAGCGAGTTGAGGTTCTTCAGGCGCAGGCTGAGGATTCTCATGGCTGCTGCTCCTGCTCTTGCAGTTCACCGAGCACCTGCCGGTACAACCCGGTCAGGCGTTCGCGCAAGGGCGCTTCCAGGTCCTCGCCGTCCAGGCGTTGCCGGAACACATCCTCGGGGCTGAGTTCGTCGAGGGTTTCCTTCGCCTCGCTGAACAGCGCCGCCTGTGCGTTGCCGCGCTCGCGGCGGGTTCGCAGGACGACCACCGGCAGGTCTTCGCAAAGCTTCTCGACGCGCACCTGGATATCGCTGAGGTAGTCGTCGGTGTGCACCAGCACCTCCAGCCACACCGGCTGCTCGGCGCTGCCTTCCGCGGCCACGCGGGCCAGCTCGACGGGCAGGCTGGCGAGGCTGCCGGACACCGACTTCAGCGGCTGGAAGCACGGCACCGGCAAGGCGCTGACGCCGCGCAGGCCGCTGTCGTCCAGGTCCACCAGCAGTACCTGCTTGCTCTGCGCGGCCTCGTCGAAACTCAGCGCGATGGGCGAGCCGCAATAGCGGATGTGCTCCAGCCCGCCGACCTTCTGCGGCCGGTGGATGTGCCCCAGAGCGATGTAGTCCGCCGGCGGGAAGGCGCTGGTGGGGAAGGCCTCCAGCGTGCCGACGTAGATCTCCCGCACCGACTCGCTGGCGCTCGCGCCCACCGTGGTGAGGTGGCCGGTGGCGAGGATCGGCAGGTGGCTGCCGAGGGCTTCGCGCTGCGCCTCGGCGCGCTCGAACAACTGCCGGTAATGCGCCTGGATCGCCTGTTGCAGCGCCAGTTGCTTGTCCTGCGCGCTCTGTCCGGCCTGGCTGGTGAGCACGTCACGCGGGCGGATGAAGGGAATTGCACAGAGGATCGCGCCGGGCTCGCCGTTGCGCTGCGGCAGCACCAGCACCTGCGCGTCGAGATCGGTGCCGACGGCGGCGATCACCTGGGTGTCCAGGCACGCCAGCAACTCGCGGGACTCCTCCAGCATGGCCACCGAATCATGGTTGCCGCCCAGCACCACCAGCCGTGCGCCGGTATCGCGCAGTTCGACGATGAAGCGGTTGTACAGCTCGCGGGCGTAACTGGGCGGCGCGCCGGTGTCGAACACATCGCCGGCGATGATCACCGCATCCACGCCCTGCTCGCGCACCTGCCCGACCAGCCAGGCGCAGAACGCCTGATGCTCGGCCTCGCGGCTCTTGCCCATGAAGTGCTGGCCCAGGTGCCAGTCGGAGGTGTGGAGAATGCGCATACCGTGACGTCCGCAGCCGTGATCCAAAGGCTGGGATGATAGCGGGTTGCGCCGCCGCGATGGCGGATTCGCCGGCCACCGCCGCCCAGGCTGGCTATCTTTCAGGAATGCACGCTGCGAAAAGGACTCCCCATGCAACGCCTCGTCAACATGCTCAAGGACCTCGCCATCCTCGTCCGCGCCAACCTCTGGCTGGTGCCGGTGCTGGCCGCGCTGGTCGCTGCGGTCTTCTACTTCGTCGCGCCGCCACCGCCGATGAGCGCCACCCTCGCCACCGGCGCGCCGGGGGGCGGTTATGCGGTTTTCGGCGAGCGCCTGAAGGAGGAACTGGCCACGCAGGGCTTCGAGCTGAAGCTGGTCAAGACCGCGGGGTCGAGACAGAACCTGGAGAAGCTGCTGGACACCGGCAGCGAGGTGAACATCGGGCTGGTGCAGAGCGGCCAGGAGCAACAACTGGAGCCCGCCCAGCGCACCGGCCTGCAGACCCTCGGGGCGATGTTCCAGGAGCCCTTGTGGCTGTTCCAGCGCCGCGACGTGAAGATCGACCGCGTCGCCGACCTGCTGCCGCTGCGGCTGGCCATCGGCACGCCGGGCAGCGGCACCGAGGCGGTGACCGAAGCCATCCTCAAGGCCAACGACATCCCCAGCGATCCCCTGCCGGCGAACTGGCAGGCGCGCGGCGGCAACGCGGTGGCCCATGAACTGCTGGCCGGCACGCTGGACGCGGCCTTCTTCGTCGGCCCGGCGGAAAACCCCTTGATCCAGCGTCTGGCGGCCAGCCCCGAACTGAAGCTGGCCGGCTTCCGCCGCGCCCATGCCTACGAGGCGCGGATTCCCTTCCTCACGCGTGTGGAAGTCAGCGAAGGCCTGCTGAACCTGGCGCAGAACGTCCCGGAGCAGGACCTGGCCACGCTGTCGCCGGTGGCCACCCTGGTGATCAACGACAACTTCCACCCGGCACTCACCCCGCTGATCCTGGAGGCCGCGCGCCGGGTGATGAGCAAAGGCACCCTGCTCGACCCGGCCGGCGCCTTCCCCAGCGCCGAGCCGCGCACCCTGGCCCTGCAAGGCGACGCCGAGCGCTACTATAAGAGCGGCCCGCCACTGCTGCAGCGCTTCCTGCCGTTCCGCATCGCCTCGCTGGCGGACCGCTACATCATCCTGCTGATCCCCTTCATCGCCATCCTGATCCCGCTGATGAAATCCATCGGCCCGCTGTACCGCTGGCGCATCCGCGCGCGCATCTACCGCTGGTACCGCTACCTGCGCGAGATCGACCGGCGCCTGGACGAACGCGCCGGCAGCGCCGAGCTGAGCACGGAAATCGAACGCCTGGAGCAGCTCGAGGCCGAACTGGCCAAGGTCGAGGTGCCGCTGTCGTACTACAACGAGTTGTACGAGCTGCACCTGCACCTGAACTACGTGATCCGCCGCCTGCGCCAGTTGCGGCGCAACCGGTGTGAGCGGGACGGGCAGGTTGCCGCCTCGGACTGAGCGGTGCCGAGCACGGGAACGCCGGGTCGGGTAAACTCTGGCGTTTTCCAATCCGCCCGCCCCGCCGCCGCTTCGATGCACGCGGCGCGGCCGGCACTGAACAACCGGGTCCACCATGCCGATTCGCCACGCCATCGTCCACCTGATCGACAAGAAGCCCGACGGCAACCCCGCGACGCTGCACGCGCGCGAAGCCGAGCTGGGCGACTCCCAGGCCATCGAGAACCTGATGGCCGACCTCAACGAGAGCTACAACGCCAAGCCGAACAAGGCCTGGGGCCTGTTCCAGGGCGAGTCCGGCGCCTACCCGTTCAGCGGCTGGCTGAGCGAGTATCTGGACAACGGCAAGGACTTCGTTGCGTTCTCCGTTCAGGCCGTGGAACACCTGAAGTCGCTGATGGAAGAATCCAACCTCTCCACTGGCGGCCATGTGCTGTTCTGCCACTACCAGCAAGGCATGACCGACTACCTGGCCATCGCCCTGCTGCACCACAGCGAAGGCGTGGCGGTGACCGAGTCGCTGGAAGTCACCCCGTCGCGTCACCTGGACCTGGGCCAGTTGCACATGGCGGCGCGGATCAACATCTCCGAGTGGCGCAACAACAAGACCTCCAAGCAGTACATCTCCTTCATCAAGGGCAAGGGCGGCAAGAAGGTCTCGGACTACTTCCGCGACTTCATCGGCTGCACCGAGGGCGTCGACGGCCCGAGCGAGACCCGCACCCTGCTCAAGGCCTTCAGCGACTTCGTGGAAAGCGAAGACCTGCCCGAAGAACAGGCCCGCGAGAAGACCGACGTGCTGGTGGACTACGCCACCAGCCAGGCCAAGATCGGCGAACCGATGGCCCTGGACGCGCTCTCCGAGCTGATGGACGACCAGGCGCCGCGCGCCTTCTACGACTACATCCGCAACAAGGACTACGGCCTGTCGCCGGAGATCCCGGCGGACAAGCGCACCCTCAACCAGTTCCGTCGCTTCACCGGCCGCGCCGAGGGACTGTCGATCAGCTTCGAGGCACATCTGCTGGGCAGCAAGGTCGAGTACGACGAGGAGCGCGACATGCTGATCATCCGCGGCCTGCCGACCCAGTTGCATGACCAGCTCAAGCGGCGCAAAAGCTGATCGCCAGCCACGAAGAAGCCCATCGCGAGATGGGCTTTTTTGTGCATGTAAGGCGGTTCGCGAGCAAGCTCGCTCCTACAGGCAACCGGTCAGCACGGCGCGCTCGTCGTAAGCGAGCTTGCCAACTTCCGACAAAACACCCCAGAGCGGGCGGCCACGCGCTGCTAAAGTCAAATCAGGCGCCTCTCGCTCGCGGTGCCGCCATGTCCGCCTTGCACCCTCTCACCGCTGCTGCAGTCCCGCTCTCCGGGCGTCCCCGGGTGTACCGCTCGACTCTCGCGCTGCTGTTATTGATCTGCACTCACCTTGCCCTGGCCGACCCAACGTCCCCCACGCTCACGCCCAACGTCGCGCGCTTCGTGCTGGCCAACGCGGAGTTCAGCGTGATGCACGAAATGGGGCACATGCTGATCGCCGAATACGACCTGCCGCTGCTCGGCCGCGAGGAGGACGCCGCCGACCAGCTCGGCTTCATCCTGCTGTTCCGCCTCTATGCGAAGCTGCCCCGGGACGAGATCGACGCACGCCTGCTGGACATCGCCGACTACTGGCGCCTGGAATGGCAGACGCCCAAGCCGCCGCCGGAACAGGTACAGGCCTGGGACAGTCATCCGCTGGATGAGCAGCGCTACTACAACATCGCCTGCCTGCTGTACGGCAGCGACATGAAGCGACTGGACTGGCTGCCGCCGCTCACCGGCCTGCCCTATGAACGGGCCCTGTATTGCGACCAGGAGTTCCAGCAGGCGAGCAAGGCGCTGAACTGGATTCGCCATGCGCGCCCCCTTGCCTCGATCCAGCACCGGGCCGCCCTGCGGCTGACATTCGAGACGCCGGGAGCGGGCCGCGACGACGTGGGCCCGCTGGTCGCCCTGCTGCGCCACGGCGACCACTTGCAGCGGTTGCTGGACGAGGTCTTCAGCCTGCTCCGGCCGCCACGTCCGCTGACCCTCCAGCTGCTCAGCTGCGGCGCGCCGGACGCCTGGTACAACCGCAACAGCGGGGAAATGGCGCTCTGCTACGAGCGCCTGCTGTATTTCCGGCAGATGGCCGAGAACCTGCCGCGCCTGCGCACCCCGGTGACGCGGCGCTGCCCCGGCCCTCTGGGACTCAGGCCGGGCGGATGCTGAAGCCCAGGCGCGGGAAGTGCACGTGGACGGTCCCCGCGCGCGCATCCTCGCGGCGCAGGACCAGGCTTTCGCGCCCGGCATGCAGCAGCTCGCCTTCCACCGGATCGACGCCGTAGTCGGTGGCGGCGATCACCACCTGCTGGCCGGCGCCGAAGCCATTGGGATCGACGAAATCTTCCTCCGGCAATGCGGCGGGCCGGCTGCCGCGGGCCAGCGCAATCGCCTCCTCCGCACTCATCTCACTCGGCGCGCCGTGGCCGAAGCCCAGTACGCGACCCAGCCAGGCGCTGGCCGCCGGGTAGTCATCCACCAGCGGCGCGGTCACCGGCGTGCCCTTGAGGAACCACAGGCAGTGGGCCAGGGCGAAGTCGGCAATCGACGGCTCGCCGAACAGGAAGTCACCCTCCTCCCGCGCCAGCTGTTGTTCGACACGGGCCATGAACACCGGCCACTGGTGTTTGGCCTGCTCGGCCGGCAGGCGGCTCGAGCTGCCGCCGCTGAACAATTGGCTACGGTCGGCGATGAAGGCCTTGAGGAACTCCGGCGGCAACTTGCCGAAGCGCGCCGCGATGGATTCGGGCTGGAACACCAGGCTGACGGCATGCTGGAAGATCACCGTATCCGCCCACTGGGCGAAGCTGGCGGCGGTGAACTCCTGGCCTTCAGGGAACAGCGAAGGCACGGCCTTCTCCTGCTCCAGGCGGCGGGCGATCAGGGCGGTGTCGCAGTAGATGTCGGCGCCGACCTGCAGCACCGGAGTCCGGCGATAGCCACCGGTCAGGGCCACCAGATCGGGCTTGGGCATCAGCGGCGGGATGCTCACCGAGCGCCAGGACAACTGCTTGAAACCCAGTAGCAGACGCGCCTTTTCGGCGAAGGGCGAAGTCGGGTAGTGGTGCAGGATCAGCTCGGACATCACGGGCTCCAGCGGCCGGAAGGATGGACAGGCAGCTTAACCCGCGAGAAGGCTCCGGCCTACCTCATGTCCCGGATAGGGCAACATCCACGGCGTGGATGGCCGGATTGGCCTGCACCAGGCGTTCCTTGGCCTTCTTGGTCAGCGCCTTGATCGCCCGCTCCCGGCGCAAGGCATCGCCCTTGCCGGGGCAGGTCTCGACATAGACCAGCGCCTGGGCCGGGCTGGAATGAAAGAAACGCGCGCCCTTGCCGCTGCGGTGCGTCTCGAAGCGCCGCGCCGGGTCATCGCTGATGCCGCAGTAGAGCGCACCGTTCTCGGCGCGCACCAGGTAAACGAACCAGGGCTTGGGTTCGACAGCCGTCACGATGCCCAGACCCGGGCCTGCATGCGCTCGCAGTAGGCGACCAGCCGTTCATAGCTGCGCGCCATGTCGTTGAGCGGTGTTTCCAGGGTGCTCAGCACCAGATTGGCGAGCACGCCATAGGCGGCCGCGTCGGCGCTGCAGGGTTGGGCACCACCGTAGAACGGCAGGTCGCCGAGCATGCCGTCCAGCGCTTCGAGGTCGTCGCGGGCGAAGCTCAGCAGCTCTTCGCGACTGTGCCGGATCAACCCGCGGCCGGCGAGATCGCCACGGATCTTGCGCTGCATGAACAAGCCCACCGCCGGACGCAACGGAGCCGGGATGCTGCGCAGCATCACGTCCCTCACCTGGCGGAAGCCCGACTCGTCGAGCCAGCGGAAGTACACCAGCAGCGGCACCAGGTGCTCGTCGCACAACCGGGTGATCGACACCGCCCAGCCACGGCCACGGGCGTCGAGCCCGGCGTCGAGGTCGAATTCGTAGTACTGCTGCAGGGTACGCATGATGATCGCGGTATCCGCGATGGCCTTGCCGTCCAGGGTGATGAACGGCAGCTTGCCCTTGGGGCCCTTGCGCGGGTCGACGACGTGCTTGATCTGGTACTCCAGCCCGGCCAGGCGCAGGAAGGTTTCCAGCTTCAGGCAAAAGGGGCTGACGTTGGGCACATTGAAGGCGGGCGGGAACTGGAAAAGAGTGATCATGGCGGCATCCTGCTCGGAGTCGCCTGTCATTTAAGCCTATCCGCCTTCCGCGAGCGAGCCCGGCACCTTGACATCAGGCCTTCGAGGCCCGCTGCGCGCGGTATACCGCAAGTCCTCCGGCCGCCTGGGCACGGATCGCCGCCCGCACCGGCGGCGCCCAGCCCAGCAGGGCGCCCTTGGCCCCGAGGGCCTGGCGCGACCATTTCCACAGGTCGAACGTATCGACGTGACGGCAGATCAGGCCGTCGCGAAACTCGAACCGTGCGCGGATGTGATTGACCACCCGCCGGCCGGTCCGGGTAAAGGTATAGGACGCCACCCAGTGCGCCGTCCCGCATCGCTCATCGGCTTCGATGCCCTCGTAGCTCAAGGAGAAATCCGCGGCCCGCGCGGTGAGCATGCGCCACATATCCCCGGCCTCGGCGCCACGCAGGTCGGTGAAGACCGGGTCGCTGAACTGCACGTCGGCGCTGTAGCAGGCGGCCATTGCATCGCCATCGCGGCGCTGGAAGGCCTGGTAGAAGCGTTCGATCAACTGGGCGTTGGGATGGGCCATGACGGCGCTCGCATGAAGAAGGTGGGCGCAGTATCGACGAGGTTCCGACTGGACACGATTGGCAATATCGACAAAATTATGATCGATAACGCCAAATTCATTGTGAGACGCCATGTTCAGGATAGCCCTGTTCGTCTGCCCGCAAACGCTGTGCTCCAGCCTCGGCCTGGCAATGGATGCCTTCCACCTGGCCAACCGGCTCACCGGCCAGCGCCTGTTCGAGGTGCTGCGGGTCAGCGCCGACGGCGCGCCGGTCGCCCTCCCCTTCGGCCGCATCGAAGTGGAAGGCGCCCTCGATCTCGCCGGGGACTGCGACCTGCTGCTGATTCCCGCCACCGGGCCGGACGTGGCCGCCACCTGCGCCGCCAACCAGCCGCTGCTCGCCTGGCTGCGCCACAGCCCGCCCGGAGTGCAGTTGGCCAGTCTGTGCAGCAGTGCCTTCCTGCTCGCCGAAGCGGGCGTGCTGGACGGCCGCCGCGCCACTACGCACTGGGCGCTGGAGGCGGCCTTCCGGGAGCGTTATCCACAGGTGAACCTGGACATCGACGCGCTGTGCACCGAGGACGGTGGGCGCCTCTGTTCCGGCGGCGCGCAGGCCGGGCTGGACCTGTGCCTGTACCTGATCGAGCGCCACGCCGGCGCGGCGCTCGCCCGGCGCGCGGCGGCCACGCTGGTGTTCGAGCACGGCCGTGGCCGGCAGCGGCGCTTCACCCCGCTGCTGCCCGAGCCACTGCCCGAAGGCTCGGTGCTGGCGCCATTGCTGGCATGGCTGGCGGACAACTATGCCGAACCGTTCGACCTGAGCACACTGGCGCAGCGCGTGCACTGCTCGACGCGCACCTTGCTGCGGCGCTTCCGCGAGCAGTTGGGAATGACCCCGAACGATTACGTGCAGCGCCTGCGCATCGCCTCGGCGCAGGAGGCGCTGGGCGACCCGGCACGTTCGCTGGAGCGCATCGCCAGCGATATCGGCTATGCCGACCGGGCGAGCTTCGCGCGGCTGTTCAAGCAGTTGTGCGGGGAGACGCCGGGGGCCTTTCGGCAGAGGTTGCTGGGACGGTCGGCGTAGCAATGTAGGAGCGAGCGTGCTCGCGAACCCGCTTGACACAGGCATCGCCGGAGAACCCGTTCGCGACCAGGCTCGCTCCTACAGGAAGAGCATCAGTGGAACCACTCCATCGCCGTACGCCAGATGCACACACCGACGAAGTATGCCGACGCGATGAACCACAGGCCGAGCAGCCAGTGCTGGTCGATCGGCTGCTGGAGGATCAGCAGCGCGCTGCTGAGCATCCAGACGAAGGTCACGGCGATGTTCAGCGGCATGAACTGGCGCACGCGGAAGGGGTGCAGGAACTTCATCCTGGTCAGGGTCAGCGCGGCCAGCGCCAGCACGGTGACGAAGCTCACCCAGGGATGCAGGTCGAGCACGTAGAAGTACACCGCCACCACGTTCCAGGCGGCCGGGAAGCCGACGAAGTAGTTGTCCTTGCTCTTCATGTTGACGTTGCAGAAGCAGAACAGCGAGGACACCAGGATCACCCCCACCGCCAGCAGTTCGGTATGCACCGGCAGCGGCACGTAGCGGTAGATGAAGATAGCCGGGATGAACACGTAGGTGAGGTAATCGATCACCAGGTCCAGGGTCGAGCCATCGAAGTGCGGCAACACCGCCTTGACGTCGAACTTGCGCGCCAGCGTGCCGTCCAGGCCGTCCACCAGCAGAGCGACGCCCAGCCACAGCAGGCAAGCCTGGGGTCGGTTGTCGACCAGTGCCAGCAGCGCCAGCAGCGCGAGAATGACACCGCTGGAGGTCACCGCATGGGCGCTCCAGGCTTTGGCCTTGCTCAGGTTCAGGGGCGATAGGATCAGGTTCACGTCGGCTCTCTTCCTTCGGACGGCGATGCAGGCGAGCTACTTCAAACGTTAGCCCATCCCTGACAAACCACTGCACATGGGAACACCGATCCGCCGGCCGAGTTCAGCCGGTTCTTCCCGATGCGTCTTGTTGCGGTGGAATCGGCAGCATACGCCGTTGCGGCGGGGGCTTGCCATCGGGGAAGACGAGCGTTGCAAGGTTGGCCGGGTGAGGGTCTCAACCTTGTAGGAGCGAGCTTGCTCGCGAAAGGAATTCCCGGCTACTCGGGTGCCGGGCGGTTCGCGAGCAAGCTCGCTCCTGCAAAAAACGCCTTGGTCAGTGGAGGATCTGGCTGAGGAACAGCTTGGTCCGGTCCGACTGCGGGTTGTCGAAGAACTGGTCCGGCGCCGCCTGTTCGACGATCTCGCCCTTGTCCATGAAGATCACCCGGTTCGCCACGGTGCGCGCGAAGCCCATCTCGTGGGTCACGCAGAGCATGGTCATGCCGCTCTGCGCCAGGCCGATCATGGTATCGAGCACCTCCTTGACCATCTCCGGATCGAGCGCCGAGGTGGGTTCGTCGAACAGCATGATCTTCGGCTTCATACACAGCGCGCGGGCGATCGCCACGCGCTGCTGCTGGCCGCCGGAGAGCTGGCCGGGGAACTTGTTGGCCTGCTCCGGGATGCGCACGCGCTCCAGGTAATGCATGGCGACTTCCTCGGCCTGGCGCTTGGGCAGCTTGCGCACCCACATGGGCGCCAGGATGCAGTTCTGCAGCACGGTCAGGTGCGGGAACAGGTTGAAGTGCTGGAACACCATGCCGACTTCGCTGCGGATCGCCTCGATCTGCTTGAGGTCGTTGGTCAGCTCGGTGCCGTCGACCACGATACTGCCCTGCTGGTGCTCCTCCAGGCGGTTGATGCAGCGGATGGTGGTGGACTTGCCCGAGCCGGACGGCCCGCAGAGCACGATGCGCTCGCCCTGCTTGACCTCCAGGTTGATGTCCTTGAGCACGTGGAACTGGCCGTACCACTTGTTCACGCCCTTCATGGTGATCATCGTGTGATCGCCGATGGCCGGCTGTGCGGTCTTTGGGGTGGCTTCAGACATGACGATTCACTCCTAACGCTTGTGGCCGGTGTCCAGCTTGTGCTCCAGGTGCATGGAGTAGCGGGACATGCCGAAACAGAAGATCCAGTAGACCGCCGCGGCGAACACATAGCCTTCGGTGGCCATGCCCAGCCAGGCCGGGTCCGCGGTGGCGCGCTTGATGCTGTTGAGGAAGTCGAACAGGCCGATGATGATCACCAGGCTGGTGTCCTTGAACAGCGCGATGAAGGTGTTGACGATGCCGGGAATCACCAGCTTGAGCGCCTGCGGCAGGATCACCAGGCCCATGATCCGCCAGTAGCCCAGGCCCATCGCGGCGGCGGCCTCGTACTGCCCCTTGGGAATGGCCTGCATGCCGCCGCGCACCACCTCGGCGATGTAGGCGGCCTCGAACAGCACCACCATCACCATCGCCCGCAGCAGCTTGTCCAGGTTCATCCCCTCGGGCAGGAACAGCGGCAGCATCACCGAGGACATGAACAGCACGGTGATCAGCGGCACGCCGCGCCAGAACTCGATGGTGGTGACGCAGATGACCTTGATCGCCGGCATCTTCGAGCGCCGCCCGAGCGCCAGCAGGATGCCCAGCGGCATCGCCCCGCAGATGCCGACCGCGGCGATCACCACGGTGAGCATCAGGCCGCCCCATTGGCTGGTCGGCACGTTATCAAGACCGAGGAAGCCACCGTGCAACAGCCAGTAGGCCACCAGCGGCAAGGCCACGAGGAAGCAGGCGCCATACTTCAGCTTGTACGGGAAACGCTTGAGGAACAGCGGCGCCGCCCCGAAGATCACGAAGAGCACGCTGAGGTCCACGCGCCAGCGCAGTTCCTCGGGGTAGAAGCCGTACATGAACTGGCCGAAGCGCGAACCGATGAACACCCAGCAGGCACCCTCGCGGGAGCAGTCGGCGCGGGTCGCGCCGGCCCAGTCGGCCTTGATGAACGCCCATTCCAGCAGCGGCGGCAGGATCAGGTACACCAGGTACAGCCCGAGCAGTGTCAGCAGGGTGTTGAGCCAGCCGGAGAACAGGTTGGCGCGCAGCCAGCCGAGGACACCCACGCTCATCGCCGGTGGCGGCAGGTCGGGTTTGAAGGTATGCGTTGCCATCTAACTAAGCCTCTGCTCTCTATCCGGATCAGCGCTCGACCAGTGCGATGCGCTTGTTGTACCAGTTCATCAGCAGCGAAATGCTGATGCTGATGGCCAGGTACACGCTCATGGTGATGGCCATGGTCTCGATGGCCTGGCCGGTCTGGTTGAGCACCGTGCCGGCGAACAGCGAGACCATGTCCGGGTAGCCGATGGCGGCAGCCAGCGAGGAGTTCTTCGCCAGGTTCAGGTACTGGCTGGTCAGCGGCGGGATGATCACCCGCAGCGCCTGCGGGATGACCACCAGGCGCAGGGTCTGGCCCGGACGCAGGCCGAGGGAGCCTGCCGCCTCGGTCTGGCCGTGGCTGACCGCCTGGATGCCGGCGCGCACCGTCTCGCCGATGAAGGCCGCGGTGTACACCGACAGCGCAAGCACGATGGACACAAGTTCCGGGATCACCACCCAGCCGCCACGGAAGTTGAAGCCTTGCAACACCGGTACGTCCCAGTGGAACGGCGCGCCGGCCGCCAGTGCGGTCAATCCCGGCAGCAGGATCAGTAGTGCCAGGCCGCTGAGGAATACCGGGAAGGCCTTGCCGGTGGCGTGGCGGCGGGCCTTGGCCCATTTCCAGATCACCGCCCAGCCGACGAGCGCCAGGACGAACGCGACGATGAACGGGCCGAGCCCGTCGGCGGCGGTCGGCGCGGGCATCTGCAGGCCACGGTTGTTGACGAAGAACAGCCCGCCGAAGCTGATGCTCTGCCGTGGGCCGGGCAACGGGCCGAGCACGGCGAAGTACCAGAAGAAGATCTGCAGCAGCGGCGGGATGTTGCGGAAGGTCTCGATGTACAGGGTCGCCAGCTTGCGGATCAGCCAGTTGGGCGACAGCCGCGCCACGCCGAGGATGAAACCGATGACGGTGGCGAAGAAGATGCCCACCACCGTGACCAGCAGCGTATTGAGCAGGCCGACCAGGAACACCCGCGCGTAGGTATCGCTTTCGCTGTAGTCGATCAGGTGCTGGGAGATGCCGAAGCCGGCGCTGTTCTGCAGGAACCCGAAGCCGGACTGGATGCCACGGTGTTCGAGATTGGTCTGGGTGTTATCGAAGAGAAACCAGCCGACCGCGACGACGACGATCACGGCGATGATCTGGAAGGCCCAGGCCCGCACCGTGGGATCGGTGAGCGAGATCCCTCGCGGACGCTGGGCTTTGATGGAATTTTGCATGTAAGCCCTCTTACGAAGGCTCCGAGGCGGGCACGGATCTACACCCGCGCCGCCCCGGAGGCTTCATGTCATCAGAAACAGGTCCGGCGCCCACCATCAGGGCGCCGGGCACGGGAATGGTCAGCGCACCGGCGGTGCGTACTGCAGACCACCCTTGTTCCACAGGGCGTTGAGGCCACGCTTGATCTTCAGCTCGCTGCCGTCGCCGACGTTGCGATCGAAGATCTCGCCGTAGTTACCCACTTGCTTGACGATCTGTACCGCCCAGTCCTTGGACAGTTTCAGGTCCTTGCCGTAATCGCCTTCGGCGCCGAGCAGGCGGGCGACGTCCGGGTTCTTGGTGTTCTTGGCCATCTCCTCGACGTTCTTCGAGTTCACGCCCAGCTCCTCGGCGTTGAGCATGGCGAAGAGCGTCCAGCGCGCGATGTCGAACCACTCCTCGTCACCCTGGCGTACCGCCGGGCCCAGCGGCTCCTTGGAGATGACTTCCGGCAGCACCACGTAGTCGTCGGGCTTGGCCAGCTTGATGCGCTGGGCGTAGAGCTGCGACTGGTCGGAGGTCAGCACATCGCAACGCCCGGACTCCAGCGACTTGGCACTCTCGTCGGAGGTGTCGTAGGTGATGGGGGTGTACTTGAGGTTGTTGGAGCGGAAGTAGTCGGACAGGTTGAGCTCGGTGGTGGTGCCGGCCTGGATGCACACGGTGGCGCCGTCGAGTTCCTTGGCGCTGGAGACGCCGAGCTTCTTGTTCACCAGGAAGCCCTGGCCGTCGTAGTAGGTCACGCCGACGAAGTTCAGGCCCATCGCGCTGTCGCGGGAACTGGTCCAGGTGGTGTTGCGCGAGAGGATGTCGATCTCGCCGGACTGCAGCGCGGTGAAGCGCTCCTTGGCGGTCAGCGGGCTGAACTTGACCTTGCTCGCGTCGCCGAACACGGCGGCGGCCAGGGCGCGGCAGACATCGACGTCGATGCCCTTGTACTGCCCCTTGGCGTCGGCGTAGGAGAAGCCCGGAAGACCATCACTGATACCGCACTGCACGTAGCCTTTCTTCTTCACTGCATCCAGGGTGGCGCCCGCGTGAGCGAGGCCGCTGATACCGAACACGGCGGCGGTGGTCAGCACTGCCAGGGTGGATTTCACCATCTTCATCGATCTTCTCCGTTGCTTTTTTAGTGTTCTGGAGTCCCGGTTCCACCGCCGTACCCTCGTGAGGCACAAGCAAGACCACTGACGGGATGGAGACCTAAGGGTGAGTCTAGTCCGCTCTCGGAAACCGTACCGAGGCGTCGCAGACCCGCCCGGAGCCCGCAGGTGATGCGGGCTGGAACGGGGGTCTAGGCAGATCATTGCGTGAAGGCGAAGGCCCGTCGCGCCAGCCGTTGACCGCGGCCGGACGTCGACGGGCCCTGAAGCGGCCCAAGGCCATTGCCACCCCGCTTGCGGTACAGCTTTCCGGATGGGGTCGGTAAAGTGTTACCGCAAGCGGGGTGACACAGCCTGGAACCTGAGATAGCAAGGGCCGTACCAGCTCCGCGGCGCCCCCCACAATCCGGCAGCGTCAAGCCCTGCAAGTTATGGCAATGCGACATCTTCTTGCAGGGCGCTTCCGCCCCTTTTCGCGCGCGGCGCCCCCTCCTAGAGCGCCCGCCCCATCCTGGAGCCTCCATGACCCAGCCCCTGATCCTCGAACCCACCCACCCGGCCGACGCCTGCGTCATTTGGTTGCACGGCCTGGGCGCCGACCGTTACGACTTCGAACCGGTAGCACAGATGCTGCAACGCAGCTTCACCAGCACCCGCTTCATCCTCCCGCAGGCGCCGACCCGCCCGGTCACGGTGTTCAACGGCATGCCCGCGCCCAGCTGGTACGACATCCTCGCCATGTCGCCCGCCCGCGCCATCGACGACGCACAGCTGGAAGCTTCGGCCGACAGCGTGATCGCACTGATCCAGGGACAGATCGACCAGGGCATCGACGCCCGCCGCATCATCCTCGCCGGTTTTTCCCAGGGCGGCGCCGTGGTGCTGCACACCGGCTACCTGCGCTGGAACGGCGAACTGGGCGGGGTCATGGCCCTGTCCACCTATGCGCCGACCTTCGCCGCGAACCTCGACTTCAGCCCCGCCAAGCGCCAACTCCCGGCGCTCTGCCTGCACGGCACGGCCGATGACGTGGTGTCGCCGCCCCTGGGCCGGGCGGCCTACGATTTCCTGGTGGCGCAAGGCGTTCCCGCCCTGTGGCGCACCTACCCGATGAGCCACGAGGTGAGCAACCAGGAAATCGCCGACATCGCCCAGTGGCTGGACGAGCGCCTGTAAGGCTCGCCAGGCTCTCGTCGAGCGAAGCTCAGGCTAGGCAAAATCGGTGAGGAAACGCAGTTTACGAGCTGTCAATGAGCATGACTCGCTACGCTCGTCTCTTCGAGGCCGCACTGACGTGCCTTAGCCGCAGGCGGCTTCCGAACCGGTTTTTAACGACGCATCACCGAGCGCAAACACTTTTCGTACAGCACTTAGAACCCCTCGGCCTCGGCGGCCACGGAGCTGACCGGCACCTCGGCCAGGGCGGCCACCTCGCCGATCACCAGCAGAGTCGGCGGACGCAGGCCCTCGGCCAGTTCCGCCAGCCGGTCCAGGCGCCCGACGCGGATGGTCTGGCCGGGCAACGAGCCCTGCTGCACCAGCGCCACCGGCGTATCGGCCGCGCAGCCGTGCTCGCACAGCTCCCGGCTGATCTGCGCGGCATGTTGCAGGCCCATGTAGAACACCCGGGTCAGGCCGCTGCCGGCCAGCGCCGGCCAATCGCACTCGAGACTGCCGTCGCTGCGGGTACCGGTGACCAGCACCAGCGCCTGGGCATGTTCGCGGTGGGTCAGCGGGATGCCGGCAGCCGCCGCGCAGGCCGCCGCTGCCGTCACTCCCGGCACCACGTGGCAGGCGATGCCGGCCTTGCGCAGTACCTCCAGTTCCTCGCCACCGCGCCCGAAGATCAGCGGATCGCCGCCCTTCAGGCGCACCACGTTGCGTCCCTGGCGCGCCAGCCGCACCAGCAGGCGGTTGATGTTCTCCTGGGACAGCGTATGCCGGCCACAGGCCTTGCCCACGTCGATGCGTTCGGCGCCGGGCGGCGCCTTGGCCAGCACGGCGGGCGACACCAGGCGGTCGTGCACCACCACCTCGGCCCGCGCCAGGCACTCGGCGGCCTTCAGGGTCAGCAGCCCGGGGTCGCCGGGACCGGCCCCCACCAGCCAGACCTGCCCCGGTTCGGCGATGAAGCGGATCGGCTGCCGCGCCACCAGTGGAGCGGGTGCGCGCTGCGGCACCGACTGGTCGTGGCGCAGGCCGATCTCCTCGTCGCTCAGGTAGCAGCCCGGGTCCGAGGCCCAGGGGTCGTCGGTGGACTGCCAGGCACGGATGCGCGTGTTGCCGTTGCACATGCCCAGGTACTGGCACTGCGCGCAGCGCCCGTGCACCGGCCGCGGCTGCTGGCGCAACCCGTCCAGCAGCGGGTCGCCGGTGTCTCGCCAGATCGCCGAGAACGGCCGCTGCCGCACGTTGCCCAGGCTGTAGCCCCACCAGTAGGTGTCCGGATGCACATCGCCGCGATTGTCGATATTCGCCACGCCCACCCCGCTGGAGTTGCCGCCCCAGCGCAGCAGATCGGCACGCAGCGTCTGCGCATCCATCCCGCGCGCCTGCGCCCAGCGCAGCAGGAACGGCGCATCGGCATCGTTGTTGCCGGTGACGTATTCGCGCCCCTGGTCGAGATCGGCCCAGGCCTGCTCGAACAGCAGCGTCATGGCCTCGCGGGTCATCGCGAAAGCCGCGTCGTCGCGCTGGTTGCGCGCGCCGCGCCCGGAGTAGTTGAGGTGCGACAGGTAGAACTTGTCCACCCCCTCCTCGCGCATCAGGCGCAGCAATTCCGGCAGTTCGGCGGCATTCGCCGCCGTCAGGGTGAAGCGCCAGCCCACCTTGACCCCGGCGCGGCGCAGGTGGCCGACCGCCGCCAGCGTCCGGTCGAAGGCGCCGTCGGCACGCCGGAAGCGGTCGTGGCTGGCGCGCAGGCCGTCGATGGATACGCCGACGTAATCGTAGCCGCTGTCGGCGATGCGCCGGGCCAGCGGCGCATCGATCAGCGTACCGTTGCTCGACAGCCCGACGTACAGCCCCAGTTCCTTGGCGCGCGCGCTGAGCTGGAACAGATCCGGCCGCAGCAGCGGTTCGCCGCCGGAAAGGATCAGCGCCGGAATACGCATGCCGGCAAGGTCGTCGAGCACGGTCATCGCCTGCGCGGTGTCCAGCTCGCCGGGGAAATCGATATCGGCGGAAATGGAATAGCAGTGGCGGCAGGTCAGGTTGCAGCGCCGCAACAGGTTCCAGATCACCACCGGGGCCGCCTCGATCGTCCGTGCCGGCGGTAGCGCCAGGCCCTGGCGCAGGCGTTGCAAATGGCGACTGATGCGTAACATGGGAGCCTCCTCAGGGCACACCGGCCAGACGCAGGCCGGTCTTCTTCAGGATTCGCAGGCTGTACAGCACCTCGTGCCCACGGCAGGCATCGCCGAGCAGGCCGGCCATTTCCGCGAGGTAGCACTCCACGGTGGCGCGGCGGCGGGCGTGCAGCATGGCGAACAGGTTGTAGGGCCAGCCGGGCATGCGCCGTGGCCGCTGGTAGCAGTGACTGACGTAGGGCAGCGCACCGAGCAGGCGGCCGCAGCGTTCAAGCTGGTCGTCGGCGATGTCCCACACACTCATGCCATTGGCCCGGTACCCCAGCGCGTAGTGGTTGGGAACCGCGGCAATCCGGCGGATGGCGCCGCAGGCCAGCAAGCGCGCGAGGCGCCCGCGCACCTCGTCTTCGCGCAGTTGCAAGGCATCGGCCAGGGCTTGGTAGGGCCGGCTCTGCAATGGCAGCCCGGACTGGGTGGCGAGGATCAGTTGGCGGTCGGTAGCGTCGAGCACGGCTCATACCTCCAGGTAAAGGTCGAGGTGGAAAGTGCGCACCTTGGGCAGGTCGAGCACTTCGTAGCCGCTGATCCGCTCGATGTGGCGCAGCAAGGGGGCGATCTGCGCCTGATGCTCGGTGGCCAGCACGAACCAGAGGTTGTAGCGGTGGTCGCGCAGGTAGTTGTGCGCCACCTCGGGCAGACCATCGAGCAGCCCGGCGACGCGTTCGCAGTCCGCCTCGGGAACGCACATCGCCGCCAGCGTCAGGCCGCCGCCCAGTACATCGGCGGCGAACATCGGACCGAAGCGCGTCAGCACGCCACGCAACATCAGCCGGCGGAGACACTCCAGCAACCGGTCTTCGCTGCAATGCAGCTCGGCGGCCACCTCCGCGTAAGGCTGCTCGCTCAGCGGAAAGCCACGCTGCAGACGGCGGATCACCACGCGTTCGAACAGGCTCAGGCGCATGCAATGCCCTCCCGCAGACCTTCGAAGCGGGCGCCGCGCTGCTTGAAGCGGGTCAGGCTGAACAGCACCTCGCCGGGGCGCTCCCGCAGCGCCGGCAGATCGCGCAGTTCGCGGATCCGCAACTCCACGTCGAGGCGGCGCCGCCCATGCAGCATGGCGAACAGGTTGTAGCGCCACTCCGGCGCCTGTCGCGCGCGGCGATAGCACAGGTTCACCCCGGGCTCCTCGGCCAGGCCGCGGCCCACGGCGTCCACCTCGGAATCGTCGACATCCCACACCAGCATCGCGTTGCTCCGGAAACCCAGCTCGTGGTGCCGCACCACGACGCCAAAGCGGCGGATCACGCCGCCGACGTACAAGCGCGTCACCGCATCGACTACCTGGGACTCGCTCCAGCCCAGTCGCCGGGCCACCGGCAGCCAGGGCTGCGCCAGCAGCTCCAGGCCGTCCTGCAGCGCGTACACCAGGCTGCGCTGCGACGGTTCAAGGGCCACTGGCGGCGACGTCCGGGGAAAGGGGCGCGGGACGGCAACCCGGTTCCCGATGAGGGGAAAGGCCAGGTCGATGCGGTACTCGCGCACCAGCGGCAGACGTAGCGCGTGCAGTCCGGTAGCGGCCTCCAGCCGGTCCAGGCAGGCATTCAGATGCCCACGATCGGGCCCGTTGAGGACGAACCAGAGATTCCATTCGTGCTCGCGCTGGTAGTTGTGGTTGCACTCGGGTAGGTCGCTGACCCGCTGCGCCACGTCACCCAGGCGGGCCTCCGGTACCCGCAGCGCCGCCAACAGGCTGCGCCCCGCGCGATTGGGCGCGAACACCGGGCCGACCCGGCTCAGGCATCCGCTGCGACGCAACTCGCGCAGCCGCCAGAGCACCCAGGCCTCGCTGCGACCCAGGCGCTCGCCGAGCACGGCGAACGGCCGCGGGCACAGTGGGAAATCATGCTGGCCAGCTTCCAGCAGCATCAGGTCATCGAGGTTCATAGGCCGATCCGCCCCGCCCGGCCGGTCATGAAGATGCCCGAGGGTGCCCGCGCCTCGATGCTGCCCAGCAGGGTGCGCCGATAGCTGTCGTAGACCAGTACCCGGTTGTCGTCGCGCGCGGACAGCCAGAGCTGCTCACCGCGCGGCGAGAACTCCAGGTGCAGCACCGCCTTGCCGGGCCGCAGGCTGTCGATCACCTTGAGGCTGTCGACATCGATGACCTGGACCCGGTCGTTGTCCGGCAGGGCGAAGTTGACCCAGACCTGGCGCTGGTCCGGACGGACCACGGCGAACACCGGCTGGCCGGCCAGCGGGATGCGCGACACCTCGCTCCAGTCGGACACCCGCAGGACCACCAGCTCATGCCGGCCGATGGCGGGCAGGAAGGCGTAGTCGCCGGCCATCGCCCAGCCGCGCAGGTGCGGCATCTTGTAGACCGGCCGCTGCGGATCGTCCGGGACATGGCGCTGCAGCACCTTGCGCACGCCCCGCTCGGGATGCCAGAGGTCGAGCACGGCGACACCCGGTTCGCCGAACAGGCCGGCGACGTACCAGCGGCCATCGGGGCTGACCAGGCCGTCGTAGGGCCGGTCGCCGGCCTTGAACCGGCGGGTCCGCGGGGCCTGCGGATCGCTCAGGTCGGTCAGCCAGATTTCCCCGGCTTCGAACAGGCTGTAGGCGAACCCCACGCCCGGGACATCGGCGATGCCGACCACCTTGGCCCGCTGCCCCTCGGCATAGGTGGCCGGAATGTCGGCCCGCAGGCTCAGGTCCCGCGAGGAGAATACCCGGACGCCACCGGGCTGGTAATTGGCCACCACCACCCAGCGGCCATCCTGGGAGATCGCGCCGCCGATGCTGTTGCCGGCCTGCTGGACGCGCGCCACGACGCGTCTGCTCAGCAGGTCGACCTTGCTCAGCCCGCCGTCGCGGCCGAATACGAAGGCATGCCGCTGGTCCCGCGAGTAGACCAGGCTGGCATGCGACAGATCGCCCAGCCCTTCGATGCGCCCCAGGCTGGTACGGGCGCTGGTGTCCAGCAGTTGCAGGCTGCCGCTGGCCCGCTCGACCACCAGCGCCAGGTCGCCGGTGCCGCGTTCCTGCGCGGCACCGTGCTGGACGGCGCCCAGCAGCAGGCAGAGGCCGAGGAGTATCAGGAGTGATTTCATGGGGGTGTTCCTAGTCTGAGTCGGCGAACCAGCCAGTCCGCCTCCGCTTCGTTCAACAGGCCGCGCCAGGCCGGCATCGGCGTGCCGGGGCGGCCGTCCAGCACGGTGCCGCGCAGCAGCGCGTCCGGCTTGCCCGCCAGCGCTTCGGGAAGCAGCGCCGGCCCCAGCCCGCCGCGCAGGGTCATGCCGTGGCAGGCGCCGCAGTCCTGGCGCAGCAGTTGCTCCAGGGCGGCGGCGCGCTGCGGCCCGCAACAGGGGGGAGCGGCGAGCGCCCCTGCGGCCGCCACGGCCAGCAGCAGGAACGGCGCGCCGCGTGGCCTCACGGCTTCTGCCCGGTGTAGTAACGTACCGCCGCCTCGATCTGCGCATCCGTCAGGCCGGCGGCGACGGGCGACATCACCGGGTCCTTGCGCGCGCCGCTGCGGAAATCCTGCAGTTGCTTGCGCAGATAGACGTCGCGCTGCCCGGCCAGGTTGGGGAAGTTCGGCGCCACGCTGACGCCCGCCGCACCGTGGCAGCTGGAACACAACGGCAGCAGGGCCTGCATTTCATCGGCGGCGCTGGCCGCGCCGCTCAGCAGGAGGGCGGCCATGACAGCGCCCACAGATAGTCCACGCATGGAAGTTCTCCTTCAGGGAATCAGGGTTTGCCGCTCTTGGCCTGCGCCTGCAGCCCGACGGTGCCCCACTCGGTGCGGGCGCGGGAGAAGATCCCGGCCGGGGTTTCCAGGGGATAGCTGGCGACCTCCTCGAGGCTGTGGCTGTCGTAGATGTGCAGGCGGTCGCCGCTGTAGCCGCCACTGATGTAGAGGTACTTGCCGTCACGGGTGTATTCGGGGAAGTACAGGTGGCCATCGGCCTCGATGGTCTTGGCGACGCTCAGGGTGTTCTTGTCGATCAGCTCGACACGCCGGGCGCGGCTGTCCTTGCTCACCACATCGACCGCGACATAGGGCGCATCGGGGTGGGCGGCAGGCGACTCGGTGGCGCCGGATACCGGGATCTGCTTGATCGTCTCGAAGGTCCGGGCGTCCCACACGGTCACCACATCGCCCTTGTCGCAGGTGCCGATGTTGGTGCCGAAGGCCACCTGGCGGCCCTTGATCTCGGTGATCGCACCGGAGCCGACGTGCGGCTGGCAACCGCCGGCGATGGTCTTGACCAGCTTGCGCTCCTTCAGGTCGACCACCGCGAAGGCGTTGCCCACGTAGTCGGCCAGGAACATGTAGCGGCGGTCCGCGGAGAGGAAGGCGTCGTGGACGAAGCGGCCGACCTTCTCGATCCGGGTGACGATCGGCTCCTGCGGCCTGCTCGGGTCGAGAATCCAGACCTGCCCGGTCTGCCGCACGGCGATGGCGAAGGTATTGTCCAACGGGCTGGCGATGACCATGCTCGAGGCCGACTCCACCTGCTTGCCGTCGTAGTCCTTGCCGCGCAGTTCGACGCGGCTCAGCGGCTCCAGCGTGCGAGCGTCGAACAGGGTGACGATGCCCGGCGAGAAGGAACCGGACAGCAGATAGCGGCCATCCGCGGACACCGCGATGGATGGCCCGCTCAACCCGGCCTTGACCTTGCGCACCGCCTTCAGCGAGTACAGGTCGATCTTGTAGATTTCCGAGGTGTCGGTCTTCAGGTAGCCCCAGCGCGGATTGACCGGGTCATAGTCGAGGATGTGCGGCGCATAGTCGGTGGGTACCTCGCCCACCTGCTTGTTGGTCTTGCCATCGAAGAACACCACCCGCGCGGCCGGGGCCTTGCCGTAGCGGCCGCGCTGCATGATCGCCATCAGGTCGCGCACGTCGCCGTCGTAGACCGGCTTGTCCGGCAGCTTCGATTCGTCGACCAGGACCTCCAGCGAATCGCGGATGTCCTGCAGCGTCCATTGCGGATTGTCCCGCGGGGTGGTCTTGATGTAGTGCGCCAGCGCGCGGATCTGCTCGTCGCTGAGCACGCCGTGCCACGGCGGCATCAGGGTGTCGGGGATGCCGAGCATGATCATCGAGCGCAGGGCGGTTTCGCTGGAATTCAGCGCTGTGCTGTTGAGCGCCGGCGCGATGTAGCCGCCACGGTCGGCGCTGTGGCAGGTCGTGCAGTTCTCCTGGAACAGCCGGGCGGCGTCTATGGGTTCGTCGGCGCCAGCCAGGCCGGGGGCGAGACAGAGGACCAGCGGTAACAGGCCGCTGACCGAAACGGATCGGAAGCTGTGCATGGTGCAGTCACCTGGGCTAATGAACTGCACTCAGGGTATCGACCTGCCCACCCCTCGAATGGGTACAAGCGGCGTGCCGCACAGGGGTACAAGGCCCCTCCGCCGCTACAGGCGCGCGGCGATCTGGCCGATGCGGCGCGCCCCGTCGGCGATGCTGTCCAGCGACAGCGCCGCATAGCCGAGCAGCAGCATGCGCTCGCTGAGCGCTTCCAGCCCCGGACCGACCACCGCGGCCTGGTCCAGGGTATAGAGCCAGATGTCCGCCTCACGGCAGGCCCGCGCCAGCTCCCGCGCCGGCGGCGCCTGCGGCGGCAACCGCCAGCACAGGTGCATGCCGCAATCCACGCCGCTGAACCGGCTCCCCGGAAACAGGCGCTCCAGCGCGGCCATCAGGCAGTCGCGACGGCGCCGGTACTCCCCACGCACCCGCCGGAGATGCTCGGCATAGACGCCACCGGTGAGGAAGTCGGCCAGCACCGCCTGGGGCAGCCAGGGGCAGGCATGATTGAGCAGCGCCTTGGCTCGCACCAGCGGCTCGCGCAGCGACGGCGGGCAAACCATGTAGCCCAGGCGCAGGCTGGCGCCCAGGCTCTTGGAAAAGGTCCCCAGGTGGATCACCCGCTCGCTGTCGAAGGCCTTGAGGGCCGGCAACGGCACGCGCTGGTAGCGGAAGTCGCCGTCGTAATCGTCCTCCAACACATAGGCGCCCTGGCGGCCGGCCCATTCGAGCAGCGCGCGGCGACGCTCCAGGGACAGCGTCATGCCTAGCGGGTAGTGCCGCGAGGGGGTGACATAGACCAGGGAACAGGGGCGCTCGGGCAATTCCCCGACACACAACCCCTGCTCGTCCACCGGCACCGGCAGCATCTCCCAGCGATGGTAGGCGAACAGGTTGCAGGCGCCGGCATAGGCGGGATTCTCGATCACCACCGGGTGTCGATGATGGTGCGGAAACAGCGACACCACCAGGCTCAGCGCCTCCTGGATGCCCGAGACGATCAGCACGTCCTCGACGCTGCAACTGATGCCGCGCGCACGGCCCAGATGCGCGACCAGAGCCGCGCGCAGGTCGGGGTCGCCCGCCGACGGCGCATAGTCGGTCAGGTAGCGTGGCTGGCTGCGGGCCAGCTGGATCGACGACTTGAACCAGGCGTCGCGGGGGAACAGCTCCGCCGAGGGGCGCCCCAGGCTGAAGTCCAGCTCGACCGCGGCGCGTATCTCCTCCGGCGTCACCCCGGGGGAAACCGGCAGCGGCTGGCGCATCCCCGGCAGGAACCCCGGCAGGTCCGGGCGCTGCCCCACCGGGGTACGCGGCAACAGGCGACAGACCGACAGGCTGCGATCCGGCAGGGGATCGGCAACGAACGTGCCGCGGGTACCACGACTGACGATATAGCCCTCGCTGCACAGCCGCTCGTAGGCCAGCAACACGGTATTGCGCGCTACGCCGAGGGACTGCGCGAGTTCACGGATCGACGGCAGTTGCTGGCCCGGCCTCAGCACGCCCCCGAGCACTTTGCCGCGCAGCTGGTCCGCTACCTGCTGCTGCAGGGAACGTTTGCCGCCGCGTTCGAGCAACAGCGGAATCTGTTGGAAGGCACGCATGAGGAATCCTCCGGGAGTCGAACCCCATGCTGGAAAAATCGCCGCATCGTCCGGGATGACCAGCATCAGGCTGACTGCAGACGCCACTGCGTCAAAACGCCACCCGGCGCGGACTACAAAAAGACAACTGTTCGCCCGTGCCTCCCGTGGCACTTTCACCGCAGTGGTCCCGTTCGCCGGAGCTGCGCCGCGTCTCCTCGCGGGCATGGCGCACCCGCGGCCCTCATCCCGTCACGGAGAACAATAAGAAACATGAATGCTCCCATTGCCAGCCTGCGCGATGTACAGGCACTGGAATCCATACCTCTGGAAGAACGCAACCTGCCTTCCAGCACCTATGAACTGCTGCGCCGCTCGGCTGAGCGCTTCGGCCCGGACACCGCCCTGAGCTTCCTGCTGCAGGGCTCGGCCGCCGAAGAGCCGCTGCGCATCAGCTACGCCGAGCTGTTCGCTCGCGTCACCCAGGCGGCGAATGCCTTCCACCGCCTCGGCGTGCGGCCGGGCAATTCTGTGTCCTTCCTGCTGCCGAACCTGCCGCAGACCCACTACGTGATCTGGGGCGGCGAAGCGGCGGGGATCGTCAACGCGATCAACCCGCTGCTCGACCCCGAGCACATCGCCGAACTGGTACGCGCCGCCGACTCCCGCGTGCTGGTGACCCTGGCGCCCTTCCCCGGCACGGGGCTTTCTTCTGGCGGAGAATTGTGGGACAAGGTCGCCGCCCTGCGCGACGAGCTGCCGGAACTCAACGCCATCGTCACCGTCGACCTCGCCAACCTGCTGCCCGAACCGCAGCGCTCGGCGCTCAAGGCCCAACGCGGCGCGCTGCCGGACGGCGTGCTGGACTTCGACGAGCTGCTCGCCCAGTGCCCGGACGATCACCTGGAAAGCGGCCGGGTGATCGACCCGGACGAAGTCGCCTCCTACTTCCATACCGGCGGCACCACCGGCACGCCGAAGCTGGCGCCGCACAGCCACTTCAACGAGGTGGCAATGGCCGAGATCATGGGGCTGAACGCCGACTACGACGGTCATGATGTGTTGCTCTGTGGCCTGCCGCTGTTCCACGTCAACGGCGTGATGGTCACCGGCCTTGCGCCCTTCATGCGCGGCGCCCAGGTGTTGCTGGCCGGCCCGCAGGGCTACCGCAACCCGACGCTGATCCAGGACTTCTGGAAGCTGGTGGAGCGCTACCGGGTCACCAGTTTCAGCGGCGTGCCGACCATCTTCGCCGCCCTGCTCCAGGTCCCCAGCGAGGGTCACGACCTGACCAGCCTGCGCTTCGCCCTGTGCGGCGCGGCGCCGATGCCGGTGGAGCTGATCCGCCAGTTCGAAGCCAAGACGGGGCTGAAAATCATCGAAGGCTACGGCATGACCGAAGGCACCTGTGGCACCAGCTGCAACCCGCGCGGTGGCGAGCGGCGCCCCGGCTCCATCGGCCTGCGCCTGCCTTATTGCCAGCTCAAGTCGGTGATCCTCGATGCCGCTGGCCAGTACCTGCGCGACGCCACCGTGGACGAGATCGGCACACTCTGCCTGCGCGGCCCGACCGTGTTCAAGGGCTACCTGCAGGCCAGCAAGAACAAGGACATCTGGGTCGACGGCGACTGGTTCAACACCGGCGACCTGGGGCGCATCGACGCCGACGGCTACATCTGGCTCACCGGGCGCAGCAAGGACCTGATCATCCGCGGCGGCCACAACATCGACCCGCAGATGATCGAGGAAGCCCTGCACCGCCACCCCGCCGTGGCAATGGCCGCCGCCGTGGGCAAGCCGTGCCTGAAGGCCGGCGAACTGCCGGTGGTGTACATCCAGCTCAAGCCAGGCATGCGGGCGAGCGAGGCGGAACTGCTGGAGCACGCCGCGCAACACGTGCCCGAGCGCGCGGCGGTGCCCAAGGACGTCTGGCTGCTGGACGCCATCCCGGTCACCGCCGTGGGCAAGACCTTCAAGCCCGCGCTGCGCCTGGATGCCATCCGCCGCGTCCTGGAGGACGAAGTCCGCCATCTGGAGCCGCGACCGGCCGTCGAGGTCGTCGCCGACGACCGCCACGGGCAGAAGGCGCGCCTGAGCATCGGCCGCCTCACCCCGGACTCACGGGCGGCGCTGGCCGACCGGCTGGGCGGCTACGCGATCCATATCGAGTGGCTGGAAAGCTGATGAAGCGCCGGGCCGACCGCCGGTCGGCCCGGCATGGCGCCAGATTGCCAGTATCCAAATCTGATTAATACTGATGGCTCAATGTGCGTAATGGACTACAGGGAGAGTCAGTCGTGCACATCATCATCCCCGTCCCCGCCTCCGCCGCACCATGAAAGCCGCGCAGTGGAAGGAGGATATCCAGCAACTGCAGCACCTTCGCCTGTTCCAGAACGTGGCCGTGGCCAGCCTGCAACAGCTGCTGAAGGATTTCCGCGCCTGCGAGCTGGAAGCCGGTGAAATCCTCCTCTCGCCCTTCAACCGCAACCACTTCCTTTATATGGTCCTGCACGGGCAGTTGAAGGTGTACCTCGGCTCGCTCGACAACCAACCGGTAACCGCCCTCAACCCTGGCGACTGCGCCGGCGAGATCAGCTTCATCGACAACGATCATCCTTCCGCCTACGTGGTCGCCACCGAGCCGACCACCGTCCTGCGCCTGCACCGCGAAGCCCTGATCAGTCTCTTCCAGCAAGCCCCGCAGGTGATGCAGAACCTCCTCGGCGTCCTTTGCGAGCGGGTCCGCCAGGGCAACCGGATCATCCTCGACACCGAACAGAACGCCAACATCGACACCCTGACCGGGCTGTTCAACCGGCGCTGGCTGGAACACATCTACGACCGCGAAAGCACCCGCTGCGCCTTCAACGAACAACCGCTGTGCCTGCTCATGCTGGATGTCGACCACTTCAAGGACTACAACGACGAGCACGGCCACCTGGCCGGCGACTACGCCCTCTGCCTGGTCGCCCACACCCTGCGCAGCCAGTTGCGGCCCAAGGACAGCATGGCTCGCTATGGCGGCGAAGAGTTCGTCATCCTGCTCCCGGAAATCGCCGTGGAAGAAGCCCGGCGTATCGGCAACCGGCTGCGCCAGAGCCTGGAGCAGATCGGCTCCTTCTACTCGCCAGTCGGTGCACTGCCGGGTGTCACCGTATCGCTGGGCCTGGCCCAGATGGATTACCTGGAGAACCTGCAGAGCCTGATCCTGCGCGCCGACAGCGCGCTCTACCAGGCCAAGCAGGAAGGCCGCAACCGCCTGGTGGGATGACGCCGCAGGCGCCAACCTCGCGCGGATTTCCCGCCCCTGCCAGTCCCCGCCTTTGCTAGAGTCGCCGCACTGGAACAAGACAGCCTGGAAGCTGAGATGCGCAAAATCCTGATCGCGTTGCTATTGCTGGTGGCCGTTGGCCTGGGGATATTCTTCAACCTGCCGGGGTACTTCGACCGCAAGATGAACACGGTGGCCGCACCGCCGCCCTACCCCGCCTCCGACGCCGCAACCGCCCTGCACAAGACCCTGTTCGTTGCCGACCTGCACGACGACGCCCTGCTCTGGAACCGCAACCTGCTGGAGCGCCACGACTACGGCCACAGCGACCTGCCGCGCCTGCTGGAAGGCCATGTCGGCCTGCAGGTGTTCTCCACCGTTACCAAGACCCCGCGTGGCCTGAACTACAAGCGCAACGGCGCCGACAGCGACAACATCACCCCGCTGATCATCGCCCAGCGCTGGCCGCGCGCGACCTGGACCAGCCTGCTCGAGCGCGCCCTCTACCAGGGCAGGATGCTCGAAGACGCCGCCGCCGGCAGCCAGGGCAAGCTGACCCTGGTGCGCAGCCGGGCCGACCTCGCCCGCTATCTCGCCGCCTGGAACAAGGACCCGAACCAGCTCGCCGCCGTGCTCGCCACCGAGGGGCTGCATCCGCTGGAGGGCAAGCTGGACAACCTCGATCGCATGTACGACGCGGGCTTCCGCATCATGGGCCTGACCCACTTCTTCGACAACGAAGTCGGCGGCTCCGCCCACGGCCTGCAAAAGGGCGGCCTGACGCCCTTCGGCCGCAAGGTGATCGCCCGCCTGGAAGACAAGAAGATGCTGGTGGACCTGGCGCACGCCTCCCGCGCCCTGATCGACGACGTACTGGCCATCGCCACGCGGCCGGTGCTGGTGTCCCACACCGGCGTCGAGGGCACCTGCCCCGGCATCCGCAACCTGACCGACGCCCATCTGCAGCGCATCGCCGCCACCGGCGGGGTAATCGGCATCGGCTACTGGGACGGCGCCGTGTGCGATACCTCGGTCCAGGCCATCGTCAAGGCCATCCGCTACGCCGCCGACAAGGTTGGCGTCGAACACATCGCGCTGGGCTCGGACTTCGACGGCGCAGTACATGCGCCCTTCGACACCAGCGGCCTGGCCCAGTTGACCCAGGGGCTGGCGGAAGCCGGCTTCAGCCAGCCGGACATCGCCGCCATCATGGGCGGCAACGTGCGCCGGTTGCTGCTGGACACGTTGCCCTGAGGCCCACCGCCACTTCGGCGCAATGGCGCCGAAACGGCATTCATCCTGGCCGTCAAGCCCGGGAAATCCTGTGGCACTTCGCCCTGCGGGCATCTTGCATTACACTGGCGGCCGTTCATTCCTTAACCAGTACGAGACCACCGTGCTCAAAGCACTCAAGAAAATCTTCAGCAAAGGCGAGGGCGAGCAGCCCGTCGCCACGCCGGCAGCCCCCGCCCCCGCTGCCTCCGAGCCCGCCCAGAGCGGTGAGAAGCGTCCGCGCAAACCGCGCAATCCACGCCCCCAGAGCGAGTCCGCCGAGAAGCCGGCCCGTGGCCCGAAGGGCGGCAAGCCCCGCGCCGAGCGCTCCGAGAAAGCCGAACGCGGCGAAAAGACCGAACGCACCGACAAGCCGCGCGAGCCCAGGGCCGACAAACCGCGCCGCGAGCGCAAGCCGCGCCCGCCGGTGGTGGACAACTGGAAGCTGGAAGACTTCGTGGTGGAGCCGGCCGAAGGCAAGACGCGTTTCCACGACTTCAACCTCGACCCGCGCCTGATGCACGCCATCCATGACCTGGGCTTCCCCTACTGCACGCCGATCCAGGCGCAGGTGTTGGGCTTCACCCTGCGTGGCCAGGACGCCATCGGCCGCGCCCAGACCGGCACCGGCAAGACCGCCGCGTTCCTCATCTCGATCATCACCCAGTTGCTGCAGACCCCGCCGCCGAAAGAGCGCTACATGGGCGAGCCGCGCGCGCTGATCATCGCCCCCACCCGCGAGCTGGTGGTGCAGATCGCCAACGACGCCATCGGCCTGGCCAAGTACACCGGTCTGAACGTCATGAGCTTCGTCGGCGGCATGGACTTCGACAAGCAGCTGCGCACCCTGGAATCGCGCTTCTGCGACATCCTGGTCGCCACCCCTGGCCGCCTGCTGGACTTCAACCAGCGCGGCGAGGTGCACCTGGACATGGTCGAGGTGATGGTGCTGGACGAAGCCGACCGCATGCTCGACATGGGCTTCATCCCCCAGGTCCGCCAGATCATCCGCCAGACCCCGTACAAGGGCGAGCGCCAGACCCTGCTGTTCTCCGCCACCTTCACCGACGACGTGATGAACCTGGCCAAGCAGTGGACCGTCGACCCGGCCATCGTCGAGATCGAGCCGGAGAACGTCGCCAGCGACACCGTCGAGCAGCACGTCTACGCCGTGGCCGGCAGTGACAAGTACAAGCTGCTGTACAACCTGATCGCGCAGAACGACTGGACCCGCGTGATGGTCTTCGCCAACCGCAAGGACGAGGTGCGCCGCATCGAGGAACGCCTGACCAAGGACGGCATCAGCGCCGCCCAGATGTCCGGCGACGTGCCGCAGCACAAGCGCATCAAGGTCCTGGAGGGCTTCCGTGAAGGCAAGATCCGCGTCCTGGTCGCCACCGACGTCGCCGGTCGCGGCATCCACGTCGACGGCATCAGCCACGTGATCAACTTCACCCTGCCCGAAGACCCGGACGACTACGTGCACCGCATCGGCCGTACCGGCCGCGCCGGCACCACCGGTACCTCCATCAGCTTCGCCGGCGAAGACGATGCCTTCGCCCTGCCGCCGATCGAGGAACTGCTGGGCCGCAAGATCAACTGCGAAATGCCGCCCACCGAGCTGCTCAAGCCGGTACCGCGCAAGCACTGATCGCTTGTTGCACCACCTTCTGTTGATGACAGAGAAAGGCGAAGCCACCCGGCTTCGCCTTTTTCGTTGGGCGCTACCCCTTGCAGGAGCGAGCTTGCTCGCGAACCAGCACCTCCACCGCTTCAACCCTGCGAAGCGCCTCACGACATAACCTAGGGCCGCCGGAGGACAAAAAGCAGCGTCTCCGACCATCCGCCCTTGTCGATCGATACAACAGAGTCCAGAATGGAAAAATTAATCCAAATCTGGAGTCCCGCCATGCCCGCCGCCACGCCCCTCACGCTCAACCAGGCCGAAGCCGAACGCTTGCTCGAACGGGTCGATGTGCTCCAGGCGATGCGCGACATGTTCGCCGAGCTGGCCGCCGGCGGTGCCGTGCAGCCGGCGCAGCAACTGGTGGAGTTTCCCAACGGCGGCGGCGACTTCATCAACTACCTGGGCGTGCTGGCCTCGCAGAAGGTCTACGGCGTGAAGACCTCGCCCTACATCGTGCGCCAGCCCAAGTCGCTGGTCACCGCGTGGAGCCTGCTGATGTCGATGGAGACCGGCCAGCCACTGTTGCTGTGCGACGCCGGCAGCCTGACCATCGCACGCACCGCCGCCACCACCGCCCTGGCCGTGCAGGAACTGGCGCCCCCCGCTGCCAAACGCCTGGCCATCATCGGCAGCGGCCCGGTGGCCCGTGCGCACCTGCGCTATGCCGCCGGCCTGCGCGACTGGCAGAGCATCCGCGTCTACTCGCCGAACCTGAACGCCGGCGTGCTGGCCCAGTTCGACGCCATCGACACCCGCGCCGAAGCCGCCGCCAGCGTCGAGGCCGCCGTGGCCGATGCCGACGTGGTGCTGCTCTGCACCTCCTCCGGCACCCCGGTGCTGGACCCGGCGATCCTCACCAAATCGGCGCTGATCACCTCTATCAGCACCAACGTCGCCCGCGCCCACGAAGTGCCGCCGCAATCGCTGGCGCAGATGGACGTCTACTGCGACTACCGCGCCACCACCCCGGCTTCCGCCGGCGAGATGCGCCTGGCCCGCGACGAGCACAATTGGGACGGCGCCCTCCGTGGCGACCTGCCGGAACTGGTCAGCGGCCAGGCCGCCAAGCCGGACTACCAGCGCCATGCCTTCTTCCGCTCCATCGGCCTGGGCCTGGAAGATGTCGCCCTGGCCAATGCGCTCTACCAACTCCAACGTCAGAACGCTTGAGCCGGAGAGAAACATGATCGAAGTCGACTTCCTCATCATCGGTGGCGGCATCGCCGGCGCCTCCACCGGCTACTTCCTCTCCCGTCACGGCAAGGTCGCCGTGCTGGAGCGCGAAGCCCATGCCGGCTACCACTCCACCGGCCGTTCGGCGGCGCTCTACACCGTGGCCTACGGCACGCCGCAAGTCCGCGCGCTGACCGCCGCCAGCCGTGAGTTCTTCGACAACCCGCCCGAGGGCTTCGCCGAACATCCGATCCTCACCCCGCGTGGCGAGATGACCGTGGACTTCGAAGGCAACCCGGAAGAGCTCCAGCGCCAGTACGAAAGCGCCCGCGCCAGCGTGCCGGATATGCGCCTGCTGGGTGCCGACGAGGCCTGCGCCATCGTCCCGGTGCTGCGCCGCGAGAAGGTCCACGGCGCGATGATCGACCCCAGCGCCGCCGACATCGACACCGACGGCCTGCTGCAAGGCTACCTGCGAGGCATCCGCCGCAACGGCGGCAGCCTCCACCTGGACAGCGAAGTCCTGGCCATCGGCCGCGTCGATGGTGCCTGGGAAGTCCGCTGCACCCACCAGAGCTACCGCGCGCCAGTGCTGATCAACGCCGCCGGCAGTTGGTGCGACAAGATCGCCGAGATGGCCGGCGTCACCCCGCTGGGCCTGACGCCCAAGCGCCGTGCCGCCTTCCTGTTCAGCCCGCCGGAGGGCGTCGACAGCCACGCCTGGCCGGTGCTGGTGAGCCTGGACGAATCCTTCTACTTCAAGCCCGACGCCGGCATGCTGCTCGGCTCGCCGGCCAACGCCGATCCAGTGGATCCCCACGACGTACAGCCCGAAGAGCTGGACATCGCCCTGGGCATCTACCAGATCGAGGAACACACCACCCTCAGCATCCGCCGACCGAGCCACACCTGGGCCGGCCTGCGTTCATTCTTCGCCGACGGCGATCTGGTGTCCGGCTTCGATCCAGCCACGCCCGGCTTCTACTGGGTGGCCGGCCAGGGCGGCTACGGTATCCAGACCTCGGCGGCGATGGGCGAGGCCAGCGCCGCTCTGGTCCGTGGCGAGACGCTACCCGAGCACCTGGCGCGCCACGGCCTGAGCGCCGAGATGCTGTCGCCGGCGCGTCTGTTGCAGAACTGACCGTGACAGCCCGCGGGCGCTTGCGGCACACTCGCCAGCGCCCGCCCGGCCCCACCGCCAAAGAGCCTTGCCCATGACCGCCGCAGACCCGCTGGACAACTACAAGGCAATCGCCGACGCCATCGCCACCCTGTTCTTCCCCCACGCGGAGGTGGTCATCCACGACCTGCGCAACCAGCGCGTGGCCTACCTGGCGAACAACATCTCCAAGCGCGAGATCGGCGACGACTCGGCGCTGGAAGACATGCTCGAAGGCAGCAGCGACGAGCGCAACATCGGCCCCTACGAGAAGCTCAACTGGGACGGGCAGAAGATCCGCTCCATCAGCACCGTGCTGCGCGACGGCAAGGGCGAGCCGCTGGCAGTGCTGTGCATCAACCTCAACATCACCCTGTTCGAAACCGCCAAGGCGGCGCTGGACCTGTTCCTCTCCTCGAACAAGCTGATCCCCCAGCCGGACGCACTGTTCCGCGACGACTGGCAGGAGCGCATCAACACCTTCCTGCATGGCTGGCTGCAGCAGCGCCAGCTGAGCCTGTCCACCCTCAGCCGCGACCACAAGCGCGAACTGGTCCTGGCCCTGCACGCCGAGGGGGCGTTCAAGGGCAAGAGCGCGGCGAACTATGTGGCCAACGTGCTGAACATGGGGCGGGCGACGGTTTACAAGCATTTGAAGGAGCTGAAGGAGGAGGTCTGAACGCCCTCGCCTTTCGTACGGGTTCGCGAGCAAGCTCGCTCCTACAAGAGCTACGCAGCCCCTCACCTGTAGGAGCGAGCTTACTCGCGAAGCACGGCACATTACCGATCGCGGACGGAGTCCGCTCCTACGCAGGCGGAAACACCGGAGCTGACCTGTAGGAGCGAGCTTGCTCGCGAAGCGCACGGCACATTGCCAATCAGGGTTCGCGAGCAAGCTCGCTACGAAAGAAAAACAAAAGGCCGCCCGAAGGCGGCCTTTCCTGCAATACGGCGAATAGATCAATCCCCGTAGATATCGCTCTTGAAGTACTTGCCCTCGATTTCCTTGTACTTGCCATTGGCTCGCAGCGCATCGATGGCAGCGTTGAGCTGGCCGACCAGCTCAGTGTTGCCCTTGCGCACCGCGATACCGGCGCCCTCGCCGAAGTATTTCGGGTCCTTGAACTCCGGGCCGATGAAGGCGTAGTCCTTGCCGCGTTCGGTCTGCAGGAAGCCGATCTCCAGCGGGATGGAGTCGGCGAAAGTGCCCTCCAGGCGGCCTGCGACCAGGTCCAGATAGATCTCGTCCTGGCTGGTGTAGCGCACCACGTTGGCGCCGGCCTTGCCCAACACTTCGGTGGCGAAACGGTCGGCGGTGGAGCCGCGCTGCACGCCGATGTTCTTGCCCTTGAGCTGGCTGAACTGCTCGTCCAGCGGCGAGCCTTCCTTCATCACCAGGCGGCCCGGGGTGAAGTAGTACTTGTGGGTGAAGTCCACCGAGCGCTTGCGCTCGTCGGTGATGGTGATGGACGACAGCGCGGCGTCGATCTTGCGCACCTTCAGCGAGGGGATCAGGCCGTCGTACTCCTGCTCGATCCACTGGCACTTGCGCTTCATCTGCTCGCACAGGGCATTGCCGATGTCGTAGTCGAAGCCGGCGATGCCGCCTTCGGGAGTCTTGTAGGCGAAGGGGGGATAGGCCGCCTCGATACCGATGCGCAGCGGCTTGTCGTCAGCATGGGAGAAGGTGGCGAAGGTGGCCAGCAGCAGGCCGCCCAGCAGGGCTTTGCGATTCATCGATGAACTCCGTGGCGTGGTCGGGTGAGCCGGCAGCCGTGCCGCCGGTACGTCATGGGCAGTGCGTAGTGGAAGAGCCTGGCTCGTCCGGGGTTGCGGTGCGGCACGCCGCAGCAGCATTGCCTTGCTCTCACCCAGGCGACCGTCTTGTTGTTGTTCGTCCGTGCGCGCAAGGCGCATAAACTTAAAATCCAATCTGGACTAAAAAGTACATAACGTCAATCGCCCTGCGACTGTCCGGCACACTCTCTTTTTCTGCCCCGCCGCTACTCCTTCCGGGGAATGTCGGCAGCCGGTCGATAGCCTTAGGCTGGACGTGTCCCAAGCCAATCCTAGGAGGAGTCGAACAGTTCATTCCCATGATTTCCGTAGATTCCACGGTTCAACTTGGCAGCTAGCCCAAGGCCCCGCGATACGCTCATGTCGCTGGGGCCTTTTCTTTTGTCCGGTCGGCATGGCATCCGTCTTCGTCGTCGCAGGGCCCTCCCCGCCCTATAGACGAAGCCCCGCTCCAGGCGTGGGTCTGGGCGGGGCCAAGAGGGAAAGGACGCAAGGCAAAAGGCGGGCGCAAGACCCGCCACGGGAGGATCGATCAGCCGCCGCTGAGGTTCATGAAGCGCAGCACCTGCACGTCGCCGACACTGAACTCATGGCGTGCCGGCTTGCGCTGCAGGGCGCCTTGCAAGGCGTCGAGAATCGGTTCGTCGTGCAGCGGATGGCGGCGCAGCAGGCCGCGCAGGTCCAGGGAGTTCTCGTGGCCCAGGCACAGCAGCAGGCGGCCTTCGGCGGTCAGGCGCAGGCGGTTGCAGGTGGCGCAGAAGTTGTGCGAGTGCGGCGAGATGAAGCCGATGCGCGTGCCCGGATGCTGCGCCAGGCGCACGTAGCGAGCCGGGCCGCCGCTGTGCTCGGCGCTGTCCAGCAGTTCATGGCGCTCGGCGATCAGCGCACGAACCTCGTCGCTGGAGCAGAAACTTTCCTCGCGCGCACGGCCAACCTGGCCCAGGGGCATTTCCTCGATGAAGCTGATGTCCAGCCCGTGGGCGATGGCGTAGTCCACCAGGGCCGGCACTTCGTCGGCATTACGGCCCTTCATCACCACGCAGTTCAGCTTGATATGCTCGAAACCGGCGTCCTGCGCGGCGTCGATACCCCGCAGGACTTGCTCCAGGCGGCCGGTGCGGGTGATGGCGGCGAAGCGCTGCGGGTCCAGGGTGTCGAGGCTGATGTTGAGACGCGACAGGCCGGCGCTGTACAGATCGCCCGCAAGCCGGCTGAGCTGCGAGCCGTTGCTGGTCATGCACAGTTCGCGCAGGCCGGGCAGCGCGGCCAGCCGCTCGCACAGGTGGACGATGCCGGGGCGCACCAACGGTTCGCCGCCGGTGAGGCGCAGCTTCTTCACGCCGCGCTCGACGAAAATTCGCGCCACCCGTTCGATCTCTTCCAGGGTCAGCACCTGCTGGCGTGGCAGGAAGCGCATGTTCTCGGCCATGCAGTAGACGCAGCGAAAATCGCAGCGGTCAGTCACCGACAGGCGCAGGTAGTCGATCTTGCGGCCTTGGCCGTCGATCCATTCGGACATGGTGTTCCACTCCAGCCGATCCCCATGCCCCAGGGCACGAGGACCGATATTCGTATCCGTTTCCGAAGCCCCTCCCTCCTTGGGGAGGGAAGGTCGGGAGAGAGGGGCCCGGAACCGGTTCACTGCACCAGCGGACTCTCCGCGCCGTCGAAGACGAAACCGTCGATCCGGGCCTCGCCCGCCAGTACGCTGATGTACTGGCTGACCGCACGCTGCAGCACCTGGGCGCGCAGGTAAGCGGCGATGCGCGGGCGCGCTTCGGCGAAGTCCAGCGGCTCGCCGCCATCGCGCTCGATCAGCTCGACGACGTGCAGGCCGTAGCGGCTTTCCAGCGGATGGCCGAGCAGGCCGGGTTGCTGTTGCAGCAGGCGTTTCTCGAACTCGGGAACGGTCTGCCCCGGCTCGATCCAGCCCAGATCACCGCCATCGTCTTTCGACGGGCAGTCGGAGAAGCGCATGGCCTTCTCCGCGAAACGTTCAGGGTGCTCGCGCAGTTCGGCCAGCAGCTCCTCGGCCTGTTCGCGGGCCTTGGCGCGACCTTCCAGGTCGTCCGGCGCGCAGCCCAGCAGCACGTGGCGCAGGCGCATGCGCCAGGGCGAGGTCAGGCGAGTCGGGTTGGCGTCGTACCACTGGCGGCAGCTGGATTCGTCAGCCTCGGGCACCCCAACCTCACGGTCGATCAGCGCGCGGATGCGCGCCTCTTCCGGGGCCTCGCCCTCCTCCGCGTCGGCAGTCAGGCCCAGCGCGTCGGCGCGTTGCACCAGCAGTTGGCGCACCACCAGCGCGCGGCAGGCGGAATACAGCGCCTCGGCGTGGCTGGAAGCGGGATGGTATTGCAGCTCGCGGGCCAGTTCGCCCTCGTCGATGGCGACACCGTTGACTTCAATTTTCGGAAGGTCGACGTGTTCGACCTTGGCTTCGTAGTGGGAGCAACTCATTTCGATCACCTCCGGATGGCGGGTAACGTCTTTGGCGTTATCTACCCTTCGGGTTCGAGATTCGGGTTGGGCGGATAACGCACCAGCGCTATCCGCCGCTTCATCACACTGCGCGACGCTTGGTACGGACCACCTGGTAGCGGCGGCCGAAGTACCAGACCGGGGCGCTGACGATGTGCACCAGACGGGTGAAGGGGAACAGCACGAACAGGGTCAGGCCGAGGGTCACGTGCAGCTTGTAGACCAGCGATACCGGCGCGATGGCGTCGGCGGCGGCCATCGGCTGCAGGGTGACGATGGATTGTGCCCAGTTGGCGAGCATCACCATCACCGAACCGTCCAGGTGATGGGTCGAGGCGACGATGGTGGACAGGCCGAGGATCAGTTGGACGTAGAGCACCAGCAGGATCATCAGGTCCGAGGCATTGCCGGTGGCGCGGACACGGTCGTTGGTCAGGCGGCGCAGGATCAGGCCGGTCAGGCCGATGAAGCAGAGGACGCCGAAGAAGCCACCGGAGACCATCGCCAGCAGTTGTTTCTGCTCGGTGCTGATCAGGTGCTCATAGACCGCGTGCGGGGTCAGCAGGCCGACGAAGTGGCCGGCGAGGATGAACAGCACCCCGACGTGGAACAGGTTGCTGTAGACCCGCATGCCTTTCTTGCTCAGCATCTGGCTGGAGCCGGCTTTCCAGGTGTATTGCGAGAGGTCGAAGCGCGCCCAGCTGCCAACCAGGCAGATGAGCAGCGCAACGTACGGGTAAACCCCGAAGACGAGAAGATTGAGGGACATGTTCAGGCTCCTACTTTGGCCGCCCGGTACTGCATCTGCGGAACCGGCTGGGCGACCCACTGCATGGGTTGTTCTGCGGCGGAGGAAATCCGCCGCGCGCTGGAGGACGGGCAACCGGCGGCGGGCTCGGCGAAGCTCACCGGGGTTTCCTCCCAGGCCTTGTCGATGGCTTCCAGGCTGTCGTCGCGTACTTCCTGATCACGGTCGCGCTTGAGCGCGCTCAGGTCAGGCCGCTCGCCGGACAGATCCAGCAAACCGTGGAAGACCGCCGCGTAAGGGCTGTCACGCTCGTCCAGGCGCAGCGCCAGCAGCGCGAGGATATGCGCCACTTCCGCGAGGCCCACGCGGGCCGACTCGGCGTCCTGCAGGGCGAGGAACTCCAGGTACAGCGGCAGGTAGTCCGGCAGCTCGTTGACGTCGATGGCCAGGCCCGCCCGGGTGTAGCGGTCCATCAGGTCGACCATCGCCTGGCCACGGTCACGGGATTCGCCGTGCACATGTTCGAACAGCAGCAGCGACACCGAGCGGCCGCGCTCGAACAGGCCGTCATAGCGCGCCTGCACGTCCAACAGGTCGCCCCGGCACAGCTCGTTGAGCAGCGTGGCGAGGCCGTCACGCTGCGCTTCGGGCAGGTCGCAGGTACGGATCAGGGCATGCAGCGCCAGACTCTCCTCACGCAGCTCGGCGCAAGGGTAGTCCAGCAGCAACGCGCTGAGCTTGAGCAATTGGCTATGGCCGTCCATTGAGATCGTCATGGCGGTCACTCCTGTATCTGCACGGTCTGGATGACGTTGCGCTTGTCCACGGCCTTGCCGCCGAACAGGTTCACGCCGGAGTTGCTGGAACAACCATTGCCGAAGCTGAAGCCGCAACCCGAACGCTCGGCGAAGGCATCCGACAGCGCTTCCTCGCGGTGGGCGGTCGGAATGACGAAGCGGTCTTCATAGTTGGCGATCGCCAGGTAGCGGTACATCTCTTCCACCTGGTTCACAGAGAGGCCGACCTTCTTCAGCACTTCCAGGTCCTGCTTGCCTTCCACGTGCTCGGCACGCTTGTAGGCGCGCATGGCCAGCAGGCGCTTGAGGGCCAGCAGCACCGGGGCGGTATCGCCAGCGGTCAGCAGGTTGGCCAGGTACTGCACGGGGATGCGCAGGGACTCGACGTCCGGGATCACCCCGTCGCTGCCGATGTGACCTTCGGCAGCAGCATTCTGGATCGGCGACAGCGGCGGTACGTACCAGACCATCGGCAGGGTGCGGTATTCCGGGTGCAGCGGCAGGGCCAGTTTCCAGTCCATCGCCAGCTTGTATACCGGGGACTTCTGCGCGGACTCGATGACGCTGTCCGGTACACCGTCCTTGCGGGCCTGCTCGATCACTTTCGGGTCGAACGGATCGAGGAAGATTTCCAGCTGCTTCTGGTACAGGTCGCGCTCGTTCTCGCAGGTGGCCACTTCGTGGATGCGGTCGGCGTCATACAGCAGCACGCCGAGGTAGCGGATGCGGCCCACGCAGGTTTCCGAGCAGACGGTCGGCTGACCGGCCTCGATGCGCGGGTAGCAGAAGATGCACTTCTCGGATTTGCCGCTCTTCCAGTTGAAGTAGATCTTCTTGTACGGGCAACCGCTGATGCACATGCGCCAGCCGCGGCACTTGTCCTGGTCGATCAGGACGATGCCGTCTTCCTCGCGCTTGTAGATCGCGCCGCTGGGGCACGACGCCACGCATGCCGGGTTCAGGCAGTGCTCGCACAGGCGCGGCAGGTACATCATGAAGGTGTTTTCGTACTCGCCGTAGATGTCCGCCTGGACCTTGTCGAAGTTCTTGTCCTTGCGACGCTTGGCGAACTCGGTGCCGAGGATCTCTTCCCAGTTCGGGCCCCACTCGATCTTCTGCATGCGCTGGCCGGAGATCAGCGAGCGCGGGCGGGCAACCGGCTGGTGCTGGGCCTTGGGCGCGGTGTGCAGGTGCTGGTAGTCGAAGTCGAAGGGCTCGTAGTAGTCATCGATTTCCGGCAGGTCCGGGTTGGCGAAGATGTTCGCCAGCACGCGGAACTTGCCGCCGATGCGCGGGGCGATGGAGCCGTCGGCGTTACGCTTCCAGCCACCCTTCCACTTCTCCTGGTTCTCCCACTCTTTGGGGTAACCGATGCCGGGCTTGGTTTCGACGTTGTTGAACCAGGCGTACTCGACGCCTTCGCGGCTGGTCCAGACGTTCTTGCAGGTGATGGAGCAGGTGTGGCAACCGATGCACTTGTCGAGGTTCAGCACCATGCCGACTTGCGAACGAATTTTCATGGCAGTAATCCTCAAATGTCCTGGGGCAGCGGTTGCGGCAGAGCGTCACCGCCCAGCCCGCCGTGCTCCGGCTCGTCGAGCCAGTCAACCTTGTTCATCTTGCGCACCACGACGAACTCGTCGCGGTTGCAGCCGACGGTGCCGTAGTAGTTGAAGCCCCATGCCTGCTGGGCATAGCCGCCGATCATGTGGGTGGGCTTGAGCACCACACGGGTCACCGAGTTGTGGTGACCGCCGCGGGTGCCGGTAGTCTCGCTGCCCGGCAGGTTCACGATGCGTTCCTGGGCGTGGTACATCATCACCATGCCGTCCTTCACGCGCTGGCTGACCACCGCGCGGCAGGTCGCGGCGCCGTTGGCGTTGAAGACTTCGACCCAGTCGTTGTCCTCGATGCCGGCGCGCTTGGCGTCGTTCTCGCTCATCCAGATGATCGGGCCACCGCGCGACAGGGTGAGCATCAGCAGGTTGTCGGTGTAGGTGGAGTGGATGCCCCACTTCTGGTGCGGGGTGATCCAGTTCAGGGTGATCTCGGTGTTGCCGTTGGGCTTCTTGTTGAACAGCTTGTCGGTGCTGCGGGTGTTGACCGGCGGCCGGTAGCTGACGAAGCCCTCGCCGAAGGCCTGCATCCAGGGGTGATCCTGGTAGAACTGCTGGCGGCCGGTGATGGTGCGCCACGGGATCATCTCGTGGACGTTGGTGTAGCCGGCGTTGTAGCTCACGTGCTCGTCTTCCAGGCCCGACCAGGTGGGGCTGGAGATGATCTTGCGCGGCTGCGCCTGGATGTCGCGGAAGCGGATTTTCTCTTCTTCCTTGGGCAGCGCCAGGTGGGCGTGCTCACGGCCGGTGAAGACCGACAGCGCGTCCCAGGCCTTCACGGCGACCTGGCCGTTGGTTTCCGGCGCCAGGGCGAGAATCACCTCGGCGGCGTCGATGGCGCTCTCGATGCGCGGGCGGCCTTCGCTGATGCCGGTCTCGGTGACCTTGTGGTTCAGCTCGCCAAGCAGCTTGATTTCCTTGTCGGTGTTCCAGCCGATGCCCTTGCCGCCATTGCCGAGCTTGTCGAGCAGCGGGCCGAGGGAGGTGAACTTCTTGTAGGTGTTGGGGTAGTCACGCTCGACCACGTGCAGGGTCGGCATGGTCTTGCCCGGCATGGGTTCGCACTCGCCCTTCTTCCAGTCGCTGCCGCCGAACGGCTGCGCGAGTTCGTTGGCGGTGTCGTGCAGCAGCGGCACGGTGACCAGGTCCTTCTCCACACCCAGGTGGCCGACGGAGACTTCGGAGAACTTCTTGGCGATCGCCTTGTAGATCTCCCAGTCGCTCTTGGCTTCCCAGGCCGGGTCGGTGGCGGCCGACAGCGGGTGGATGAAGGGGTGCATGTCGGAGGTGTTGAGGTCGTCCTTCTCGTACCAGGTCGCGGTCGGCAGGACGATGTCCGAGTACATGCAGGTGGAGGACATGCGGAAGTCCAGGGTGGTGACCAGGTCCAGCTTGCCTTCGGCCCCCTGGTCGACCCAGTCGACTTCGCCCGGGCACGGGCCGCCGGCCTTGCCGAGGTCGTCGTTCATCACGCCGTTCTTCGTGCCCAGCAGGTACTTGAGCATGTACTCGTGGCCCTTGCCCGAGGAGCCGAGCAGGTTGGAGCGCCAGATGAACATGTTGCGCGGGAAGTTCTGCGGATCGTCCGGCGCCTCGCTGGCCACGCGCAGGTTGCCAGCCTTGAGCTCGCGGACCACGTAGTCCTGCACCGGGATACCGGCACGCTCGGCGTCGGCGGCGATGTGCAGCGGGTTGCGGTTGAGCTGCGGGGCGGACGGCAGCCAGCCCATGCGTTCGGCGCGGATGTTGTAGTCCAGCGCGTGCTCGGGGAACTGCTTGGTGTCGGCCAGCGGCGAGAGGACTTCGTGCATCGAGATCTTCTCGTGGCGCCATTGCGAGCTGTGCAGGTAGAAGAAGCTGGTGCCGTTCATCTGCCGTGGCGGGCGGCTCCAGTCGGTGCCGAAGGCCAACGGGACCCAGCCGGTCTGCGGACGGAGTTTTTCCTGGCCGACGTAGTGCGCCCAGCCGCCGCCGCTCTGGCCGATGCAACCGCACATCATCAGCATGTTGATGACCGCGCGGTAGTTCATGTCCATGTGGTACCAGTGGTTCATCGCCGCGCCGATGATCACCATCGCCTTGCCGCGGGTCTTGTCGGCGCTGTCGGCGAACTCGCGGGCCACCTGGATCGCGCGGGCAGCCGGTACGCCGGTGATGCGGGCCTGCCAGGCCGGGGTGTAGGGCACGTCGGCGTCGGTGTAGGAAGCCGCCACGTTGGCGCCGCCCAGGCCACGGTCGACGCTGTAGTTGGCCATCTGCAGGTCATACACGGTGGCGACGCGCAGGGTCTTGCCGTCGGCGCCGGTCACTTCGCGGAACGGCACGCGGCGCACCAGCACCTCGTCGTTGTCCACGCCCTTGAAGTGCGGGTGCTCCTGCCCGGCGAAGTACGGGAAGGCCACGTCGCAGGCCTTTTCCGGGCCGTCGATCAGGGTCAGGGCCAGGCGGGTATCACGCTTCTCGCCGCCTTCCTTCTCCTCGATGTTCCACTTGCCCGACTCGCCCCAGCGGTAGCCGATGGTGCCGGTGGGCGAGACCAGTTCGCCGGAGATTTCGTCCAGGCCGATGGTCTTCCACTCGGGGTTGTTATCCTGGCCGAGGTTGTTCGCCAGGTCTGCCGCGCGCAGGTAGCGGGTCGGCTTGAGTACACCGTCGGTGTGCGGCTCCAGCAGCACCAGCATCGGCATGTCGGTGTACTGGCGGCAGTAATCGACGAAGTAGGCGCTGGGCTTCTCGAGGTGGAATTCCTTGAGGATGACGTGACCAAAAGCCATGCCCAGCGCGGCGTCGGTGCCCTGCTTGGGGTTGAGCCAGAGGTCGGTGAGCTTGGCCACCTCGGAGTAGTCCGGGGTGACGGAGACGGTCTTGGTGCCCTTGTAGCGGACTTCGGTGAAGAAGTGTGCGTCGGGGGTACGGGTCTGCGGGACGTTGGAGCCCCAGGCGATGATGTAGCTGGAGTTGTACCAGTCGGCGGACTCCGGCACGTCGGTCTGCTCGCCCCAGATCTGCGGGCTGGCGGGCGGCAGGTCGCAATACCAGTCGTAGAAGGACAGGCACACGCCGCCGATCAGCGACAGGTAACGGGCGCCAGCGGCATAGCTGACCATCGACATGGCCGGGATCGGCGAGAAGCCGACGACGCGGTCCGGGCCGTAGACCTTGGCGGTGTAGACGTTGGCGGCGGCGATGATCTCGGTGACTTCGTTCCAGCTGGAGCGGACGAAACCGCCCAGGCCGCGCTCGCTCTTGTAGCTCTTGGCCTTGGCCGAGTCCTCGACGATGCTGGCCCAGGCGTCCACCGGATCGTTGTGGGTGGTGCGTGCTTCACGCCAGAGCTTGAGCAGCGGCTTGCGCACCTTGGGGTACTTCAGGCGGTTGGCGCTGTAGATGTACCAGGAGTAGCTGGCGCCACGGGGGCAGCCGCGCGGCTCGTGGTTGGGCAGGTCCGGGCGGGTGCGCGGGTAGTCGGTCTGCTGGGTTTCCCAGGTGATCAGGCCGTTCTTCACGTAGATTTTCCAGGAGCACGATCCTGTGCAGTTCACCCCGTGGGTGGAGCGCACGATCTTGTCGTGCTGCCAGCGCTGCCGATAACTGTTTTCCCAGGCACGGCTCTCGTTGCTGACTTCGCCATGACCATCAGCGAATTCACCCTGCTTCTTCTTGAAGAATTGCAGGCGGTCGAGCAGGTAACTCATCTATATCTCCTCACCCGGTCTACGCCGGGCGTTCAAACGCCAATCAAGCTCGCGGAACGGTGGGATGGCGGACGCACGGCGCGCCCGCCACAGCAATCAGCAGGGGCTCTCGGCCCCTTTGCGGGCGTACCACCACCAGGTGGCGACGATGCAGCTCAGGTAGTACGCGACGAACACGTAGAGGGCACCCTCGGCGCTGCCGGTCATGTCCAGCGAAGTGCCGAAGGCCTTGGGAATGAAGAAGCCGCCGAAGGCGCCGATGGCGGCGGAGAAGCCGATCACCGCAGCCGACTCCATGCTGGCGTTCTTGGTTGCCTGGGCTTCGGTGAAGCCGCCCCGCTTCAGGCGTGCGGCCCACTCGTTGCGGAAGATCACCGGGATCATGCGGAAGGTGCTGCCGTTGCCGATGCCGGCGAAGAAGAACAGCCCGATGAAGGAGCCGAGGAAGCCGAAGAAGCTGCCGGCGTTGCCAGCGCTGGGCAGGAAGCTGATCACCGCGAACACCCCGGCGATCATCGCCGCGTAGTTCCACAGGGTGATGCGCGCGCCGCCGAACTTGTCCGCCAGCCAGCCACCCAGCGGCCGGCTCAGGGCGCCTACCAGCGGGCCGAGGAAGGCGTACTGCAGCGGGTTGATGTCCGGGAACTGGGTCTTGCTGAGCATGGCGAAGCCGGCGGAGAAGCCGATGAACGAGCCGAAGGTGGCCACGTACAGCCAGCACATCAGCCAGTTGTGCTTGCGCTTGAAGATCACCGACTGCTCGCGGAACGAGGCCTTGGCGTCGGCGATGTCGTTCATGCCGAACCAGGCGGCGATGGCCACCACGGCGATGAAGGGCACCCAGATCCAGCCGGCGTTCTGCAGGAACAGGCGACCGCCGTCCGACAGCTGCTGCGGTTCGCCGCCGAAGGCGCCGAACAGGCCACCGGCCACGGCCAGCGGTACGGCAAACTGCATCACCGAGACGCCCAGGTTACCCAGGCCGGCGTTCAGGCCCAGGGCGGTGCCCTGCTGATTCTTGGGGTAGAAGAAGCTGATGTTGGACATGCTGGAGGCGAAGTTGCCGCCGCCGAAGCCGCACAGCAGCGCGATGGTCGCGAACACCCAGTACGGGGTGGTCGGGTCCTGCACGGCGAAGCCCAGCCAGATGCAGGGGATCAACAGCGAGGCGGTGGACAGCGCGGTCCAGCGGCGGCCGCCGACCATCGGCACCATGAAGGAGTAGAACACCCGCAGGGTGGCGCCGGAGATCGACGGCAGCGCGGCGAGCAGGAACAGCTGGTCGTTGCTGAAGCTGAAACCGGCGGCGTTCAGGCGCACGGTGACGGTGCTCCAGATCATCCACACGGCGAAGGCCAGGAGCAGCGCGGGGATAGAGATCCACAGGTTGCGCGCGGCGATGCGCTTGCCGCTGCGCGCCCAGAACTCGGAGTCCTCGGGGCGCCAGTCGATCAGCAGCGGACCGCTGGCGGCTTTGAGTTGGGTGTTCATCATGCCCATGACGGCACTACCTCAGGATTGACTGAAAGGAATGGGGGTAGCGTCGACGTCAGCCGCCTGGGCCTGACCGTCGAGACGTTGCTGCTGTTTGATCGCGTAGTGCATCCAGACCATGCAGATCACGGTCAGGCCGAACAGCAACATGAAGCAGGAGGAGCGCACGCCGATGTGGTCGGCGGCGTAGCCGAACAGGATGGGCAGGCAGAAGCCGCCGAGGCCGCCGATGACCCCGACCATGCCGCCGACGGTGCCCATGTTCTGCGGGTAGTAGTCGTGGATGATCCGGTACACGCTGGCCTTGCCGAAGCCCTGGGCGATGCCGACGACGAACACCAGGAAGGTGAACAGCCAGACGTTCAGGCCGATACCGAGACTCACGTCACCCTTGATGCCGTGGATGGTCATGGTGGTCGGCGGATAGGACAGGAAGAACAGGCAGACCAGGCAGATCCAGAACACGCCCCAGTTCACCGCGCGAGCGCCATAGTGGTCGCTGAACCAGCCGCCCAGGGCGCGGATCAGGCCCGATGGCAGGGTGAACAGCATGGTGATGAAGGATGCGGTGCGCAGGTCCAGGCCGTACTCGGCGATGTAGTACTTGGGCAGCCACAGGGCCAGGGCGACGAAGCCGCCGAAGACAAAGAAGTAGTACAGGCCGAAGCGCCACACGCGCAGTTCGCCCAGCGGCGCCAGTTGCTTGGCCAGGGTCGGGCGCGGGCGGCCCGGGTCGGCGTCGCCGCCCTTGGTGTGGGCCGGGTCCGTCCAGGTGCAGAACCAGAACAGCAGCGCGGTCACCAGCATGGCCACCGAGTAGATCTGCGGCACCATGCGCCAGCCGAAGGCAACCACGATCATCGGCGCCACCAGGTTGGTGATCGCGGCGCCCGCGTTGCCAGCGCCGAAGATGCCCATCGCGGTGCCCTGGCGCTCCTTCTCGAACCACGAGGAGGTGTAGGCGATGCCCACGGCGAAGGAGCCGCCGGCCAGGCCGACGAACAGGCCCAGCACCAGGTAGTGCCAGTAGAGGGTGGCGAAGGCCAGACCGTAGATCGGGATGGCCACCAGCAGCATGTGGATGAAGAACACGATGCGCCCGCCGAAGCGGTCGGTGATCAGCCCTAGCGGCAGACGCACCAGCGAACCGGTCAAGATCGGTAGCGCCACCATCAGGCCGAACTGCGCCTCGGACAGGCCCAGTTCCTCCTTGATGCGGATACCGATGATCGAAAACATCGTCCAGACCGCGAAGTTCACGGCGAACGCCAGTGTGCTCATGCCGAGCACGGAGTACTGTTTCTGACGATGAGACAACATGGCTAAGCTCACTTCCTGACAGCCTTTGCCCGCACGTTAGGTAAGGCTTAAGCCTCGTCTCTTGATCGCCATCAATGAGCCAACGGGCGATTCATGAGCAGATGCGCGCCGCTACCTCCAAGTAGGTATCTACGAAATGAATGCTTAACTTATTGTTTTTAAAGGCATTTTTAATGAACACCGCACCTTCGACCGAGCCTTCCGCGAACGACCGAATCTTTGTGGGTAGTCCGCCCGCCAGCCGCACGGCCCTGCGCAAATCCATCGTCGTCCGCTTCGGCTGCTACCTCACCCTGCTGGTTTCCCTGGCGCTCGCCGGCATGTTCAGCGCCCTGCTGTTCGCCGACTACTCGCACCAGGACGCCGCGGTGATCAACCAGGCCGGCTCGCTGCGCATGCTCACTTACCGCCTGGCGCTGGATCCGTCGCCGATCAACCGCCAGGCGCTGCAGTCGACCCTCGCCGCGCGCCTGGACAACGACGAAATCACCCGCCTGCTGCGCCGCTCCGACGTCGACGCGCCGATCCGCCAGCAGCATGATCAGTTGCGCCAGGAGCTGAACAAGCTCGACCTCTCCCAGGAGCCGACACTGAGCACCCTGGACACCTTCGTCAGCCACATCGATGCCTTCGTCGGCACGCTCCAGAACAACGCCGAGCAGCGCTCGCAGATGCTCAGCACAGTGCAGGGCCTGTGCCTGTTCCTCAGCCTGCTGGTGGTCTTCATCAGCCTCTATGACCTGAGCTACCACGTGGTCGGTCCGCTGCGCGACCTCACCAGCACCGCCCGCCGGCTCGGAGAGGGCGACCTCAGCGCGCGGGTCAGCAGCAGCGGCGAGGACGAACTGAGCCAACTGGGCGAACGCTTCAACCAGATGGCAACGGAGCTGCAGGCCATCTACCGCGAACTGGAGGCGCGGGTGGAAGACAAGACCCGCGACCTCTCCAACAGCCACCAGCGCCTGGAGCTGCTCTACGCCAGCGCCCGCCGCCTGGGCCAGGACCCCTACGACGAACGCACTCTGCAACCGCTGCTGAACCAGCTGGAGCGCGTACTGCAGGGCGGCAAGGTGACCCTGTGCCTGAACAAGGACGGCGTCGAACGCGCCTACACCTCGCTCACTACCGACGGCATCACCGGCAGCTTCTGCCTGCAGGGCAACTGCGGCGACTGCCGCGCCCAGGCCGCCCACTGCGGCGAACCGAGCCGGGGCATAAACCCGTTACTGATGCAACCGCTGACCATCGGCGAACACCGCTTCGGCGAGCTGTTCATCGAGACCACCAGCGGCCGCCTGGAAGACTGGCAGCGGCAGTTCGTCGAAGGTTTCTGCGACAACATCGCGCGCACCTTCGCCCTGTCCCTGCAGCAGGAACAGGAAAACCGCCTGGCGCTGTTCGCCGAGCGCAGCACCATCGCCCGCGAGCTGCACGACTCGCTGGCACAGTCGCTGTCCTACCTGAAGATCCAGGTCAGCCGCCTGGCCACCCTGCTCAAGCGTGACGTGCCGCCGCAGAAGATCGAGGAAACCCTCGACGAGCTGCGCGAAGGCCTCAACAGCGCCTACCGCCAGCTGCGCGAACTGCTCACCACCTTCCGCCTGAGCCTGGAGCAATCCAGCCTGGAAGCGGCGCTGGTGAAGACCGTGGAAGAGTTCGGCGAGCGCGGCGGCCTGTCCATCGAACTGGACAACCGCCTGGCGCACATCCCGCTCAACCCCAACGAGGAAATCCACATCCTGCAGATCGTCCGCGAGGCGCTCTCCAACGTGGTGCGTCACGCCCAAGCGAGCCACGCCAAGGTGAGCCTCGCCGAAGACGCCGACGACCAGGTGTGCATCACCATCGATGATGACGGAGTGGGCTTTGACCCAGCGCAGAGCCGTAACGGCCACTATGGGCTTAGCATCATGCGTGAGCGCAGCCAGACTCTGGAAGCCACCTTCACCATCGTCCCGCGCGAACCGCTGGGCACCCGTGTCAGCGTACGTTTCACCCACAAACCCCTGTCGCAACACCCGGAGAACCCCTCATGACGGCCACCCCCACCGATGACCGCGCCCGCATCCTGCTCGTCGACGACCACCCGATGATGCGCAAGGGAGTGATCCAGTTGCTGGAGTTCGAAGACGACCTGCGTGTGGTGGGCGAAGCCAGCAGCGGCGAAGAAGCCCTGCACATGGCCGCGGAACTGGAGCCGGACATGATCCTGCTCGACCTGAACATGAAAGGCATGAACGGCCTGGATACCCTGCGGGCGATGCGCGAGAACGGCGTGGATGCGCGCATCGTGGTGTTCACCGTCTCGGACGATCGCAACGACGTGATCAACGTATTGCGCGCCGGTGCCGACGGCTACCTGCTCAAGGACATGGAGCCCGAGCGCCTGCTGGAACACATCCGCCAGGCTGCCACCGGCCAGCTCACCATCAGCCCGCAACTGACCCAGGTGCTGGCCCAGGCCCTGCGTGGCGACGACCGTCCCAAGGGCATCGAGGAACTCACCGACCGCGAACGGCAGATCCTCCGCCAGCTCGCCCACGGCTACAGCAACAAGATGATCGCGCGAAAGCTCGACATCACCGAAGGCACGGTGAAAGTCCACGTCAAGCGCGTGCTGCACAAGCTGGGCATGCGCTCGCGCGTCGAGGCGGCAGTCTGGGCAGTAGAGAACCATCTGGTCTGATCTACGAGCCGAGCGAACCCCTACCTGTAGGAGCGAGCTTGCTCGCGAACGGCCCCGCAGCAGAGTTTGTTCGCGAGCAAGCTCGCTCCTACGAAGAGCTCTTCTCCAAACCACCTCGGCGCTCCAATCCGGCTTGATTCAGCCTCGCAGGGCGGATACCGCAGTCACCCCATACCAAGACACGAGCCGGGCCTGCGCTCGCACGTGGCAGCAGTAGAGAACCATCTGGTCCGATCTACGAGCCGAGCGAGCCCTTACCCGTAGGAGCGAGCTTGCTCGCGAACGGCCCCGCAGCAGAGTTTGTTCGCGAGCAAGCTCGCCTCACGAAGAGCCCTTCCCCGCCTACCTCGCTCGGAGTAGTCCTCCACCCGACTTGATTCAGATCATGTCGCGACAAGGCGTCGCGGCGGGACACTGTGGGACTCACCCAGGAGGTTCCCATGCCGCCCTCGCCGCACCTGCCCCTCGTCTACTCCTGCTCCGGCTGCTCCAACCTCGCGCAGCTGGCCAATGACCTCGCCCTGCGCCTGGACCGTGACGGTCTGGCGGAAATGTCCTGCATCGCGGGCGTAGGTGGCGACGTACCGGCGCTGGTGAAGAAGGCCTGCTCCGGTCGGCCGATCATCGCCGTGGACGGCTGCCACCTGCACTGCGTGCAGAACTGCCTGGCACGTCACGGGGTGAAGGCCGAGCACGAGATCACCCTGACCGAGTACGGCCTGAAGAAACGCTACGGCCAGGATGCGCCGGTACAGGACTTCGAGATGCTCTACGAGGAATTGCAGTTCCTCGTACGCGTCCCGGTCTGAGCCTTCGCCGCTCAGGCGAGGCACAAGACCACAAACGGACACTGGCGCAGGATGGGGCGGGCGGCGCGCCGCGAGCTTGCGATACCCATGCTGTCCTGGCACGCCAACCGATGGGTATCGCTTCGCTCCACGCCATCCTACGGGGAACGGATCAGGCGTTTTCCTGCACTACCCGGCTGGCGCGGCGCATGGCGCTCCACAGCCAGGCCGGCAGACTGTCCGGGTCGAGGCTGTCGATCAGGTTTTTCACTGCCAGCCCCAGCTCCGTATCGCCCTCGATCACCAGACGACGGCGGAAGAACAACGTGTCCGGATCCTCCTGCCGTCCCGCCAGCAACAGAAAATCACGCCAGCTGCCACGAATGGTGACGCTTGGTACACAGGCATCGGCGAAACGCAGGCCGTCACGGCCACGCGTAAAGCTCCAGCCCAGGCCGAGATCACTCACCTCCAGGCGTAGCCAGTGCCCATCGAGGATGTCGAAGGCGCCGTCCGCCAGGGGTTCGGCGAACAGCCGGTTGGCGGCGCGCTGCAGCACCGCCCGCTGCAACCCCAGAGGGACACGGGCGGCCAGTGGCAGGAGGCGATCGGCGACGCGCAAGGCGCCGGTTTCGAGAGTCAGCACAGGTTCACCTCATCGCTGCGCAGCATGCCCGGACGGCCATGCCAGTATCCGTTGCAACCCGTCACCGCCAGCGGCGGCGTGACGCCCTTGCGCACACGGTCGAAGGCCTGCACCACGTCCACCATCCCCTCGGCGCGGGGGCTCAGGCGCAGCAGATCGGCGCCACAGTCGCGCAGCGAGGCGTAGTCCGCCAGCAGGTTGCTGACCTCGCCGGACATGGTCTGGATGCCGTTCAGGGTGAACAGCGGCATGCCCTCCTGGCTGAGCATCGACATGCCCTCCGGGTAGTTCATGCAGCAGAACTGGCAGTCGTCCTTGGGCCGGTTCTCCGCCCGCGCGGTGAAGCAACGCGCCGAGTAGGCCAGCGGCAGATGACCGTAGGCGAACACCTCGGTCTCCACATCGTTGATGCCCAGTTCGCGAGCCTGTTCGATCACCGCGTGGATCTGCTCCCCGGAGCACTCCACCGGCGGCACCCAGCGGCGCAATCCCGCTTCGCGCAGTTCAGACAGCGTGTGGCCGTTGTAGACGTTCAGCGCCGGCCCGCCGACGAACTCGACGCCGAGCGTACTGAGTATCTGCACCGCGCCCATGTCGCTCGCCTCGACCTGCAGCTCGCCGTTGGCGCACAGGCGGCGAAGCGACGACAGCTCGGAGGCCGCCTCGATCAGCGCCAGGCCCGAGATGAGGATCTGCGCCCCGCTCTGCTGCTGCAGTTCGCGTCCCAGGCCCAGCCAGTTGTCGAGCGACATGGCGCGGCGTTTGGAGCAGACGGTCTCGCCGATATAGATGGCGTCCAGCGGCTGTTCGGCCATCTGCGCATAAAAATCCAGGAGTGTCCGGCGGTCCCAGTAGAACAGCACCGGTCCTAAGCTGAGTTTCATCACAACGTCCTCAGAGTCTGTCCAACGCCTGCCTACGCTTGCTCATGCCGCGTTGGGAACAGACTCAAAATGCTCATTTACAGCGCGTAAACCGCGCTTTCTCGCCTGTTTCCGCCTTGCCTGAGCTGCGCCCGGCGAGACCTTGAACAGACTCTCACTGCCAGGAGCGATGGTAGGCGCCCAGGGTTGTCTGGTGGCCTTCGGAAAGCTTGTCCAGGGCGTCCTGCCACTGCGTCAGCGCGCGGTAGTTCTCGGGCGCGCGCTTCCACGCATCCAGCGCCTGGCGCCAGACGCGGGTGACCTGCTCGACATAGGCCGGGCTGCGTTGCCGGCCCTCGATCTTCACCGCCGCCACACCGATTTCCGCCAGTTGCGGGATCAGGTCGATGGTATTCAGGCTGGTGGGCTCCTCCAGGGCATGGAAGCGCTCGCCGTTGACCACGAAACGGCCCTTGCACAGGGTCGGATAGCCGGCCGGTTCGTCCGGCGCGTAGCGGTCGATCAGCACGTCGTTGAGGCGCGAGGTCAGGCCCTCGGGCTCCTCGCTCCAGCGCACCGCCTTGGCCGGCGAGCAGACGCCGCAGAGGTTGGGCGACTCGCCGGTGACATAGGACGACAGGTGGCAGCGTCCCTCGGCCATGATGCACAGGCTGCCGAAGGCGAAGACTTCGATGGGCACCGGGCTGTTCGCCGCCACCTGGCGCACCTGCGCCAGCGACAGCACGCGCGGCAGTACGGCGCGGCGGATGCCGTAGCGCTCGTGGTAGAACGCCAGCGCCGCGACGTTGGTGGCCGAGCCCTGCACCGAGAGGTGCAGCGCGAGGCCGGGATGGCGCTTGGCGGCGTAGCCGAGCACCGCGCAGTCGGCGGCGATCAGCGCATCCACACCCAGGTCGGCGGCGTGGTCCACGGCGCGTTGCCAGCGCGCCCAGCCGGCCGCGCCGGGGTAGGTGTTGACCGCCACGTACATCTGCTTGCCGGCGCCGTGGATGAGGTCCACGCCCTGGCGCAGCTGGCGGTCATCGAGGTTGAGGCCGGCGAAGTGCCGGGCATTGGTGTCATCGCGAAAACCGACATAGATGGCGTCGGCCCCTTCGCGCAAGGCCGACTTCAAGGCGGGCAGACTCCCCGCCGGACAGACCAGTTGCATACTTCCCCCTGATCAATGGAAGGCCGCCGGTCCCCACCGGCGGCCGGGAACGCCATCAGGCGCCGAGTTCGCTGAACGACAGAAATGGCACCGGATCACCCAGGCGCAGCGTGCGCCCGGCTTCCACCACCGCCAGACCGTCGGCCCAGCTCGCCGCGCGCAACATGGCCGAACCCTGTTGCGGGTGCATGTGGACGCGCGCCACTCCCTGGGCGTCGAGTTCCAGGCGCGCGCGCAGGTACTGACGGCGCGAGTTGGCGACCGGCCATTCGAAGCCCGCCGGCAGCGAGGCCGGTAACGTCTCGACCTCCGTGCGCCCCTGGGCGCGCCAGAGGAATGGCCGCGCCACCACCAGCGCCGTAACCAGAGCGGCAGCCGGGTTGCCCGGCAAGCCGATCCACGGCTTGCCGGAGATGCTGCCGAACGCCAGCGGCTTGCCCGGCTGCATCTTCAGTTTCCACAGGTGCAGCTCGCCCAGTTCGCGGATCGCCTGCTTGAGGTAGTCGCGGTCACCCACCGACACGCCGCCGCTGGTGATCAGCACGTCCCACTCGGATGCGGCGAGGTTCAGCGCATCGCGGCTGGCCGCCAGGGTATCGGCGAGCACGCCGTAGTCGTGTACTTCCATGCCCCAGCCGCGCAGCAGCGCGCCGATGCTGAAGCGGTTGGCGTTGTAGATCTGCCCCGGCGCCAGTCGCTCGCCCGGCTCGCGCAGTTCGTCGCCGCTACTCAGCAGGCAGACGCGCAAAGGCCGATACACCGGCACGCGGTCGATGCCGACACTGGCCAGCAGGCCGAGGTCCTGGGCCCGCAGTTTTCTCCCGGCGCCAAGCAGCATGTCGCCGTCACAGAGCTCCTCGCCACGCAGGCGCACATGGTTGCCACGGACAACCTGCGGCACCTGCAGCCAATCGCCGTCGACGCAGCAATCCTCCTGGGCGATCACACTGTCGGCGCCCGGCGGCAGCGGCGCGCCGGTGAAGATGCGCATGGCCTCGCCCGGTTGCAGTTCGACCTGCGCCGCGTCGCCCGCCGCGATGTAGCCGGCGACTTTCAGCCGTGCGCCGGCAGCGCCGGTATCGGCGCTGCGCAGGGCGTAGCCGTCCATCGCGCTGTTGTCCCACAGCGGCAGGTCGATGGGTGAGCGAATGTCCTCGGCCAGGATGCGGCCCAGGGCGTTCTCCAGGTCGATGCGCACGGTCGGCGGCGCCAGAGGAACGAAATCCATCAGCGCGGCGATGGCCTCGTCCACCGGCCGCAGGCCGGCGCCGGAACAACCGCAGCCGCTCATGACCGGGTACCGCAGACCAGCACCGGGCGCTCAGGCAAACGCTTGAGATGGGGGACGAAATTGCACGGTCGGGTGCGACTGTCCAACTGGTGCACGAGGATCTTTTCCCAGGCGGTCAGGCAGGCGCCGGTGGAGCCCGGCAGGCAGCAGATCAGCGTGCCGTTGGTGATGCCGGCGATGGCGCGGGACTGGATAGTGGAAGTGCCGATCTCCTCGCGGGAAATCTGCCGGAACAGCTCGCCGAAGCCGTCCACCGTGCGCTCCAGCAGCGGCGCCACGGCCTGCGGGGTGTTGTCGCGGTCGGTGAAGCCGGTACCGCCGGTGATCAGGCCGACCTGAACCTTGGGGTCGGCGATCCAGGCCGATACCACGGCGCGGATCTGATAGATGTCGTCGATGACCAGCTGGCGTTCGGAGAGGGCATGGCCGGCGCGTTGCAGGGAGGTCACCAAGGCCTGGCCGGAGGTGTCGTTGTGCAGGCTCCGGGTATCGCTGACTGTGAGGACCGCAATCTCCAGCGGCTGAAATTCCTGGGTGCTCAGATGACTCATGACGGGGCTTTCCGATAAGGAGCAAAAAAGGGCTGGCGCCAGCCTGCGCCCGTTCGAAGGTGCCGCCCATTCCCCGGAAGAGGTAGCACCCCAGCGCGTGCGGGGCACTACCGTCCGTCTGGCCTCATAACTGCTTGAGGCATCAGAGATGCTTGATCTTGTCCAGCTCCTCGGGGCTGTAGTTCTGCTCGGTGGATTTGGTCAGGTCGGTGAGAATGCTGGCGCGCAGGACGCCGGCCTGGTCCAGCGCCCATAGGGCGGTGCCGTTGCTGAAGCGCTCGGCGGCAGCACGGGCGACTTCGCCGTCCTTCTGCGCGAGGCTCTTGAGCATCTCGTCCTGGGCCGGCTGCGCCGCGTGCAGGCTGTCCTCCAGGCGGTCGCGCCAGCCGTGCAGCAGCGGCATGTACTGCTTGGCGTTGGCGTGGGCCAGGGAAGTCAGGCTGCGGAAGGTCCACCAGGCCGAGCGCTCGTCGAAATCGTCGCTGCCCTGCTGGAATACCCGTGGCGTACTGCGCAGGCTTTCCAGGTAATACGGCAGCAGCAGGCCGTCGCGCACATTGCCCAGCGATTGCCAGGACAGTACCTGCAAGCCCTTGGGCATCTGCGGGCGGACCTGCAGGATATGCGCCTCGACGTTGCGCTCCATCGCGATGGGTCGCTGCTTCTGTTCGCCGGCCGGCTTCTTACCGTCCAGCGGGGTGCCGGCGTAGCTGTCGATGCGCAGGATGGAAGCCACCTGCTCGACCGTGATCGGCTTCTCCGGCTTGGTGTAGAAGGGGTACTGCTGCTGGCGGATGCCCTGCTTGCGCGCCGGCTCCAGCTTGCTCTGCACCAGCCATTCGCGGTCGACGTTGTAGGCGTCGCCGACGATGCCGAAGGCCTTGGCGAAGTTGAATTTCGCCGGGTCGACCTTGTCCAGCAACTGGTGCTTCTCGACGAACTCGGCGATGCCGGCGCTGCTCAGGACGTTGGCCTTGTCGGTGAGGTCGGCATCCTGCACGCGCATGCCGTTGGCCATCACCACGTAGCCATCGTCCGGCACGCGCACGGCGATCCAGTGGTGGCCGGAGCCGATCTCGAACAGCCAGGCCTCCTGGTCGTCGGCGATCTGGATGCCGTTGGTTTCCCCGGCGCCCAGGCTCTCCACGTACTTGCCCAGCAGTTCCGCGCCTTCGCGGGCGCTCCTGGCCTGGGACAGGATCAGGTCCGGCAGGATCGCCTCGATCACCCCGCCCTCGTCGGCCACCAGCGGGTCGGCCTTGGCGGCCTTGTCATTGGGCTCGGTGCTGTTGGTGGCGGAGAGGATCACTCCCGCCTCGTTGGCGCCAAACTCGCTCCAGGGCCCCAAGGCGCCGCGCTGGTCGCCGTTCCAGTCGCGCATGGCGGTGTAGCGCAGCCCGACCTTGGGCGCGGGAACGCTGACGCCGTTGTCGAAGCTGAGCGTGTCGCCGTCCTTGTAGGCCCGGTGCGGCACGACGACGAAGCGTTTGGCGTGGTTGTTATAGGTGTAGTCCTCCAGGCGCGCGACCAGGATGGAACCATCGGCGGTGGCCTTGCGCCCGGCGATGATGGTGGTGCAGGCCAGCGCGCTCTGGCAGAAACCGCCGACCAGCAGCGCAGCGGCGAGCGCCTTGAGCGCGAAGTTGGGCTTGTACATGAGAGTCTCCTCGGCTTGCGATCCGCTGTGGCGGCATTCGCCGGCACAGCGCTGGAACCAGGAGATGTACAACGGGGAACGGAACGCTTCCTTGGCATGGAGCAACGCCACCTCCCTGGCATCGCTTCTGAGCATAGACAAGCTTCGAGATTGCGCCGCGCCGGTACTCCGGCGCGATGAATGGGCTCAGCGCTCCCAGCGGTCGGCGGCGGCCTGGTCGCTGCAGCGGCCTTCGACCCAGCGCGGGCCGTCGAGGGTGTCTTCCTTCTTCCAGAACGGCGCGCGGGTCTTGAGGTAATCCATCACGAAGTTGCAAGCGTCGAACGCCGCCTGGCGGTGGGCGCTGGCGGTGCCGACGAAGACGATCGGTTCGCCCGGCTCCAGGCGGCCGATGCGGTGGAGGATATCCAGGCGCAGCAGCGGCCAGCGCTCGCGGGCCTCGACGGCGATCTTCTCCAGGGCCTTCTCGGTCATGCCGGGATAGTGTTCGAGGAACATGCCACCGACTTCGCGGCCATCGTTGAAATCGCGCACGTAGCCGACGAAGCCGACCACCGCGCCGACGCCGACGTTGGCGTCATGCAGCGCATTGAGCTCGACGCCCGGATCGAACGCCGCCGCCTGGACGCGGATCGTCATGGCCTCATCCTCCGGTCACGGTGGGGAAGAACGCTACCTCGTCGCCATCGGCGAGGGGCTCGTCCAGGGAGCACAGCTCCTGGTTGCGCGCGCACATCAGGTTCTGCTCACCGAGCACCGCCCAGGCGCCGCCACGTTCCAGCAGCAGCCCGCGCAGGTCGTCGAGACTGGTCAGGGATGGACTCCAGTTCAGTTGCTCGCCGTCCACGCCGAGGGCTTCGCGGTAGCGGGCGAAGTACTGCACGCGGATCATGGGGTGCCTCCTGCTACGCCATTTTCTGCCAAGTAATGGCCACTCTTGCCGCCGAGCTTCTCCAGCAGGCGCACGCTTTCGATGGTCATGCCGCGGTCCACGGCCTTGCACATGTCATAGATGGTCAGGGCGGCGACGCTGGCGGCGGTCAGGGCCTCCATCTCCACGCCGGTCTGCCCGGCCAGCTTGCAGCGGGCGACGATGTGCACGGTATCGTTGCCCTCGGGCGCCAGCTCGACCTTGACGCTGGTGAGCAGCAGCGGATGGCACAGCGGGATCAGTTCATGGGTCTTCTTCGCCGCCTGGATGCCGGCGATGCGTGCCACGGCGAACACGTCGCCCTTGGGATGGCCGCCGTCCTGGATCAGCTTGAGGGTATCCGGGCGCATGCGCACCCGGGCTTCGGCCACCGCCTCACGGGACGTCACGGCTTTTTCGGTGACGTCGACCATGTTGGCGCGGCCTTGGGAATCGAGATGGGTCAGCACGGGCGGGAACTCTCCGGAGAATGCGGACGGTCAAGAGGACAGTGTAACCCCGAGGAGCGCGATCGGCAGTATGGCGGACGGCGCGTTGGGGAGGGGATTGTATACAAGAAGAGGTATGAACGGGGACTGGAGCTGGGTGGGTTCGCGAGCAAGCTCGCTCCTACGAAAAGCGGGCCAGGCGCCCAGGTGGCCACCTAGACGGCAGAACCTGTGTAGGGCTTGCTCGCGAACAGCCTCTGATAGAAAGAAAAGGCCCGCCGGATGGCGGGCCTTCGCAGGTTACAGATGCGTCTCGGCAAACTCCGCCAGCACCGAGCGCGGCACCCCTTGCAGGGTCACGTGCACGCCGTGGGGGAAGTCCTTGAAGCGTTCGGTCAGGTAGGTGAGACCGGAGCTGGTGGCCGACAGGTAGGGCGTGTCGATCTGCGCCAGGTTGCCCAGACAGACCACCTTCGAGCCGTTGCCGGCGCGGGTGATGATGGTCTTCATCTGGTGCGGGGTGAGGTTCTGGCACTCGTCGATCAGGATCAGGCTCTGCTGGAAGCTGCGGCCGCGGATGTAGTTCAGCGATTTGAACTGCAGCGGAACCTTGCTGAGGATGTAGTCGACGCTGCCGTGGGTGCACTCGTCGTCCGAATGCAGCGCCTCCAGGTTGTCGGTGATGGCGCCGAGCCAGGGCTCCATCTTCTCCGCCTCGGTGCCCGGCAGGAAGCCGATGTCCTCGTCCAGCCCCTGCACGCTGCGAGTGGCGATGATCCTTCTGTAACGCTTGCTGACCATCGTCTGCTCGATGGCGGCGGCCAGGGCCAGGATGGTTTTGCCCGAGCCCGCGGCGCCGGACAGGTTGACCAGGTGGATATCCGGGTCGAGCAGCGCATAGAGCGCCAGCGCCTGGTAGATATCGCGCGGCCGCAGCCCCCACGCCTCCTGGTGCAGCAGCGGTTCCTGGTGCAGGTCGAGGATCAGCAGTTCGTCCTGCTGGATACCCTTGATCCAGCCGACGAAGCCCTGTTCGTCGACGATGAACTCGTTGATGTGCACCGCCGGCAGGTTGTCGGTGAGCTGCACGCGATGCCAGGTGCGGCCGTGGTCCTGGCGGGTTTCCACCTTGCTCACGCGGTCCCAGAAGGAACCGTTCAGGGAGTGGTAGCCGCGCGACAGCAGGTTGATGTCGTCGACCAGTTGGTCAGTGTGGTAGTCCTCGGCGAACACCCCGCAGGCGCGCGCCTTCAGGCGCATGTTGATGTCCTTGGTGACCAGCACCACGCGCTTGCTGCTATGGCGACTCTTCAGCTCCACCAACTGGTTGATGATCTTGTTGTCGTTCAGGTGCTCGGGCAGCCAGGTAATCGGCTCGGCCCGCTTGCTCATGAGGATCGACAGACTACCGCAAGGCCCGCTCTTGCCACGCTGGATGGGAACGCCATCCTCCACCTGTTCGGGCGTCGCCTCGCCCAGCACCGAATCGATGAGACGGATCGCCTGGCGGCACTCCGCGGCCACGGTGTGCTTGCCGGTCTTGAGCTTGTCCAGTTCCTCCAGCACCGTCATCGGGATGGCGACGTGGTGCTCCTGGAAATTCAGCAAGGCGTTGGGATCGTGGATCAGAACGTTGGTATCGAGGACGTACAGGGTGGGCTGGGTCGGGCTGGAGCGTCCGTGGTCATCCATACGCGGTTCACCTCTTCTGAGAGCGTTACGACGGAATGCCACTACAGCGCTCCGCCGCGCGGTGAGCCGCCTGCTCTCGCTACCGGGGCACGAGAGCACTGCATATAAGGGGACGGGCCGGGGCCGCCACCTGTCTGCAGGGTTCGGCGGTCTACGTCTCCAGAAATACAGGAAAAAACATGACGATAAAAAGTCTTTTTCCTTCTCAGGCAGCTTTTTTTCGTCGTACGACGAAATACCTTGGCGGGGGCTGCGGACAGCGCTAGCTTTAAAAGTCCTACCTCTCGTAACGCCCTCCCTTTTTCGCTAGATCAGTCCCTTAGGCCTCCGAAAAACGCCTGTGCATTGGCCGGCAGCGTCGGCAGGTGATAGCCGCCCTCCTGCACAATGACCTTTGGCAGCCCCAGCGACGCCACCTCGCGCCCGAGCCGGCCGAAGCCCTCGGTGGTCACTGCCACTTTCGACTGCGGGTCATCCTTGTAGATGTCGAAGCCCAGGGACAGCACCAGCGCCTGCGCACCGAACTCACGGACCGCCTGCAGCGCCGCCGTCACCTGCACGAAGAAGTCCTCTTCGCTGGCGCCATGTGCCATCGGCAGGTTGAGGTTGAAGCCTTCGCCCTGCCCCGTCCCGTGCTCGTCCTCGAAACCGGCGACCACCGGGTAGAAGTTGGTCGGGTCGCCGTGCACCGAGACATACAGCACGTCGTCGCGGCCGTAGAAGATTTCCTGGATGCCCTGGCCGTGGTGCATGTCGGTATCGAGGATGGCGACCTTGTCGAAACGCGCGCGCAGCTCGGCGGCGGCGATGGCGGCGTTGTTCAGGTAGCAGAAACCGCCAGCGCCTTCTTCCCGCGCGTGGTGGCCCGGCGGGCGGCACAGCGCGTAGGCCGCTGGAGCTCCATCGCGCACCACCCGCGCCGCCGCCACCGCACTTTGCGCCGACCAGTAGGCCGCGCGCCAGGTGTGCTCGCCCACCGGGCAGCTGCCGTCGGCGAGGTAGCGCGCCGCCTGGGCGAGGATGCCGCGCAGCGGGTTGCCCTCGCGGATAAAGACGTTGGACATCACCTCGTCGCCCCAATCCTCCGCTGCTTCATGCCAGCGCTCGTAGGCGTGCTCCAGGAAGTCCAGGTACGCCTTGCTGTGCACACCGAGCAGCGGCTCGCGACCGAAGTCCTGCGGTTGGGCGAGCGGAAAGCCCAACGCATGAACCGCTGCCAGTAGCTGCTCGGCGCGCTGTGGCACTTCCTGCGGGGTGCGCATCCGGCCACGGGAGAAGTAGCTGCGCGGAATGTGCAGCAACTGGTCGGGGTGGAAGAAGGTCTGCATCGATATCTCCTTCAGTCGAGTCGGCCGGCGCGGGCCAGCACGGCATTGAGCAGCACGTCGGCGCCCTGGGTCGCCTGTTCGGGGATCACGTCTTCGGCCTCGTTGTGGCTCAGGCCGCCGACGCAGGGGATGAATATCATGGCGGTCGGGCATACCCGCGCCAGGTGGATGGCATCGTGGCCGGCGCCGCTGACGATGTCCTGGTGCGAATAGCCCAGGCCCCGCACAGCCTCGCGAACATGGCCGACGCAATCGGCATCGAAGGGGGTCGCCGGACTGATCCAGTGCACACCGATTTCCAGCGTCAGTTCGCGGCGCGCGGCGATGGTTTGGAGCAATGCGCGGGCTTCCTGCTCCATGACGGCAATCACGTCGTCGCGGTGGTGGCGCAGGTCGATGGTGAAGTCCAGCAGCCCGGCAATGGTGTTGCGCGAGGATCTGGCGATCTCCAACTGGCCGACGGTCACCAGCCCGTGGGGCGCGAAGCGCTGGGCCAGCGCCTCGAGGGCAGCGATCATCTCGGCGGCGCCGAACAGCGCATCGTGGCGCAGCGGCATCGGCGTGGTGCCGGCGTGGGCGGCCTGGCCGCTGACGCGCACGTCCAGCCAGCGGATCGACTGGCCACCGGTGACCACCCCGACATCTATGGCGTTGTCCTCCAGGATCGGGCCCTGTTCGATGTGCGCCTCGAAGTAGGAGTCCAGGCGTCGGCCCAGTGGCAGGTCGCCTTGCCAGCCGAGCGCCTGCAGCGCTTCGCCGACGCTCACACCCTCGGCATCCCGCGAGGCCAGTGCGGCGTCCAGCGGCATGGCGCCGGTGAACGCCGCCGAGCCGAGCATGGCAGGGGTGAAGCGCGCCCCTTCCTCGTTGGTCCAGACCGCCACTTCCAACGGGCGGCGGGTACGGATGCCGTGGTCGTTCAGGCTGCGCAGCACTTCCAGCCCGGCCAGCACGCCGTACACGCCGTCGAAGCGACCACCCTCGGGCTGAGTGTCGAGATGACTGCCCATCACCACCGGCTCGAGGCCGTCGTTTACGCCGGCGCGGCGGGCGAACAGGTTGCCCACGGGGTCGCGGTGCAGGCTCAGACCGGCGTCGCGGCACCAGCGCTCGAACAGCTCGCGGCCGGCACGGTCCTCTTCCGACAGCGCCAGCCGGCGCGATCCGCCGCGGGCGGTGGCGCCAACCTCGGCCATGTCCATCAGACTCGCCCACAGGCGAGCACCGTCGATCTTCAGCATTGCAGTCTCCTGGAAATCACGCGGCGGCCGGCGCTACGCGCACGCGCAGGCGGCGGTCGAGGCCGACGATGCACAGCAGCGAGAGGCCGGCCAGCAGGGAATAGAACAGCGCCAGCGGCAGCCATTGACCGTCGAAGCGGTGTGCCAGCCAGGTGCCGATCAGCGGGGTCAGGCCGCCGGCGATGGCGCCGCAGACCTGGTAGGCGATGGAGATCGCCGAGTAGCGCACGCGGGTGTCGAACACTTCGCTGACGTAGCCGGCGATCACCGAATAGAAGCTGGACATGCACACCACGGCGGTGGCGATTCCCAGAACGATGGCCAGCGCGTGGCCCTGGCTGACCAGCAGGAACATCGGGTAGGGCGAGGCCAGCGCCAGCAGAGCCGCCAGCTTGAGGAAGCGCGCCGAACCGATCACCTCGGCCAGCCGCGCGGCCAGCGGCTGCACGCAGAACTGGATGAGCGCCACGTAGAACAGGCAATCGAGGATCAGCTTGCGGTCGATGGCCAGGTTCTGGGTGGTGTAGGAGATCATGAAGGTATTGGTGAAATAGACCCCGGCGATGCCGATGGTGTTGGCTCCGATGCACAGCAGCAGCGGGCGCCAGGCCGTGCGTACGACCTCCAGCGCCGGCAGCTTGTGCTGGCGGGCCTGCTGCTTCACGCGAGCGAACTCGGGAGACTCGTTCACCCCGAGGCGAATCGCCAGGCCGACGATCAATAATGCCGCGCTGGCGAGGAACGGCAGGCGCCAACCCCAGTCGAGGAAGGTCTGGCTGTCCATGCTGGTCACCGCCTTGAACGCCAGCAGCGAGAGGATCAACCCGGCCGGGCTACCCAGTTGCGCGAAGGAGGCGAAGAAGGTGCGGCGGCCGCTGGGCGCGTGCTCGCCGGCCATCAGCACCGCGCCGCCCCACTCGCCGCCGACGGCGATGCCCTGGACGATGCGCAGCAATACCAACAACACCGGGGCGAGCAGGCCTATCTGTCCATAGGTGGGCAACAGGCCGATGCACACCGTGGCCACGCCCATCATCACCAGGGTGACCAGCAGCGCCTTCTTGCGGCCGATGCGGTCGCCCAGGTGACCGAAGATCAGCCCGCCCAGCGGCCGCGCGAAGAAGCCCACGGCAAAGGTGCCGAAGGCGGCCATAGTGCTGAGGAACTGACTGTCGGAGGGGAAAAACAGCGTGCCGAACACCAGGGCGGCAGCGGTGGCGTAGATATAGAAGTCGTACCACTCGATCATGGTACCGATGAATGCGGCCGTGGCGGCGCGGACCGGTTGCGGTGCGGGCTGGGACATCTCAGGCTCCCGGATCTTGTCGATTGTTTTAGGCAGCTTGCGAAAAGGCTCGGCGCTCTCCGGCGCCTGCGGACGTTATCGCCCCCAGCCGAATAATCAGTCAATTTTCTAATCGTTATTCAAAGAATAATTACTGCTTATAATCGAAGGATTCCCCAACGGAGTCCCGTTATGGAGCTGGGCCGCTTCCTCAATGACCGCCTTGACTGGAACCTGCTGCGCACCTGGCTGGTGATCGGCCAGGAGCGCAGCATCAGCCGCGCCGCCGCACGCCTGCACCTGACCCAGCCGGCGGTCAGCCAGGCCCTGCGCCGGCTGGAGGAGCAACTGGGCGCCGCCCTGGTGCAGCGGCGTGGGCCGCGCTTCGAGATCACCGCGCTGGGCGAGGAGATCCTGCGCATCGCTGGCGACATCAATGGCAATGTCTCGCGCCTGGCCGCGGCCCTGGAACAACCGGCCGACCAGGTGGTGGGCAAGGTCCGCCTGCTGAGCATCAGCCGCATCCAGTCCGACTTCTATGACGACTTTCTCACCGGCTTCCACCGCGCCCACCCCGGCGTGGAGCTGGATATAGAAGTGATGCGCAGCGCCGATGTACTCAGCTCGCTGCAACAGAAGACCGCCACCCTGGGCCTGGCGCTGTGCCGCCAACCTTCGCCGCGCCTGGAGCAGCGCGCCTTCCTGCGCCAGCGCTACGTGTTCCTCTGCGGTCGCCACCATGCGCTCTACGGCCGTCGCGACCTGCGCCTGGCCGACCTGCAGGGCGAGGATTACGTCACCTTCACCAGCGACCAGATCGGCGAGGTGCTCTCGCCGTTGACCATCTTCCGCGACCAGCAGGGTTTCACCGGCAAGTTGGTGGCGTCCTCCCCCAGCCTCGAAGAAATCCGCCGACTGGTGAGTTGCGGCTTCGGCATCGGCTGCCTGCCGCAACACATCGTCGCCGACGACCTTGCCCACGGCAGGCTCTGGGCGCTGCCGCCGGAAGACGGCGTGGCCGATGTCGACATCCACCTGCTGTGGAATCGCGAGCAGAAGCACACCCAGGCCGAGCGCTGCTTCCTCGGGGAATTGCTCAAGCGCATGGAGCAGGTGCCGGTGGAGCAGCGCCTCCTATCGTCTCCATAGGTGGAGCCAACGCCCGCGACTCCTTACAATCGCGCCTCGCTTGAAGGAGACCGCACGATGCTGATGGTGATATCCCCCGCCAAGACCCTGGACTACGACACCGCCCCGGCGACGGAGCGCTTCACCCTGCCCGAGCACCTGGACGATGCGCAGGAATTGATCGGCATCCTGCGCGAACTGGCTCCGGCGCAGATCGCCGAGCTGATGCACCTGTCGGACAAGCTGGCCGGGCTCAACGCCGCGCGCTTCGGCAGCTGGCACCCGGACTTCACCCCCGCCAACGCCAAACAGGCGCTGCTGGCTTTCAAGGGGGACGTCTACACCGGCATGCAGGCCGAGGACTTCAGCGAGGACGATTTCGACTTCGCCCAGCGCCACCTGCGCATGCTTTCCGGCCTGTATGGCGTGCTGCGGCCGCTGGACCTGATGCAGCCGTATCGCCTGGAAATGGGCACCCGGCTGGCCAACGCCCGCGGCAAGGACCTCTACGCCTTCTGGGGCGAGCGCATCAGCGCCTGGCTGAACCAGGCCCTGGCCGAACAGGGCGACGAGGTGCTGCTGAACCTGGCCTCCAACGAGTACTTCGGCGCGGTGAAGCGCAAGGCGCTGAACGCACGGGTGATCGACACCGAGTTCAAGGACCTGAAGAACGGTCAGTACAAGATCATCAGCTTCTACGCCAAGAAGGCCCGCGGGATGATGGCGCGCTACGTGATCAAGGAGCGCCTGCAGAGCCCGGAAGGCCTGAAGGACTTCAACTACGCCGGCTACGCCTACAGCGCCGAGCAGTCAAAGGCGGATCAGTTGGTGTTCCTGCGCGACCACCCCGAAGACTGACCCTCCACGCCGGGAGCCCACCGGGCTCCCTCCCCCGCCGTGCCTGCCCTTTCCCCCGCCTGATGCCAAGTCGCCTGTAAGCCATTGACCATGAAATGAGTCAGTCAAAGGGCTACGGATTGTCTGTTTCCTGCGCAAAAAACACCCTAATGCCCCTACCCTACGGATGGTCTTAGTGACCGCTCGTCTGCTTCGCGCGGAATCGTGAGATTTTTTTTCGACCACCCATCCGCGTTCCCTGGCAGGAAAACCTTCCGATATCGTCCTCTGCCAGCAACCCATTGGCCACTAACAGCCCATTGCCATGACGTGCATTTCACGATTGCAACTTGCAATGAAGAAAGCTGAACGGCAGCTGAACGAATGTATCAAAGGCGATGCGCGGTCGTTTTTAACGAAAAATTCCATTGAACTTTTCAGCACCTTGCAGATTGCACTACAACAGCATACCCGGAAATAACTTCTCTTTTGCCACCATCCCGGCATCAAGTGATGTCATTTGGATATTTCAAAAGATTTCCTGCACGGGACAAGTGGAAGGAACTAACTCCGCCAAGAAAAAATCCTATTTCCGCAACGACCATTGATACAGATCAGCGAAGTGCATCGATGGCATGAGCGCTTTTGTTCTAACGATAAGTGCTTATCGATATAGAGCATTCACAAGTGCATGAAATAACTTAAGTTTTTAGATAAAAAGGCAATCATCACCCCAAACCGGAGCACATCGGAGCGGATAAACGGCCCCTGTTGAAATCCGCCTGAAACAATACAGGGCAAGCATATGAAATTTGCCCAAAGACAGTGCTCTGAAGTTTAGCACTACTTTCCCTGCCTGACGGAGGAAGTACGGAGGACACCTGAAAGTGCCCTCCGCGGGTTCTTTCGACCTAAATAAACCGCCCTTCTGGGCAAATTTGAAAGTTCGACAATTGAACGAGGTGAATGCGATGCGAATCAGCATCTTTGGTCTTGGGTATGTTGGCGCAGTATGTGCCGGCTGCCTGTCCGCACGAGGCCACGAAGTCGTCGGGGTGGATGTTTCCACCACCAAGATCGATCTGATCAACAAAGGGAAGTCGCCCATCGTCGAACCCGGTCTGGAATCGCTGCTGGAGCAGGGTATCCGTTCCGCTCGCCTGTCAGGCACCACCGACTTCAAGAAGGCCGTGCTGGACACCGATGTGTCGTTCATCTGCGTCGGCACCCCGAGCAAGAAGAACGGTGACCTGGACCTGGGCTACATCGAGTCCGTCTGCCGCGAGATCGGCTATGCCATCCGCGAGAAGAAAGAGCGCCACACCGTGGTCGTGCGCAGCACCGTGCTGCCGGGCACCGTGAACAACGTGGTGATCCCGATCATCGAAGACTGCTCCGGCAAGAAGGCCGGCGTCGACTTCGGCGTGGGCACCAACCCGGAATTCCTGCGCGAATCCACCGCGATCAAGGACTACGACTTCCCGCCCATGACCGTCATCGGCGAGCTGGACAGCCAGACCGGCGATCTGCTGGAAGAGATCTACCGCGAACTCGACGCGCCGATCATCCGCAAGACCATCGAGGTCGCCGAGATGATCAAGTACACCTGCAACGTCTGGCACGCCGCCAAGGTCACCTTCGCCAACGAAATCGGCAACATCGCCAAGGCGGTGGGCGTCGATGGCCGCGAGGTGATGGACGTCATCTGCCAGGACAACAAGCTCAACCTGTCGCGCTACTACATGAAGCCCGGCTTCGCCTTCGGCGGATCCTGCCTGCCCAAGGACGTGCGCGCCCTCACCTACCGCGCCAGCCAGTTGGACGTCGAGCACCCGATGCTCGGCTCGATCATGCGCAGCAACCAGCACCAGGTGCAGAAGGCCTTCGACCTGATCACCGCGCACGGTACCCGCAAGGTCGGCCTGCTCGGCCTGTCGTTCAAGTCCGGCACCGACGACCTGCGCGAAAGCCCGCTGGTGGAACTGGCCGAGATGCTGATCGGCAAGGGCTACGAGCTGCAGATCTTCGACCGCAACGTCGAGTACGCCCGCGTCCACGGCGCGAACAAGGAGTACATCGAGTCGAAGATCCCGCACGTGTCCTCGCTGCTGGTCTCCGACCTCGATGCGGTGGTGAAGACCTCCGACGTGCTGGTGCTGGGCAACGGCGATGAACTGTTCGTCGATGTGGTGAACAAGGCGCCCGAAGGCAAGAAGGTGGTCGACCTGATCGGCTTCATGTCGCACGGCACCAACGAGCGCGCCGAAGGCATCTGCTGGTAAGCGCAATCGGCTCTTCGTAGGAGCGAGCTTGCTCGCGAAAGCTCTCCCCGAGCGGGTTCGCGAGCAAGCTCGCTCCTACAAGAGCCACCGCCCCAAGAAGCGACTGACGGATCTCATCATGGACACCTACAAACGAGTCATCGGTGAAGCCACGGGCTGGCTGGCCTTCCTCAGCCTGCTGATGGTGCTGGCGCTGCTGGTGCCCAAGACCGTGTTCGACGCCGACTCCAAGGACTTCCTGCTGCTGATCGGCGCGGTCGGCATCTGGCGCTATTCGATGGGCGGCCTGCACTTCCTGCGCGGCATGCTGTTCCTCTACGGGGTCTACCCCTACTACCGCCGCAAGCTGCGCAAGATGGGCGATGCGGCCGATCCATCCCACGTATTCCTGATGGTCACCAGTTTCCGCATCGACGCGCTGACCACCTCGATGGTCTACCGCTCGGTGATCCAGGAGGCCATCGCCTGCGGCTATCCCACCACCGTGGTGTGCTCCATCGTCGAGATGTCCGACGAGGTACTGATCAAGCAGCAGTGGCAGAAGCTCAATCCGCCTGAGCACGTGTCGCTGGACTTCGTGCGCATCCCCGGCACCGGCAAGCGCGACGGCCTGGCCCACGGTTTCCGCGCCATCTCCCGCGACCTGCCGGACGAGCACGCGGTGGTCGCGGTGATCGACGGCGACACCGTGCTGGAGCCCGGCGTGGTGCGCAAGACCGTGCCCTGGTTCAAGCTCTTCCCCAACGTCGGCGGCCTGACCACCAACGAGTTCTGCGAAGTGCAGGGCGGCTACATCATGAGCGAGTGGCACAAGCTGCGCTTCGCCCAGCGCCACATCAACATGTGCTCGATGGCCCTGTCCAAGCGCGTGCTGACCATGACCGGGCGCATGTCGGTGTTCCGCGCCCAGGTCGTCACCGACCCGGATTTCATCACCGACGTGGAAAGCGACCACCTGGACCACTGGCGCCTGGGTCGCTTCCAGTTCCTCACCGGCGACGACAAGTCCAGCTGGTACAGCCTGATGCGCCTGGGCTACGACACCTTCTACGTGCCGGACGCGGCGATCAACACGGTCGAGCACCCGCCGGAGAAAAGCTTCATCAAGGCCAGCCGCAAGCTGATGTTCCGCTGGTACGGCAACAATCTGCGGCAGAACTCCCGCGCCCTGGCCCTGGGCCCGCAACGCCTGGGCTGGTTCACCAGCGTGGTGCTGTTCGACCAGCGCCTGTCGATGTGGACCTGTCTGCTCGGCCTGGTCGCCGCGCTCATCGCCAGCATCAAGTACAGCATCGTCTTCCTGCTGGTGTACCTGCTGTGGATCGGCATCACCCGCTTCGTGCTGACCCTGTTGCTGTCGCTGTCGGGGCACCACATCGGGCCGGCCTATCCCCTGATCCTCTATTACAACCAGATCGTTGGCGCCCTGGTGAAGATCTACGTGTTCTTCCGCCTCGACCAGCAGTCGTGGACCCGCCAGAACACCAAGCTCGACCGCGGCCTGGCCAGCTTCCAGCAATGGTTCAACACCTGGTCCTCGCGCGCGATGACGTTCTCCGCGGCCAGCGTTTTCGTCGCCGTTTTGCTGACCATCGTCTGAAGGCTCCCTTTAGCCAAGCCCTTATTAGCTACGAACAGGACTCGACCCCATGAATACCGCCGTCAACGTCAATGTCGTGCACGAATCCGAAGCCCAGCGCCAGCACGCCCGGGTCAAACTGCCCGCGCGCATCCGCTATATCGGCGCCAACCGCGAAGGCGTCGATGCCCGCCTGCTGGACATCTCCGCCGGTGGCTTCGCCTTCACCGCCAGCGCTGCGCCGATCCAGGTGGGCGACCTGCACAAGGGCAAGCTGCTGTTCCAGATCGACAGCATCAGTTTCTCCCTGGAAGTGGACTTCCAGGTGCGCTCCTTCGCCCCGGACAGCCGTCGTGTCGGCTGCGAGTTCCAGCACCTGAAGCCGCGCGAGATCGCCGCGCTGCGCTACCTGATCACTTCCTTCCTCGCCGGTGAAGTGATCAGCGTCGGCGACATGCTCAACACCCTGCAGCGCGAGAACTTCACCAAGGCCCGCAAGCACGGCATCGGCAGCGGCGGCATGGGCTTCTTCAGCCGCATCCGCGCAGTGACCCTGAGCACCGCCATCTTCGTGGTCGGCATCGGCGCCTTCGCGGTGATCCTCAACAATATCTACAACCTGTACTTCGTCACCCATGCCGATTCGGGCGTGGTCAACGTCGCCAACCAGCAGATCACCATGCCCCGCGAAGGCACCGTGGAAAGCCTGGTGGACGCTGGCGCCGAAGTCGCCAAGGGCGCGCCGATCGCCACCTTCTCCGCCAATCTGCTGGACCTGCTCAAGGGCAACCTGACCGAAGAACAGCTCAGCCCGAGCAACATCGAGAAGCTCTTCGGCCACCAGATGAAAGGCACCCTGACCAGCCCGTGCGACTGCCGTGTGGTCGAGCAGCGCGTGGCCAACGGCCAGTTCGCCAACAAGGGTGACGTGATCTTCACCCTGACCCCGCGCGACAGCATCGCCACCGTCGAGGCGCGCTTCCCCTACCGCAACGCCGCCGAACTCTCGCCGGGCACCGCCGTGCACTTCCAGATCGCCGGTGACAGCGAAGTCCGCAGCGGCCGCATCGTCCGCACCGCGCCGGTGGACGGCGACCTGGCCTCGGAAATCCGCGTGCAGATCCAGCCCGACCAGCCGCTGGACAGCCAGCTCGCCGGCCGTCCGACCGAAGTCAGCATCGGTGGCCTGCCGGGCCGCACCCTGCTGAACAAGGCGATGGCCCTGGCCACCGCACGCTAAGAGGAAGCCCGCCATGAACCGTCCCGTCGAAGCCATGATCCCCAAGCAGGCCCCGAAGCTCGCCCTGGCTCTGGCCATCGCCGTGGCCGCTGGCTGCGCCGGCCTGCCCGACCAGCGTCTGGCCCAGGAGGCACTGGAGCGTGGCGACATCGCCACCGCCCAGGCCAACTTCCAGAGCCTGGCCACCCTGGGTTACGCCGACGCACAGGTCGGTCTGGCCGACATGCAGGCCGCCACCGGCGATCCCGCCGAGCAGGCCCGCGCCGAGAAGCTCTACCGGGGCGCCGCCGAGACCTCGCCGCGCGCCCGCGCCCGCCTGGGCAAGTGGCTGGCGGCCAAGCCCGGCGGCACCGACGCCGAACACCGCGAAGCCGAGCAGTTGCTGAACCGCGCCTTCAACGAAGGCGAGGACAGCGCGCTGGTGCCGCTGATCGTCCTCTACCTGCAATACCCGCAAGCCTGGCCGAACGTAAACCCGCAGCAGCGCATCGACCAGTGGCGCGCCCAGGGCCTGCCGCAGGCAGACCTGGCGCAGATCATCCTCTACCGCACCCAGGGCACCTACAACCAGCACCTGGGCGAGGTCGAGCAGGTCTGCCAGCGCTGGCTGAGCCGCATGGACGTGTGCTGGATGGAGCTGGCCACCGTGTACCAGATCCAAGGCAACGCGGATAAGCAGAAGGCTCACATCGAAGCGCTCAAGACCGCCTGGAAAGCCGGTCGCGTGCCCTCCGAACGCGTCGACTCGGTCGCCGGCGTGCTGGCCGACGAGAACCTCGGCACCCCCGACCCGCAAGCCGCGCAGGCGCTGCTCAGCGAAATCGCCCCGGCCTACCCGGCGGCCTGGGTGAGCCTGGCCAAGCTTCAGTACGACCACCCCGACCTGGGCGACCTGGACCAGATGCTCGACTACCTGAAGAAGGCCCAGGACGCCGCCCAACCGCGCGCCGAGCTGCTGCTCGGCCGCCTCTACTACGACGGCAAGTGGACGCCGCAGGAGCCGCAGAAAGCCGAGCAGCACCTGCTCAAGGCCGCCGCCACCGAGCCCCAGGCGCACTACTACCTGGGCCAGATCTACCGCCGCGGCTTCCTCGGCAAGGTCTACCCGCAGAAAGCCGTGGACCACCTGCTGATCGCCGCCCGCGCAGGGCAGGCCAGCGCTGACATGGCTCTGGCACAGCTGTATTCGCAGGGGCGTGGGATTCGGCCGAATCTGGTCAACGCTTACGTCTTCGGCGAGCTTGCAAAACGCCAGCAGGTCCCTACCGCCACTGACCTGATGGCACAGATCGAGCCGCAGATACAACCGGCCGACCGCACTGCGGCCCAGCAGTTGCTCAAGCGCGAGGAGCAAACGCGCGGCGCCAACTGGCAAGCCACCGTCAGCCTTCTGCAGAACAACCAGGAACAAGAAAACCTATGAAGCGCCTTGACCCGATGATCACCCCGCCGTTTGCTCTTATCGAAGGGATTCAGCCGCGTGCTCTGGCCTCCGCCGTTCGCCGCGCACGCCTGTTCCCAGCCATGCTTGGCGCCGGCCTCAGCCTCGTCGGCAGCCTGTTCGGCAGTCTCGCCTACGCGGCCGAGGAGCCGCCAAAGAACTACGGCCTGGACGTCAAGATCACTGCCGAATCCGAGGACGACCGCGACCTGGGCACCGCTCCCGGCGGCGACCTCAACGGTATCGGTATCGACCTGCGCCCCTGGGCCTTCGGCCAATGGGGTGACTGGAGCGCCTACGTGATGGGTCAGGCCGTTGCCGCGACCGACACCATCCAGACCGACACCATCCAGTCCGATGACATCAACAACGACAGCAGCGGCAACAACGACAAGCGCGAGCCGGACGACGCCTATCTGGCCCTGCGCGAGTTCTGGGTCGACTACGCCGGCCTCACCCAGTACCCCGGTGAACACCTGCGCTTCGGCCGCCAGCGCCTGCGTGAAGAAAGCGGCACCTGGCAGGACACCAACATCGAAGCCCTGAACTGGACCTTCGACACCACCCTGCTGCGTGCCCACCTCGGCGCCGCCCAGCGCTTCTCCGACTACCGCACCGACATCACCGACCTGGCGCCGGACGACAAGGACCGCACCCACGTCTTCGGCGACATTTCCACGCAGTGGATGCCCAACCACTGGGTCGGCCTGCGCCTGCACCACTCCGACGACAGCGGCAGCCTGCCGGACCCGGGCGAAACCGTCGACTCGCTGGACAAGCGCTCCACCGGCGACCTCACCTGGGTGGGCCTGGAAGCCAACGGCGACGGCTACAACTGGCGCTCGCAGATGCCCATCAACTACTGGGCCGGCGCCACCTGGCTGACCGGTAACCGCGACCGCCTGACCACCGTCCCGGTGAACGGCGATCGCGTCGCCACCGGCAAGCAGAGCGGCGACGTGGACGCCTACGGCGTCGACCTGGGCCTGCGCTGGAACATCGACGAGCAGTGGCGCGTCGGTGGTGCCTATGCCCGCGGCAGCGGCGGCGGCAAGGACGGCGAGGACCAGTTCGAGCAGACCGGCCTGCAAAGCAACCGCTCCAACTTCACCGGCACCCGCGCCCGCGTGGCCCGCTTCGGTGAAGCCTTCCGCGGCGAGCTCTCCAACGTCGAGGCCGCCACCCTGTTCGGCTCCTGGCAAATGCGCGAGGACTACGACGCGAGCATCGTGTACCACAAGTTCCGCCGCGTCGACGGTGACTCGGACATCGGCAACAGCGGCATCAACGCCCCGCTGGTCAACGACTCCACGGACCTCGGCCAAGAGGCCGACCTGGTCGTCACCAAGTACTTCAAACAGGGTCTGCTGCCGGCCTCGATGAGCCAGAGCATCGACGAACCGTCAGCACTCGTGCGCCTGCGTGGCGGCGTGTTCAAGCCGGGCGACGCGTACGGCAGCCACGTGGACTCGACCATGCACCACGCCTTCATCGACGTCATCTGGCGCTTCTGAGGACTGCTGCGATGGCTGGTTTGTTCTTGGGCCCCGCGCTCGCGGGAACGACGGAAAAGCAGTCACGGGCGAGGACCTGCGCCTCGTCCCGCCCGCCCGTCCCTCCCGCGAATCCGGGAGTCCGGCAAACCACGCCAGAGCCCGCAAGGAGACAACGGCCATGAACCGCCATCCGTTACACGCCCTGCCGCTGACCGCGCTGTTGCTCGGCGGCCTGTTCAGCGCCGCCGCACCGGTGTGGGCCGCGCCGCCCGCGGAGAAGGCCCCCGCCAGCGCCGGACGGCAGCCCGCGTCCGGCTCGGCCCCCGCCGAAGAGCCGGGCCATACCCAGACGCTGAAGGAGTCCGGCAACTACACCGTGACCGCCGCGCCCAGCGAACCGCTGCACCTGGACCCGCCGAAGCTGCCCGACCTCTCCGGCTACACCGCCGAAGCCGTGCAGAAGAAGATCGACCGCAGCAAGCGTGGCAAGGCGCTGGTGCAGCGCATGGTCCAGCAGCAGCCGTTGAAAGAGTTCACCGGCGGCAAGAACCGCCTCGCCGAATGGGTGAAGCGCCAGCGCCAGATGCCCCAGGCGATCTTCATCGACGGCGGCTACGTCAGCCTCGCGGACCTGGCCGGCAAGCTGCCCAGGACTGCGCTGGAGCAGGTCGAACCGGGGGTGTTCATCGCCCGCCTGCCCATCGTCGTCAACCAGGGCGCGACCCTGGAGATCGACGGCAAGGTCAAGGAACTGCGCCTGTCCCAGGACCGCGGCTCGTTCCTGGTCAACGACGGCAAGCTGTTCGTGCGGGACACCAAGGTCACCGCCTGGAACGAAGCGAAGAAGGAGCAGGCCTGGTTCAAGTCCCCCAATGAATTCCGTCCGTTCCTGGTCTCCTGGGGCGGCGCCGAGGCCTACCTGGTCAACAGCACCTTCCAGAGCTTCGGCTACAACGCCTCCAAGGCCTACGGCATCTCCATCTCGCAGTACAGCCCGGGCATGGACAAGACCATGAAGCGCCCGCGCCCCAAGGGCTGGGTGATCGGCTCGACCTTCGTCGACGCCTGGTACGGCTTCTACTGCTACGAGGCCGACGACCTCGTGGTGCGCGGCAATACCTACCGCGACAACATCATCTACGGCATCGACCCGCACGACCGTTCGCATCGCCTGATCATCGCCGAGAACGAGGTCCACGGGACCAAGAAGAAGCACGGCATCATCGTTTCCCGCGAGGTGAACGACAGTTGGATCTTCAACAACAAGACCTACGACAACCACCTTTCCGGGATCGTCCTGGACCGTAACTCCGAGCGCAACCTGGTGGCCTACAACGAGGTGTACCGCAACCACTCCGACGGCATCACCCTCTACGAGTCGGGCGACAACCTCATCTACGGCAACCAGGTGCTGGCCAACCGGCGCCACGGCATCCGCGTGCGTAACAGCGTGAACATCCGCCTGTACGAGAACCTCGCCGCCGGCAACCAGTTGATGGGCGTGTACGGCCACATCAAGGACCTGACCGATACCGACCGCAACATCGACCTCGACCCCTTCGATACCAAGGTTTCGCTGATCGTGGTCGGCGGCAAGCTGGCCGGCAATGGCTCAGGCCCGCTGTCGGTGGACTCGCCGCTGTCGCTGGAGCTCTACAAGGTGAACATGCTCGGCCCGACCAAATCCTCCGGCATTTCCTTCAACGGCGTGCTGGGCGAGAAGCAGGACCAGATCTTCGACCTGCTGGTGCGCCAGCAACGCGCCGTGCTGATCGACCCCGTGGAAAGCCAGGCCGAATTGCAGAACTGAGGACCGACCGATGAAACGTATGACCTTCAACTTGCTGCGCCTGTCGAGCCTCACCGCCAGCCTGTTGCTCGCCCACCAGGCCCTGGCCGCCGACGCCTCGGCGCCGACCTACACCGCCCAGCCTACCGCGGCCCTGTGCCCGAACGCGGCCAACGACGCGGCCTACAACACCAAGTACCTGGGCTTCTTCACCCACCTGGTGCCGGCCCAGGAAGACTGGCTGTTCCGTACCACCTACGACCTGCGCACCGACTTCGGCACCAGCGCCGAGGGCTGGCGCGAGCTCAAGCAGCTGCGCGACGAACTCAAGCGCAAGGGCATCGATCTCGTCGTCGTCTACCAGCCCACCCGTGGCCTGGTGAACCGCGAGAAGCTCAACCCGCAGGAGAAGACCAGCTTCAACTACGAGCTGGCCAAGCAGAACTACCAGGCGACCATCGCCCAGTTCCGCAAGGCCGGCATCTACACCCCGGACTTCTCCCCGCTGTTCGACGAGAAGGAAGAACACTCCTTCTACTTCAAGGGTGACCACCACTGGACGCCGTACGGCGCCATGCGCAGCGCGAAGATCGTGGCCGAGACCCTGAAGGAAATTCCGGCGTACGACGACGTGCCGAAGAAAGACTTCGAAAGCAAGCGCGTGGGCCTGCTGTCCAAGCTGGGCACCTTCCACAAGGCCGCCGCTCAGCTCTGCGGCAGCGGCTACGCACCGCAGTACGTCGACCGCTTCGAGACCGAGCCGGTGGGCGGCTCCGGCGACGGCGACCTGTTCGGCGATGGCGGCGATGCCCAGGTCGCCCTGGTCGGTACCTCCAACAGCGGCCCGGCCTACAACTTCGCCGGTTTTCTGGAGGAGTACGCCAAGGTCGACATCCTCAACAACGCCGTCTCCGGCGGTGGTTTCGACAGCTCGCTGCTGGCCTACATGACCAGCAAGGAGTTCCACGACAAGCCGCCGAAGATCCTCATCTGGGAATTTGCCACCCACTACGACATGGCGCAGAAGAGTTTCTACCGCCAGGCCATGCCGCTGGTGGACAACGGCTGCGCCGACGGCAAGCCGGCGCTGAGCCGCAAGATCAAGCTGCATCCGGGCCGCAACGAGGTGCTGGTCAACAGCGGCGCCCTGCCGATCCGCTCGGGCAGCTACACCGCCGACGTCACCTACTCCGACCCCGGCGTGCACGAACTCAAGAACACCATCTGGTACATGAACGGTCGTCGCGAGCAGCTGAAGATCGAGCAGTCCAAGGCCGTGGATACCGGCGGACGCTACGTCTTCGAGCTGCGCAACGACGAGGACTGGTCGAACCAGCAGTTCCTCTCCCTGGAAATCGAGGCGCCGGAAGACATGCCGGCGGGCCTGGAGGTCGAGGCCAAGCTCTGTCAAACGCCCAAAGCCAAGTCGGCCAATGTGGCCGCCAACTAGAGAGCGGGGACGAAAGCCATGCCCAGCCTACGCAAGATCAAGACTCCCATCGTTACCCGAGTCGGCCTGACGGTCGCCGTGGTCTCAGCGCTGTTCGGCGGCCCCCTGTTTCCCAGGATCGGTCACGCCGCCGACCTGGTGCCACCACCGGGCTACTTCTCCGCCGTCGGCGACAAGGGCAGCAAGAAGGATTCGGACCGCTGCCCCGCCATCCCGACGCCCTACACCGGCAGCCTGCAGTTCACCAGCAAGTACAAGGGCTCGGACTCGGCGCGCTCGACACTCAATGCCGATGCGGAAAAGGAGTTCCGCAACCAGATCAAGGACATCTCCGAGATGGAGCGCGGCACCGCCAAGCTGATCACCCAGTACATGCGCAGCGGCAACAAGGGTGATCTGGATTGCGCGATTAACTGGCTGGACGCCTGGGCCCAGGCCGGCGCCCTGGAGAGCACCGACTTCAACCACACCGGCAAGTCCATGCGCAAATGGGCCCTCGGCAGCCTGTCGTCCTCCTACATGCGCCTGAAGTTCTCCAGCAGCCGGCCGCTGGCCGCCTACGCCGAACAGTCGAAGACCATCGAGAACTGGTTCAGCACCCTGGGCAGCCAGGTGGTGCGCGACTGGAGCGACCTGCCGCTGAAGAAGATCAACAACCACTCCTACTGGGCCGCCTGGTCGGTGATGTCCGCCGCCGTGGTGACCAACCGTCGCGACCTGTTCGACTGGTCGGTGCAGGAGTTCAAGGTCGCCGCCAACCAGGTGGACCCGGACGGCTACCTGCCCAACGAACTCAAGCGCCGTCAGCGTGCGCTGTCGTACCACAACTACTCGCTGCCGCCGCTGACCATGATCGCCGCCTTCGCACAGGTCAACGGCGTCGATCTGCGCCAGGAAAACAACGGCGCCCTGCAGCGCCTGGCCAACCGCGTGATGCAGGGCGTGGACGACCCGGACGCCTTCGACGAGAAGACCGGCAACGACCAGGACATGGACGACCTGAAGAAAAGCAGCAAGTTCGCCTGGCTGGAACCCTACTGCGCGCTCTACAGCTGCGCACCGAAGACCCAGGACTGGAAGAAGAAGATGGAGCCGTTCAACAGCTTCCGCCTGGGGGGTGAAGTGACCAAGGTTTTCAACCGACAGGGGGCGGGGAGCTGAAGCAGCGCCCGTCTCCGTAGGCACTTCACGTAGGGCGCATAACCGCTTGCGGTTATGCGCCGAAGGGCCTGGCACGGAACCACGGCGGATAACGCTTCGCGTCATCCGGCCGGGACCTGTAGGAGCGAGCTTGCTCGCGAACAGTATTTCCGGGAGCTCCGGCGTCGGGCGGTTCGCGAGCAAGCTCGCTCCTACGAAGAGCTACCCATCCCGCACACGCGGGGCACGGCAACACCACCCGACCCACGCGACAAAGACGCGGGCGGGCGCACCAGATTGAGCAACACCAGGGGAGGAAATGGCGGGTTGCCCCGGCCTTTCCTCAAGGCATCGAAAGATGCCGGAAGGGCTGGAGCGGTCCAAATATGAAGCTCCAGAGAGAGACGCGGAATGGTCTTTTCTTCCAACGTGTTCCTGTTCCTGTTCCTGCCGATATTCCTCGGCCTGTACTACCTGAGCGGGAACCGCTACCGCAACCTCTTGTTGCTGGTAGCCAGCTACGTCTTCTACGCATGGTGGCGTGTCGACTTCCTGGCCCTGTTCGCCGGCGTGACGCTGTTCAACTACTGGATCGGCCTGCGCATCGGCGCGGCCGGCGTGCGCACCAAGGCTGCGCAGCGCTGGCTGATCCTCGGCGTGGTGGTCGACCTGTGCGTGCTGGGCTACTTCAAGTACGCCAACTTCGGCGTGGACAGCCTCAACGAGATCATCACCTCGTTCGGCATGCAGCCCTTCGTGCTGACCCACATCCTGCTGCCTATCGGCATCAGCTTCTACACCTTCGAATCGATCAGCTACATCATCGACGTGTACCGCGGCGACACCCCGGCCACGCACAACCTGATCGACTTCGCGGCGTTCGTGGCGATCTTCCCGCACCTGATCGCAGGCCCGGTGCTGCGCTTCCGCGACCTGGTGGACCAGTTCAACCACCGCACCCATACCGTCGACAAGTTCGCCGAAGGCTGCACCCGCTTCATGCAGGGCTTCGTCAAGAAAGTCTTCATCGCCGACACCCTGGCGGCGGTGGCCGACCACTGCTTCGCCTTGCAGAACCCCACCACCGGCGACGCCTGGCTCGGCGCGCTGGCCTACACCGCGCAGCTGTACTTCGACTTCTCCGGCTACAGCGATATGGCCATCGGCCTCGGCCTGATGATGGGCTTCCGCTTCCTGGAGAACTTCAACCAGCCCTACATCAGCCAGTCGATCACCGAGTTCTGGCGGCGCTGGCACATCAGCCTGTCCAACTGGCTGCGCGACTACCTGTACATCAGCCTCGGCGGCAACCGCGGCAGCGAGCTGCAGACCTACCGCAACCTGTTCCTCACCATGCTGCTCGGCGGCCTGTGGCACGGCGCCAACTTCACCTACATCATCTGGGGCGCCTGGCACGGCACCATCCTCGCCATCGAACGCCTGCTCGGCGTGAAGGCCGCGCCGCGGGTGTTCAACCCGCTGAAGTGGGCGCTGACCTTCCTGATGGTGATCATCGGCTGGGTCATCTTCCGCGCCGAGAACCTGCACGTGGCCTGGCGCATGTACGCGGCGATGTTCAGCTTCGGCGACTGGAGCCTCTCCGAACTCAACCGCGCCAGCCTCACCGGCCTGCAGGTCGGCACCCTGGTGGTCGCCTACGTGGTGCTCGCCGTGTTCGGCCTGCGCCAGTTCTACAACGCACCGCTGGCGGAAAAGGCCAGCAAGGCCAAGGCCGTCGAACCGACGGCGGTGCTCGCCGGCAATGGCGGCACCCTCGCCGTGATGCCGGTGCTGGCCATGCGCGCCGCTCTGCTCCTGCTGTTCGCCGCCTCGGTGCTCAAGCTCTCGGCGCAGAGCTACTCGCCGTTCCTCTACTTCCAGTTCTGAGCGAGGCCGGATCATGCAACCGACTACACACCCCAAAATCAGCAAGCCCCTGCAGTACACCTATATCGCCGTGTTCGGCGGAATGCTGCTGGGCCTGGCCGGCTGGTCGCTGAAAGCCTTCCCCAGCTTCTCCGCCGCCGAGGGCACCACTGTGCTCAACGGCAAGCTGTCCCACGCCTTCGAAGGCCACTACGACGACGAATTCCCGATCAAGCGCCTGGGCACCAATCTCTGGGCCGCGCTGGACTACACCGTGTTCGAGGAAGGCCGTCCGGGCGTGGTCCTCGGCAAGGACGGCTGGCTGTTCACCGATGAAGAGTTCAAGCCCGCTCCCACCCGGCAGCAGCTGGACGACAACTGGGCCCTGGTGCGCGGCGTACAGCAGGAGCTGGAGCGCCGCGGCGTGAAGCTGGTGCTGGCGATCATCCCCGCCAAGACCCGCCTCTACCCCGAGTACCTGGGCAAGGCGCAACCGGCGGCGCTGCATGCCTCGCTCTACGAGGACTTCCTGCAACGCGCCCGCCAGGCCGGCATGGCCGCGCCGGAGCTGCTGGAAACCCTGGAGCACGCCAAGGACAACGGCCAGGTCTTCCTGCGTACCGACACCCACTGGACGCCGCTGGGTGCCGAAGCCGTGGCCCAGCGCCTGGGCGAAAGCATCCGCGCAGGCCAGGGCGCCGATCTGCCGACCCAAACCTTCGTCACCGAAGCCGGCAAGAGCACTCCGCACAAGGGCGACCTGCTCACCTTCCTGCCGCTGGACCCGCTGTTCACCAGCCTCCTGCCGCCGGAAGACCAGCTCGAGCAGCGCCAGACCCACCCGACCGAGGACGCCGCCTCCGCCGCCGCTGACAACGGCGGCGACGCCGATCTCTTCGGCGACAGCGCCCAGCCGCAGGTCGCCCTGGTCGGCACCAGCTACAGCGCCAATGCGCGCTGGAACTTCGCCGGCGCCCTCAAGCAGGCGCTCTCGGCGGATGTCATCAACTACGCCAAGGAGGGCAAGGGCCCCCTGGAACCGATGCTCGAACTCCTGCAGGACGAAGGCTTCAAGCAGAAGCCGGCGCGCCTGCTGGTCTGGGAGTTTCCCGAACGCTACCTGCCGATGCACAGCGACCTGAGCCAGTTCAACCCGGACTGGGTCGCCCAGCTGCGCGCGGCGGGCAACCGCGACGAACGCCTGGCCGCCAACCAGGCAAGCCACCCAACGGCGCACTGAGCGCCGCGACAGGGCATCACCCATGCCCCACAAAAGTGAGAAGACGGAGGTACACCCCATGAACCGACTGACCATTCGCACCCTGAAGTCGTCCGCACTGGCCCTCTGCCTGGGCGCAGCATCCTTCGGCGCCTTCGCCGGCGGTGAAGGCGCGCTCTATGGGCCGCAAGCACCCAAGGGTTCAGCCTTCGTGCGGGCCTACAACGCCGGCAGCTCCGAACTGAACGTCGCCGTCGGCAACGCCACCCTGAACGACGTCTCGCCACTGGGCTCCAGCGACTTCAAATTCCTCCCGGCGGGCAACTACACCGCCAAGGTCGGTACCCAGAGCCTGCCGGTGAAACTCGATCCGGACGCCTACTACACCCTCGTCAGCCAACCCGGCGGACAGCCGCGCCTGGTGCCCGAACCGCCGTTCAAGAACAAGCAGAAAGCCCTGGTCCGCGTACAGAACCTCAGCGGCAAGGCCCTGACCCTGAAAACCGCCGACGGCAAGACCGAAGTGGTCAGCAACGTCGCCCCGCAAAGCCACGGCGACCGCGAGATCAATCCGGTGAAAGTGAACCTCGCGCTGTTCGACGGCGCGAAGAAAGTCAGCGATCTCAAGCCCGTCACCCTCGAGCGCGGCGAAGTGGTCTGCCTCTACATCACCGGCGAGGGCGGCAAGCTCAACCCGGTCTGGGTCAAACGCCCGGTAAAGGTGGACTGATCCCATGAGCCGACGGCCGTTCCCCAGCCACTCCCACCCGGAGTGCGGACGAGACAGCGCGTCTCCCGCCGGCACCAACTGCCTGCTCTCCCTTCGGGGAAAGCCTCGGGATGACGGCGCCGCGGCGCCCCATCCCGCCCAGAACAACAAGACCGGCACCGCACCGGCAGAAAGAACAGTGCGCCGCAACGACGGCACGCACAGGAGAGGTCACCCACAAGGCACGCCATGCCGCCCGATGTGGCACGGCTGACAGAACGCATGAACGCTTTAGGAGAAACCACATGATCCCAGTAATCCTTTCCGGTGGCAGCGGCTCGCGACTCTGGCCTCTTTCCCGCAAACAGTATCCCAAGCAGTTCCTCGCCCTCACCGGGGAACACACCCTGTTCCAGCAGACCCTGGAGCGCCTGGTCTTCGAAGGCATGGAACCGCCGGTGGTGGTCAGCAACCAGGAGCACCGCTTCATCGTCCAGGAGCAGCTCGAGGCGCTGCACCTGAACACCCAGGCGATCCTGCTCGAACCCTTCGGCCGCAACACCGCGCCGGCGGTCGCCATCGCCGCCATGAAACTGCTCGCCGAAGGCCGTGACGAGCTGCTGCTGGTCCTCCCCGCCGACCATGTGATCGAAGACCAGCGCGCCTTCCAGCGTGCGCTCGCCCTGGCCACCAACGCCGCCGAGAAAGGCGAGATGGTGCTCTTCGGCGTCCCCGCCAACCGTCCGGAAACCGGCTACGGCTACATCAAGTCCGGCGACGAGCGTGGCCTGCCGGACGGCGTGATCCGCGTCGAGCGCTTCGTCGAGAAGCCCGATGAAGCCCGTGCCCAGCAGTTCGTCGAGGAAGGCGGCTACTACTGGAACAGCGGCATGTTCCTGTTCCGCGCCAGCCGCTTCCTGGAAGAGCTGAAGAAGCACGACACCGACATCTACGACACCTGCCTGCTGGCCCTGGAGCGCAGCCAGCACGACGGCGACGTCGTGAACATTGACGCCGCCACCTTCGAGTGCTGCCCGGACAACTCCATCGACTACGCCGTGATGGAAAAGACCCGCCGCGCCTGCGTGGTCCCGCTGGCCGCCGGCTGGAACGACGTCGGCAGTTGGTCGTCGATCTGGGAAGTGCACGACAAGGACGCCGACGGCAACGTCACGATGGGCGACGTGGTGGTGCACGACAGCCACAACTGCCTGGTGCACGGCAACGGCAAGCTGGTGTCGGTGGTCGGCCTCGAGGACATCGTGGTGGTCGAGACCAAGGACGCCATGATGATCGCCCACAAGGACCGCGTGCAGGACGTCAAGAAGGTGGTCAACCAGCTCGACGCCGCCGGCCGCAGCGAGACCCAGAACCACTGCCAGGTCTACCGTCCGTGGGGCTCCTACGACTCGGTGGACATGGGCGGCCGTTTCCAGGTCAAGCACATCACCGTCAAGCCGGGCGCGCGCCTGTCGCTGCAGATGCACCACCACCGCGCGGAGCACTGGATCGTGGTATCCGGCACCGCCCAGGTGACCTGTGACGACAACACCTTCCTGCTCACCGAGAACCAGTCCACCTACATCCCGATCGCCTCGGTCCACCGCCTGGCCAACCCGGGCAAGATCCCGCTGGAGATCATCGAAGTGCAGTCGGGCAGCTACCTGGGAGAGGACGACATCGAGCGTCTGGAAGACGTCTACGGACGTACCTCGGACAACGTGGAGCCGCTGCGCGCCGCCGTTCGCTGAGTCTGGCGCTTCCCTCATCGGCGCCAACGCCCCCGCCCCCTGTGGTGCGGGGGCTTTTTTATGAGGGCCCCCTCACGCCGGTGCCAGCCTCGCTCGTAGCGGACTCATCCGCGATGCCCTTAACGCGCAGCGTTATGCGCCAAGGGCTGTACACCAACTGTTTTTGATAGGACCGGGGGGACGCCCAGTCCTTGCTCGCGAACAGAACCCGGCCACATCGGTGTTGGGCGGTTCGCGAGCAAGCTCGCTCCTACAGGTGTTCGTCCTGCGACGTGAGTACGGCGGTTGGCCTTCGCGGACAAGGTCCGCCTGTATGGCGTCAGGGTAGGAACCTGTCGGGGATGGAGGGACAAGACCCGCATCTGCATCAACCCACCCCGCCCCGCCCCCTGCTAAGGTAATCATCGAATCCCCCGCGGAGCGCTCCATGCTGTACGGCATCCTGCTGATCGTCACCTGGGTCATCCTCCTGATCCGCTATCCCTCCCGCGCCCTCCCCATTTCCGGCGCCGGCCTGGCCGGGCTGGCGGCGGTGATCACCCTCGCCATCTGGCAGGACAGCAACGACAGCCGCCAACTGCAGCACCTGGAACTGCGCATCGCCTACCAGCCCGAGCATTGCCCGCCCGACCGCCCTCTCGCCGTCAGCCTGAAGAACGGCGCCTCGCGCCCGCTGCTGGAGCTGCGCTGGAAGGTCGCCGCCTACCGCCCCGGCGACACCACCGACCTGGCCGAAAACCTCTACGAAGCCCCGCGCTACCGTGGCCCCGGCGCCCTGCTCGCCGGCGACGCCTGGAGCGACTGCCTGCCCCTGCCTCCGCTGCGCCCCGGCTACCGCGCCAGCACCCTGGAGTTTCGCGCCGAACGGGTGAACGGCCGCTTCGGCAACTGATTCACCTGCCCGGCACAATCCGGTACGGTAGTCCCGCCCACAGCCCAAGGACTGCCAGACCATGCCCCAGCCCGTCGCGCTCATCACCGGATGTTCCAGCGGCATCGGCCGCGCCCTCGCCGATGCCTTCCAGAATGCCGGTTACCAGGTCTGGGCCAGCGCCCGCCGCGACGAGGACGTCGCCGCCCTGGACCAGGCCGGCTTCCGGGGCGTGCTGCTGGACGTCAACGACGAACCCGCCATCGAGCGCCTCGCCGAGCAACTGCAGCGCGAAGCCGGCGGCCTGGACGTGCTGATCAACAACGCCGGCTACGGCGCTATGGGACCACTGCTGGACGGCGGCAGCCAGGCGATCCGCAAACAGTTCGAGACCAACGTATTCGCCGTGGTCGGCGTGACCCGCGCGCTGTTCCCGGCGTTGCGCGCACGGCGCGGGCTGGTGGTGAACGTCGGCAGCGTGTCCGGCGTGCTGGTCACCCCCTTCGCCGGCGCCTACTGCGCGTCGAAGGCGGCGGTGCATGCGCTGAACGACGCGCTGCGCCTGGAGCTGGCGCCCTTCGGCATCGGAGTGCTGGAAGTGCAGCCCGGCGCCATCGCCTCCCGTTTTGCCGCCAACGCCAGCCGCGAGATGGCAGCGGTGGTCAGCGAAGATTCCGCCTGGTGGCCGCTGCGCCGCTTCATCCAGGCGCGTGCCGCTGCCTCCCAGGACAAACCCACCCCGGCCAGCGACTTCGCCCGCGAGCTGCTGGCCGCCGTACAGCGCTCGCCGCGCCCGCGCCTGGTGCGCATCGGCCACGGCAGCCGAGCCCTGCCCCTGCTTGCCCGCTGGCTGCCCACCGGGATGCTGGACAAGGTGCTGAAGAAGCGCTTCGGCCTCGATGGACAACTCTGATGACATACCAGGTCCGCTACCTCGCCCTGGCCGGCATCCTCGCCGCCTTCATCCTCAACGTGGTGGCGCGCGGCTTGCTGCGGGTCGGGGGAGTGCCGGCGACCCTGCTGGTGGCGGCGCTGATCGCCGCGCTCATGGCCTTCTGGTTCGCCCGGCGGCACAAGCGCCTGGCCGAAACCGGCGAGCGCTGGCGGCTCACCGCGCTCTATGGCGGCGGCCTGGCCGTGCTCTACCTGGTCCTGGTCGGGCTGGCGGCCTGGAAGAACACACCGAGCCCCGCCGCGTTGCTGCTCTATGGCCTCAACTACCTGTGCTACCCGCTCAGCGTCTGGTGGTTCTTCCGACCGGGCGTGCTGGCGCGCTTCCTGCCGCACGACGCCCGCTGAGCCGCTTCACATTTTCTTCACGCTCATTTCATTCAGGCACCACTCGACGCGGCCTATGGTTGCGCGACCTTTCGAGGAGTGCCCATGCCCTTCCCCAGCATCCTGCGCGCCACCGCTGGCGTCGTCGCCCTGATCGCCAGCCTGTCCAGCCTCTCCGCCCTCGCCGCCGGCGAGACGCAGGCCGACTGGGCCAAGCCGGTGGACAAGTCGTTCAACCTCTACCAGATGTCGCCGACCCTCTACCGCAGCGCCCTGCCCGACGGCCAGGACCTGCCGGTGCTGGCACAACTGAAGGTGAAGACCGTGGTCAGCTTCATCAAGGAAGACGACAAGGCCTGGATCGGCAACCAGCCGATCACTGCCGTGAGCTTCCCGAGCCATGCCGATCGCGTCGACGACGCCGACGTGCTGAAAGTCCTGCGCATCCTCCAGCAGGCCGAATTGCAGGGGCCGGTGCTGATGCACTGCAAGCACGGGCGCGATCGCACCGGCCTGTTCGCGGCCATGTACCGCACCGTGGTCGAAGGCTGGAGCAAGGAAGACGCGCTGAAGGAAATGGTCCAGGGCGGCTTCGGCGCCGAAGATGACATGCAGGACGCCATCGCCTACGTGCAGAAGGCCGACGTGGGCAGGCTGCGCCAGGCCCTGGCCAGCGGCGACTGCAGCACCACCGCGTTCTCCAGCTGCCACCTCAGGGAATGGCTGGTGAGCACCTTCAGCGAAACGCGTGCGCCACACCCCGGCCACTGATCCCCGCCGATCACGCCAGATGCCTGCGAGTGCGGTAGGTTAGGAAAATCTCCCACCCGCTCGACAGGCTCGCCATGACCTCCCCCCGCTTGCGCGACGTCACCCACACCCGCTGCATCGACCATGCCGGGCTGTCCCCGGAGAAGACCCATGCGCTGCTCGATGGCTATCCGGTTCGCCCGCACTTTGCCGCGCCGGGGCTGGTCTGAGTTCAGGACAACCGCCCGAGCCCGACCACCGATGAACGAGCTGATCGACCTGCTGCAATGGCCCGCCATGCTGGTCACCGTCCTCGCCGCCTGGCTGGTCGGCTCCCGCGAGCGCAAGCGCCGCGAGATCGGCTTCTGGGTATTCCTCGCCAGCAACGCGCTGTGGATCGCCTGGGGTATTCCAGCCCAGGCCTATGCGCTGGTGTTGCTGCAGTTGTGCCTGGCGGCGATGAACATTCGCGGCAGTTACAAGAACCGCCGGAGTAAAGCCTCCCGGGGATGACCGGCTTTTTTGTAGGAGCGAGCTTGCTCGCGAACCGATTCCGCTGCGGTGCCTGTTCGCGAGCAAGCTCGCTCCTACGAAGAGCCAAAGCCTCTCCCGCAGAGCGGGACGCGCAGCCGGGGTTGGGATGAGGGCAAGTGGCGGAGATTCCCGCTGCATTGCCGCAAACGAAAACGGGAGCCGAAGCTCCCGTTTCCACTCACCCGATCGGATCACTGCGCCGTCGCAGCCGCCCCGTCGGAGCGCTCCGCGTTACGGCTCTGCGGATTGACGATCACGGTCGCGGTAATCCCCGCCGCCAGCAGCACGCCATCCGGCACTTCGTCGATATGGATGCGCACCGGCACGCGCTGGGCCAGGCGCACCCAGTTGAAGGTCGGGTTGACGTCGGCCACCAGCTCGCGGCTTTCCGGGTTGTCGCGGTCGTAGATGGCGCGGGCGATGCTTTCGACGTGGCCCTTCAGGCGCTCGCCGCTCATCAGTTGCAGCTCGGCCGGGTCGCCGACGCGGATGTGCGGCAGCTTGGTCTCTTCGAAGTAGCCGTAGATCCAGTAGGAGTTCTCGTCGACCACGGCCATTTTCGCCTCGCCGACGCGGGCGTAGTCGCCACGGTGCACGTTGAGGTTGGTCACGTAGCCGTCCACCGAGGCGCGCACCTGAGTGCGCTCCAGGTTCAGCCTGGCGGCATCCAGCGTGGCCAGGGCCTGCTGGTAGTCGGCCTCGGAAGCGGCGGCGGTGTTGCTGGCGTCATCCAGGCTCTCGCGGGAGACCACTTCCTCGTCCATCGCGCGGCGGCGCTTGGCGTTGAGCTGGCGCATCTGCAGGGTGGCCTTGCGCGAGGCGACCAGGGCTTCGGCCTGCTTCACGGCGATGCGGTAATGGTCCGGGTCGATCTGCATCAGCAGGTCGCCTTTCTTCACCTGCTGGTTATCGCGCACCGGCACGTCCACCACCACGCCGGAAACGTCGGCGGCGACGTTGATGATGTCGGCGCGCACCCGGCCGTCGCGGGTCCAGGGCGTATCCATGTAGTTCACCCAGAGGGCGCGGCCGATCAACGCGGCGACCGCCAGGATGATCAGGGTCGCCAGCAGGCTGATGATGGATTTGAGAGTCATCGATGCACGCTCGTTATCTGTAGATGGTCAAGGACAGCCCGCCGAACAGGCAGGCGAACAGGCACACGCGGAACAGCGCCGGGTGCCAGGTGTAGCGGTACAGGCCGATGGAGGCGAAGATCCGGTCGATACCCCAGCAGATCACCGCGGCGACGATGAACATCAGGGTCAGGGTCGGCATGTAGACCCCGTGGAACGCGATCTCGCGGGGCAGGTCAGGCAACATGGATGGCTTTTCCTGAAGGCATTGGGGCATCGCGCAGCGGCGACTGCGGGTCGAGCAGGCTGCTGCGGATGAAGTGCAGGTAGCTGAGCACACGGCGCAGCGGCGAGCTCTCGAAGTCCGGGGCGCGCGGCTCGTCGGTGTTCTTCACGCAGTCGATGGCCTGCTCCACGGCGGCCAGGGCGCGCTCACGATTGGCCTCGCCAGGCTGCACGAACAGGCGGATCAGCGCACGGCCCAGGGCGCGGATGGCCTGGCGCCAGGGCATCGATTCGGCGTAGCAGGGCTCATCGGGCAACGCCTCCTGCTCCACGCGCAACTCGATGATCGCGTGGCCGATCTCCAGCACCACGAAGGTCCAGCGCAACAGGCGACGCTGCATCCGCGGGCTGCGCGCGGCCAAGCCATAGGCCTGGTTGAGCAGGTCGCGGGTGCCGCTCTCGAAGGACGAGACGAGGCCGTCGAGCTTGCCGCTGATGGCTTCCACCACGCGCAGGCGCAGGTCCTTCTCCAGGCGGCGCCACAGCCAGGCGCTGGTGGGCGGCATGATCACCGCGACGACCAGCGCGGCCAGGCTCTGCGAGAGCACCAGGGCAATGTACTCGTTGAGCATGCGGCCCGGATCGTAGACCGTGAGGTTCGCCGGGATCGCGCCGAAGCTGAAGAACACCAGCAGGCCCAGGCCGTAGCCGGCGTACTTGGGCTTGGTCGAGAGGAACGCGCCCGCCGCGAACACCGGTGCCAGGGCGAAGGCCAGCAGGGCGAAGCCGTCCAGGTGCGGGAACACGAAGAAGGTTTCGGAAAAACCCAGGATCGCCGCGAAGAAAGTACCCACGGCCATCTGCATGGCCATCTTCGCCGGGTCCGGCGCTGCCGAGACCAGCGCGGCGACGGCGGCGGCGTTGAGCACGAAGGTGCTGCCGCTGGGCCAGGCGGTCTCGATCCAGAACAGGCCGAACACCAGCACCATCAGCGCGGTGCGCCCGCCGGCCACCAGCGAGGCGACCAGGTTGGCCTTGGGCGAGAAGCCGTGCTTCCAGTTCTCCCGCTCGTGCTTGTGGGCGGCCAGGGAGGCGTGGGTCAGGGCGTAGTTGTAGAGGTCGTCGGCCAGGCGGTAGAGCAGCTCGCCGGCGGTGTTGTAGTCCAGCAGCGCGGACGCTTCGTCCTGTTCGGCCAGCAGTTGCGCACGGCCGGAGCGGATGCGCTGCATCATCCGCGAGCGGTGGCTTTCCAGTTGCGCGGCGAGGTGCTCGGCGTCACGGTCGGTCACCGACTGGCCACGCCACGGCGCGAGCACCTGGGCCAGTTCGTCCAGGCACGGCTGCAGGGCGCGCAGCACCGCCTCGGCTTCCTGCACGCGCAGGCGCGAGAGCAGTTGGTGCAGCGCGTTGTAGCGGGTGGTGAGGACCATGAACTCGTTGTTCAGGCGCGACAGGCGACCGGAACGCAGGCGCATGTGCGGGTCTTCGAAACGGGTGGCGCTGCGCAGCGCTTCCAGGCCCACGGCCTCGGCGGCGAAGGCCACGTTGGCGGCTTCGAACCTGGGCCGTTCGCCGCCGCCGAGATTGTCCAGGACGAAGCCGGCGAAGGCACCGAAACGCTGGTACAGCGCGCTGCGCATGGCGGTGCTGGAGGTCTGCGGGAACAGCGTGGCGCTGACCACCGTGGAACAGAGAATGCCGAGGCTGATTTCCAGCACCCGCCAGATGGCCGACATGAAGGCCGCTTCCGGATGCAGGGTGGCGGGCAGGCCGATCAGCGTGGCGGTGTAGCCGGCGAGCACGCAGGCGTAGGAGCGGAAGTCGCGGTAGCGCGCGGCGCCGACGGTGCACAGGCCGATCCACAGCGCCGAGACGAGCAGGAACAGCACCCGCTCCTGGGCGAAGATGGCGATCAGCGCGACCATCACGGAGAGGCCGATCAGGCTGCCGATGATCCGGTAGAAACTCTTGGCGAACACCTGGCCGCTCTGCGGCTGCATGACGATGAACACAGTGATGGTCGCCGTGCTCGGCTGCGGCAGTTCCAGGCGCATCGCCAGCCACAGGGTCAGCAACGCGGCGAGCAGCACCTTGGCGATGTAGATCCAGCTGACGCCGTCGCTGCGCCCCCACTCCAGCAGCGCGCGACGCAGGGCGTCGAGCGGCGCTGCCGGGCGGGCGGACGAGGTGTAGTTGTCGCCCGCCATCTCAGCGCTCGCTGACCGCGCGGACGTCGACGGTTTCCGGGACCATCTTCGAATCCTTCGGTCCTTCCTGAACGTCCATCAGGCCGCCGCCCAGGGCGACCACCAGGCCGGCATGGATAGCCAGGCGCGCGGCGCGCACCCGCTGCTCCACCAGTTGTTGCTGGAACAGGCGGCTCTGCGCGTTGAGCACGTTGAGGTAATCGGTCAGGCCGCCACGGTAGGCCTTGGTGGCAATGTCGTAGGTACGCTGGGCGGAGGCCACGGACTTCTCGGCGAAGCCCTGCTGCAGCTCCATCGAGTGCATGCGGATCAACTGGTCGGAGATGCCCTTGAGGGCGTTGACCAGGGTCTGGTTGTACTGCGCCACGGCGGCGTCGTAACCGGCCGACTCCTGGCCGAGCTGCGAGCGCCGGCGGCCGCCGTCGAAGATCGGCAGGGAGATGGCCGGGCCGACGCCGTAGGTGAATTTCTCGGCGTTGAGGAACTCCAGCACACCGCCGCCCACCGCGCTGTAGCCGATACTGGCGACCAGGTCGACGTTGGGGTAGAACTCGGCGCGGGCGACGTCCACGCCCTTGGCTTGCGCGGCGACCTTCCAGCGGCTGGCGACCACGTCCGGGCGGTGGCCCAGCAGTTCCATCGGCAGCTTGCTGGGCAGGCCTGGCCCTTCGGCGAGCTTCAGGCTCGGACGCTGGATCGAAGCGCCCGCTCCGGGCCCCTTGCCGGCCAGGGCGGCGATCTGGTTGCGGGTCAGCTGGATGGCCTCATCCACCGACTCGATCTTGCGCTCGGTTTCCGGCAGCGGGGTTTCCGCCTGGCTGACTTCGAAATGGGTGCCGATGCCGCCGGCCAGGCGGCGCTGGGCCAGGGCCAGGATGCCTTCCTGCTGCTTGAGCATGGCCTTGCCGATGTCCAGTTCGGCGTACTGCAGCGACAGCTGGATATAGGCGCGGACGATGTTGCTCTCCAGCTCCAGCTGGGCCATGCGCGCTTCGGCGGCGGTCATCTTGGCGATGTCCAGGTAGCGCTCGGTGTTGCTGCGCTCGCGGCCCCAGAGGTCCAGCGAGTAGCTGAAACCCAGGGCGGCATTGTTGTTGAAGGTGGTGGTGTCGGCCAGGTCGCCCGGACCGTAGAAGTAGTCGGTCGGCCAGCGGTGGCGGGTCAGCGAGGCATCGGCGCTGACCTGCGGCGACTCGGCGGACTCGGCGATGCCGGCCATCGACAGGGCCATGCGCACCCGTGCCTCGGCCTGCGCCAGGGTCGGGCTGCCCTCCTGCGCGGTCTTCACCCAGGCATTCAACTGCGGGTCGCCATAGGCCCGCCACCATTGCTCCGCCGGCCAGCCGGCTTCCCGGTTGGCGTGTGCGATGGCGGCGTCGGTAGCCAGCTCGGCGTCACCCAGGCGTTGTTCCTGCGGGGCGATGCCTTGGGTACTGATACATCCGGCGATTGTTGAAAAAATGACAAAGGAGCCGACGAACGTCAGTCCTTTCACGAGGTGACGCGACACGGTGAGGATCCTGGAAAATGATCGGGCAATCAGCGAAGGGTAGCTGCCAAAGCCAATGGCAGCGATTGAATTTTAGGGATGCGGAAGGGAACGGATAAGCCGGCTGAAATGCGATTGTTTGTTACCGATAATGAAACAATATGTGTCTTCATCCGTGTGACAATACACCGCTACTACTGACGAGGCCCCAATGGACACACTGCAGACCATGCGTGCGTTTGCCTGCGTCGCGGAAACCGGCAGCTTCACCGCCGCCGCGCAGCAGTTGAACACCACCACCGCCTACGTTTCGCGCGCCGTGGCCAATCTCGAATCGCACCTCCAGACCCGCCTGCTCAACCGCACCACCCGGCGCATCGCCCTGACCGAGGCCGGCCAGCGCTACCTGCTGCGCTGCGAGCAGATCCTCGCCTATGTCGAGGAGGCCGAGGCCGAGGCCAGCGACGCTCACGCCCGTCCCGCCGGCCGCCTGCGTGTGCATTCGATGACCGGGATCGGCCAGCACTACGTGATCCGCGCCATCGCCCACTACCGCCAGTTGCACCCGGAAGTGACCTTCGAGCTGACGATGGCCAACCGCGTGCCCGACCTGCTCGACGAAGGCTTCGACGTGGCCATCGTGGTCGCCTCCGAACTGCCGGACTCGGGCCTGGTGTCCCAGCGTATCGGCGAGACCCACAGCATTCTCTGCGCCTCGCCCGAGTACCTGACCCGGCGCGGCGCGCCGAAGACGCCCTCGGACCTGATCGACCACGACTGCCTGCGCCTGCTCAGCCCCGTGTTGCCGCTGGACAAGTGGCTGTTCGACGGCCCGAACGGCCAGGAAATGGTCACCCTCGGCCATTCCCCCTTCCAGGTGAACGTCGGCGATGCCATGACCGAAGCCATCACCTACGGCATGGGCATCGGCGCCCTGCCCGTCTACTCGGCCATCGACGGCCTGCGCGACGGTTCGCTGGTGCGCGTATTGCCGCACTACAAGCTGCAACAATTGAACGTCTACGCGCTGTACCCGTCGCGGCAGTACCTGGACGCGAAGATCAAGACCTGGGTCGCCTACCTGCGCGAAAACCTGCCCGGCGTACTCCTGGCCGATGGCGCCGGCCTCGCCAACGTCGCCTCCTGAGCGCCGTTTCCCCGCGTTTGCGGGCAAGTTCGCTCGATGTAACTCCTGACCCCGGTGTGAGTGAACTTGCCCGCAACTCCCAATCTCCCGCGCCTTAATTTTCCGCCCCGTGTAGGAGCGAGCTTGCTCGCGAACCGCATTGCACCGAGGTCGCCGAGAAATCCTTTCGCGAGCAAGCTCGCTCCTACAAGAGCAACCCAGCCGTTCGATAACCGCCCGACGTGCAAGTCGGCCTTGCCCCGCCCCGTCCCCGCAGTGATAGGGTTAGCCCCTTCATTGATCCCCAGCCGTCCGAGCGCCATGAAAAAGAACGTCTTCGTCTTCAGCCGCCTTGCCCCGGAACACCTCGACCGCCTGCGCAGCCAGTTCAATGTCAGCGTGCTCGACCCCAGGCTGGGCGACGTCGACGCGCAACTGGCCGCCGCCCTGCCGACCACCCACGGCATGATCGGCGTGGGCCGCCCGCTGGGCGAGAAGCAACTGGCCCAGGCCGGCCAGCTGGAGGTGATCTCCAGCGTCTCGGTGGGCTACGACAACTACGACCTTGCCTACCTGAACCAGCGCGGCATCCCGCTGACCAACACTCCCGACGTGCTCACCGAAACCACCGCGGACCTGGGCTTTGCGCTGATCATGGCCACCGCCCGACGCACCGCCGAGCTGGACGCCTGGACCAAGGCCGGGCAATGGAAACGCACCGTGGATACCCCGCAGTTCGGCGTCGACGTGTACGGCAAGAAGCTCGGCATCCTCGGCCTTGGCCGCATCGGCGCCGCCATCGCCCGACGCGGCCGCTTCGGCTTCGACATGGACGTGCTCTACCACGGCAACAGCCGCAAGCCGGAACTGGAGCAGGCACTGGGCGCGCGCTTCTGCGGGTTCGACGAACTGCTGGGCGAAGCGGATTTCCTCTGCGTGGTGGTGCCGCTGTCGGAGCAGACCCGCAAGCTGATCGGCAAGCGCGAGCTGGAGCTGATGAAGCCCAGCGCCATCCTGGTGAACATTGCCCGTGGCCAGGTGATCGACGAAGCCGCGCTGGTGGAAGCGCTGCAGGAAAAACGCATCCTCGCCGCCGGCCTGGACGTCTACGAGAAGGAGCCGCTGGCCGAATCGCCGCTGTTCGCCCTGCCCAACGCCGTGACCCTGCCGCACATCGGCTCCGCCACCTTCGACACCCGCCGCGCGATGGCCGAGTGTGCGCTGGACAACTTCGAGACCGCGCTGCGCGGCGAGCGGCCGAAGAACCTGGTCAACCCGCAGGCCTGGAAAGGCTGATCAATAGCCGCCTCTCCGGGAAAATGCGTACCTGGGCTCCCCCTGGCTGCGCGCCAGGCAGATCGCCGAGCCGCAGCGTACTTCACTTGCAGCCCTTTCAGAGCACAGGATCTTCAGCCCGGCGCCGTCTGAAGCCCGGACGATGGCTACCCCTATGCAGCAAAAAGAGGCCGCAATCGAGCAGGCATCAGCTGGAGTAGTTCAGAACCAGCGCTCGTTCCTCGCGAACTATCGGCTGTCCCCTTCTGACTACGGCCACAAGCGCGGCACCCACACCGAGCGCCAAGCCAAGGAACAGGCCGAGAGCCATGATCAGCATCTTGCGAGGCCGCACCGGCGCCGAAGGCTCGGTAGCGGACTGATCGAGCTGAACCAACTGCAATTGCGAGAAATCGACACTCAGGTGCTCCAATCTAGCCCTCTGCTCGGTGAGCGCGGCAAGATTCGCAAGAAACAGCTCGTCGTTCGCGCGCCCCCGCAGCACCTCGACCTCCCGGTTATGGGAGAGCAGCGCCAGCTGTTTCTGGATCTCGGAAACCCGGGGTTCGGAAAAGTCATCCGATTGCCGGGCAATCAGGGCAGATCGCTCAGCCTCCAAGGCTTCCACCCCCATGAAATAGAGCGGTATCTGCTGATTGGTGACCTCGGTCCGGAAGATGCTTCCCTGTATTTCCCGATTGTTGTCGCCCAGGGCAGAAGGCGTGGTCGGCTTGGAAATATGCAGTCGCTCGGCAATCTGAATCGCCTCATTGAGCTGCTTGATGCGATTTTGCCGCCGAACCTGCAACTGCTGGCGAAGCGCTTTGAGTTCGTCCGTAAGCTGAATTGTCCGGAGACTATCGGCTTCCAGAAGGGCCGCTATCTTGGCTTCCTTACTGGTGTCATAGGCTGCTCGCTGGACCGCGATCTGCCTCTCGACGCGTGTCAGGCGATTGGCCAGGAGAACGTTGAAATCATCCTGGATTCGTTGACGCTCCCGCTGCACCGCAGCCTCTATCAACCCGTTGACGATCGCAACGCCGTCGACTCCAGCCGGGAAGAGAAAGCGCAATCCCACAAAGGGTGAACTGGCCGGCACCTTCTTCAGGTCCGGGCGCAGCACGGTAAATCCGTCCCTGTTCAGTCGCTCGAGCATCTGCTCAAGCGGCTCGTCACCAACCCGCAGTGCAGCCGCCAACTCCGGATTATCACGGAAGAACTGCAAACGAACGCTGTAGGACTCCAGCGCCACACCCACCTGACTCAATGCCTTGGCGGGGCTAAGCTCCATGAGCTTGGTTTCATTGAGCCCATCGAGGTCCTTGAGCGCTATGGGTCGAAGCACGCTTTCCACCTGATATACAGGCGTCGCCAGCGTGGCGTACAGCGCGGAACAAGCGACGATGAAAAACGTGACCCCCAGGATCAGGAACTTGTATGCCCAAAGGGAACCACACAGGGCGATAAGATCGATTTCGTCACTTCTGCGGGTTGGGGGAAGAGGGGCATTCATTGCGTAAGCGTCCTTGCATAATCAGTTGCGTCAATACGACCAACCGAGCCAACGGAACTTTTCCAGAGGCAAAAGGTCGCCGGGCGACATGATAGCGATATGACACTCAAGAGCAATATCACATCTTGTCGCAGGCAAAATCGAGAGAGCGATATCTGCAAGAAGCCAGGTACAGCCGGGCGCGACCTATCCGGACGGTCGGATCGACAGAACGTAATCAGGGCATTCGATTGATAGCGGAGAGGACGGGGAAACTCGCCCTCGCCTCATCACTGGCGGGCAGCCCCAGGCTGGGTGGCACTGGCCTGCCGAGGCGTCGCCTCGGTGAAAGGCGGCCGATGGTTTGCGTACCGGCGTCTGCTCCACAACTGCAAACAGGTTCGAGGCGCCCGGAGCCGTCGGCGGTTCGCGAGCCGGAGCCGGGTGCCCTCCGGTCCTACACCGCCATCACACCCGCATCGGCTGCAGAACGGGTTTGGGCTTGCGGAACACCAGCACGTTGCCCGCCATCACCAGCCCCAGTCCGGCCAGCGCCGGCAGCGTCCACTGGTAGCCCTCGACGAACGCCGAGACATTCAGCGCCACCACCGGGAACAGCACGGTGCAATAGGCGGCGCGCTCCGGTCCCATGCGCCCGACCAGGGTCAGGTAGGCGGTGAAGCCGATCACCGAACCGGGGATTGCCAGGTACAGCAGCGAACCAACGTACTGCGGGCTGCCATCGAAAGTCAGCGGCACGCCTTGCACCACGCAGATCCCCAGCAGGATCAGCGAACCGTAGAGCATGCCCCAGGCGTTGGTGCTGAGCGGGCGCAGGCCGGCCTTCTGCTGCAGGCTGGAAAGCAGGTTGCCGGCGGAGAAACACAGGGTGCCGGCCAGGGCCAGGCCCAATCCGTAGTATGTCTCACGCCCGGCGCCGTGGCTGGACAGCTCCGGCCAGAACAGCAGCACCAGCCCGGCCAGCCCCAGGGCACCCCCGCCCAGCACGTTGGGGGCGATGCGCTGGTTGAAGAAGAGCCGCGCATTGAGCGCGTTCCACAGGGTCGCGGTGGAGAACACCACGGCGATCAGCCCGCTGGGGATCCACTGGCTGGCGGTGTAGAAGCACAGGAAGTTCACGCAGAACAGACACCCCCCCTGGGCCAGGCAGATCGCCTGGCCGCGCCGTCCCAGCGGCTGCAAGCGGCGTGACGCCAGCAGCAGGACGAACAGCACCAGCGCCGCCAGGCTGAAGCGGTAGGCGATGGACAGCGGAATGGCGACCACGCCGACCTGCAGCTTGATGGCGATCCAGGTGGTGCCCCAGATGAGCACGGTGAGCAGGTAGAGCGACAGGTTCATGGCGGCCTCCGGATGATAGATGAACAGTCTCCCGCCCTCCTCCGGCGCCGGCTTGCAGATTCTTGCGCTTATTGCGACAACCGGGCTGGCAACGCGCGCTCGCGCGAGTAGAGTGAGGCGCAACAGAGGAACGCCCATGCCCGCCATTCAACAGCTCGAAGTCTTCCAGTCGATGAACGCATCGCCAAACGCCCGCCTGGAGCGTTGCGCGGAGCTGGGCGACGGGCTATCGGCGGCCATCTGGAGCAACAGTCACGACGCTCGCGACTACCACGCGCCCAGCCATCACACCCTGTCCTGCTACCTGAACGACGGCACCGGCACCTTCCGCCGCGGTGCCCCCGGCACCAAGGGCGCGCCGGACAAGCTGTGCGTGATGCCCGCCGGCGCCGAGTCGGCGTGGATCGTCAACGGCGACATCCGCCTGGCGCACCTGTACATCGGCCAGGAGCAGTTCGCCCTGGGCTGTATTCGCCTGCTCGACCGCGAGCCGCGCGAGCTGCAACTGCATGAACGCACCTTCCTCGACGACCCGCAGCAGGCCGCGCGCTTCCGCCAGTTGGTGAAGCTGGACTGGCACGAGCCGGGCGAACGCATCCGCACCAGCACGCTGGCCCATGACCTGATCGATCATCTGCTGCTGAATCAGGTTGGCCTGCGTGAAGGGCTGCGTTTGAAGGGCGGGCTGGCGCCGGCGATGCGCCGGCGGGTGGCCGACTATATCGAGCAGCGCCTGGACCAGCCGCTGTCGCTGGGCGAGCTGGCGATGCAGACGGCACTGTCGGAATACCATTTCGCGCGGATGTTCCGCGAGAGTTTCGGCATGCCGCCGCACCAGTACGTGCTGGCCCGCCGCGTGGCCCTGGCGCAACGCCTGCTGCGCGATACCCGCCAGCCGCTCGCCCAGGTGGCCCTGGCGTGCGGGTTCTCCAGCGCCAGCCATTTTGCCAATCGGTTCCGCTCGGTGGTGGGCGGAACGCCGGGGGAATTTCGGTTGGCGTTCGAGCGTTAAGGGCTGGAACGCGATCCGCCGGCAAGGCCGGCGTCAATCAAGGCTCGCGAGCATGCTCGCCCCTACAATCCCGGGCGTCAGCCCAGCACCGCCACCACGCCCCCGATCAGCGGCATGGCAGCAGCCGTCGGCAATGCCCAGCGCGGCCGCCAGGCCAGCAGCAGGACGAGCGCGGCGCCCGCGATCATCAGCAGGCACGCCCAGTAGACGATGCCCAATTCCGCCCCCATCCGGCGAATCGCATAAGCCAGCGCCAACGTCCCATCCAGTAGCGCGACGCCCCGTGACAGGCGCACGCGGAAAGCCGACGGCGCGCTGCCGAACAGCTCGCGATGATGGCGCGCCAGCGAAAGGCAGGCGGCGGCCAGCGCCAGCAGGTTGAGACCGAACACCAGCAGCATCAGGCGTACTCCTCGGTACGGGCGCGACGCACGCGCGCCGGCTCGGCGCCTTCGCGCCCCACTCGCCAGGCCAGGAACCCACAGCCCACGCCGATCACCAGCAGGCCGAGGTCGACGCCGGCCATCAGCCAGTCGCCTTCGGCGATCCGTGCCGTCAGCCGACCGGGCTCGGGACCGGACAGGCCGAGCAGCGATAGCAGCAGCGCCAAGGCGGCCAGCGCGCCGAGCTGCTCACGGGCCATGCCACGACCACCGCGACGCCACAGGGCATGGGCCAGCGCCAGCAGCCAGGCCACCACGAATGCCGTCGCCTCCCAGCGCCCGCGTCCGACCATCCCGGCGGGCAGCAGGCGTGACGCCGCCAGCAGCCCCAGCGAGGCCAGCGGCAGCCCGCCGCACACCGCGCCATTGAGCACCCGCACCCACGCCACGCCCCGATGCCCCCGCGTCTCGCGCTTGCTCACCCAGACCTGCAGGCCACCGAAGACCATCGCGCAGCCCAACAGGCCGAGGGCGAAATACATCACCCGCAGCAGATCGTTGCCGAACTGCGCCATGTGCAGGCCGGTCAGCCACGCATAGGTCTGGTAGCCCGGCTTGTAGGGCTTCTGCACATGCAGCAGCGCCCCGCTGCCGGCGTCGAACGACACGGTGCGCTGGTCATTCACCATGCCACGGTCGATGGCCCGGCGTACCTGTACCATCGCCGCCGCATCGTTGGGGTTCTCGATGCTGATCCAGCCCACCTGACTGTCGTCGCCCCAGGCCTCGCGCGCCTTCACGAGCATGCGGTCGATGGACTTCGGAGGCTTGGCCGGCTTGCCCAGCGCCTCGCGGTCGAAGGCGCCCTGGACGTCATGGAAGAAGTGTTCCGCATCGTCCTGGTAGGCGGCCTTGATTCCCGCGGTCATGTAGAAGGTGATGAAAATCGCCAGCCCCGTGTAGGCCATCATCAGGTGGAACGGCAGGCCGAGCACGCCCAGTACGTTATGCGCGTCGAGCCAGGCGCGCTGCCTGGCCGCGCTGGGCCGCAGGGTGAAGAAGTCCTTGAAGATGCGCCGGTGCACGATCACTCCACTGACCAGCGCCACCAGCATGAACAGGCCCGCGACGCCGACCACATAGAGGCCGAGCATCCCGCCATGCAGTTCGTAATGCAGTTCGAGGAAGAAGTTGCCACCCACGGTTTCCGGCAGCACCTCGCCTTGCCGGGCGTCCACCCGGAAGGACTGGAACGCGCTGAAATCCGCCGGCTCCCAACCCGCGGTCCAGTACGGCATACGCTCGGTGGGCGGGAGCATCCAGTAGCCGTGGGCGTCGGGCGCGCGCTCGACGAGCAGGTCGCGCACCTGGTCGGTGCCGACGCTCACCCGCTCCAGCGGGAGCAACTGCGGCGTCATCCAGCGGGTGAGCTCCTTGTCGAACACCGACAGGGTGCCGGAGAACAGCACCACGAACAGAATCCAGCTGATCAGCAGCCCGCTCCAGGTGTGCAGGCCGGACATGGATTGGCGCAGGCTCATGGACGCACCCCGTAACCGCCGGGGAGGAAGGCCGCCAGCCCCAGCAGCAGGCTCAGCGCCAGCGGCACCCAGGTTGCGCGCCAGGCGCTGCGAGCGGCGAAGACGTAGAGGATCGTGGCGACCCAGACGAAGAAGCTGGCCAGGCTGGCAAAGGACACGCGGTCGGGACGCTCCATCGGCAGGTAGACGCTGAGGAAGGCGGTGGCGGCATAGGCCAGGGCGTAGCCACCGACCGCGGCGCTCAGGATACGTGCGGTGACGGCGCCGGCCTGGGCGCCGGTCATGCGTCGGGCGCGCGGGGAAGCAGACATGCGGGTGGATCCTGCGAAGCCCTCCGGGAAGTCCCCGGAGGATGATTGAAAAGCGGAATTATATGATATTGCTTCTCAATTAAAAGAAATCCGTCGTCGTCATTGTCAGCAGTCGTGTCCGCCAACCGCAACACGGCACAGGTGTCGCTGACGTCCAGCGCGCGGAGCAGGCCGCGGATCAGCGGGACTGCACAGAACCGTACGACGAAGAAAAACCTGCGGGCCGACCTGGACGTTATTTCCGTCAGTGCCCGCGCGCCACGTCCATCGCCCGCTCCAGTCCCTCGAAAACCCGTGGCGACAGGCACTGGGCGACGTTGAAACGCAGGAAGCCGGTCGCGCTCTGGCTGAGGCTGAAGACGTTGCCCGGCGCCAGCACCAGGTTGTCCGCCAGCGCCGCGCGGGACACCTCGGCGGCGTCCAGCCCGGCCGGCAGGCAGGCCCAGATGAAGATACCGCCGCGCGGCTCCAGCCAGGGCTGGATGTCCAGCGCGCGCAGGCGTTGCAGCGTCTCGCCCATCGCGTCGGCCAGGCGCGCGCGCAGGCTGTCCAGGTGGCGACGGTAGCTGCCCTTGCGCAGCAGTTCATAGAGCATTTCCGCGCTGAACGGACTGTTGCCGAAACTGGTGGCCAGCTTCAGGTCCACCAGGCGCTCGCACCATTGCGGCTGGGTGGCGATGTAGCCGCAGCGCACCGAGGCGGACAGCGTCTTGGAGAAGCTGCCGACCTGGATCACCCGTTCCAGCCCGTCGAAGGCCGACAGGCGCGGCGCGCTCTCATGCTCGAAGTCGCCGAAGATGTCGTCCTCGACGATCAGCAGGTCATGGGCCTCGGCCAGCTTCAGCAAGCGATGGGCGATCAGCGGCGAGAGCACCGCGCCGGTCGGGTTGTGGAAGGCCGAGTTGGTGATGTACAGGCGCGGCCGATGCTGTTCCAGCAGGCTCGCCATGACGGCGATGTCCGGCCCGGTCGGCGTGTAGGGTACGGCCACCACCTGCACGCGGTGCGCGCGCAGCAGGGCCTGGAAGTTGAAGTAGCCGGGGTCGTCCACCAGCACGCAGTCGCCCGGCTCCAGCAGGAAACGGCAGATCAGGTCGATGGCCTGGGTGCCGTTGTCGGTGAGCACCACCTGCTGCGGACCGACCGGCACCCCATAGTCGGCCAACCGCCGCGCCAGTTGTTCGCGCAGGCCGGCGTGGCCGTAGGGGCGGCCGTACTCCAGCAGGCTCGACTGCGGCGCCCGGGCGATCTGCCGCAGCGCGCGGCGCAGCTCGTCCTCCGGCAGCCAGGACGGCGGCAGCCAGCCGCAGCCGGGCTTGAGCGAGGTGTCGGCGGCCTCCAGGGACTGCCGGGATATCCACAGCGGATCGATGCTACGGTCCAGCGCCGGGCCGATTTCCGCCAGCGACAGCGGCGGCGCGTGACCGCTGACATAGAAGCCGGAACCGCGCCGGGCGGCGATCACGCCATCGGCGGCGAGGCGGTCGTAGGCTTCCACCACGGTGGTCTTGGACACGTCCAGTTGCGCGGCCAGCTGGCGGATCGACGGCAGCCGCTCGCCCGGCACCAGCGCCCGCGCGGCCAGGCGCTCACGCACATGCCGCATCACCGAATCGACCCGCGTGCCCTTTGGCCTGCCCATGCCGCCCCTCGCCTGCCCCTGGATAACTTGTACCGGGATAATTTGTACCGGGATAATTCACAGACAGTTTGCGCAAATTGTACCCATCTGTCACTGGCCGCCCGGCGGGCCCGAGCGCATCCTCGAAGCTCGCTTTCCTGCTGGATGACCCACCATGAACGACACTCTCGCCATGAACCGCAATCTCGGTGGCTGGCTCAGCGGCTTCCTCGGCGTCCTCATCTTCAGCGGCTCGCTGCCGGCGACACGGGTGGCGGTGGCCGACTTCGACCCGACCTTCCTCACCCTCGCCCGCGCCAGCATCGCCGGCCTGCTGGCGGCGGCGATCCTGATCGTGCTGCGGCAGAAGTTGCCCGCGCGCCGGGACCTGGTTCCGCTGCTGGTGGTCGCCGGCGGCGTGGTGGTGGGCTTCCCGCTGCTCACCGCGCTGGCGCTCAAGCACGTCAATTCGGCCCACGCCATTGTCTTCGTCGGCCTGCTGCCGCTGGCCACCGCGCTGTTCGGCGTGATGCGCGCCGGGGAACAACCGCGCCCGGCGTTCTGGATCTGTTCGCTGCTGGGCAGCGCCGTGGTCGCGGGCTTCGCCCTGTCGCAGAGCGGCGCGGGAAATTTCACCGGCGACCTGCTGATGCTCGCGGCCATCCTGGTCTGCGGCCTGGGCTATGCCGAAGGTGGACGCATCGCCCGCCACCTGGGCAGTTGGCAGGTGATCTGCTGGGTGCTGGTGCTGTCCCTGCCGCTGATGCTGCCGCTGGCCTGGTACACCCAGCCCGAGACGTTCAGCGGCGCCAGTTGGCCGGCCTGGCTGAGCCTGGGCTACGTGTCGCTGTTCAGCATGCTGATCGGCTTCTTCTTCTGGTATCACGGCCTGGCCACCGGCGGCATCGCCGCGGTCGGCCAGTTGCAATTGCTGCAGCCGTTCTTCGGCCTGGCGCTGGCCGGCCTGCTGCTGCACGAGCAGGTCAGCCCGCTGATGGCCGGGGCCACCGTCGCCGTGGTGCTGTGCGTCGCCGGAGCCAAACGCTTCGCCCGCTGACCGCTGGTTTCCTTAGAGCCCGTTCACGACCAGCTGCGCGTCCCGCCCGAGAAAATTCGCGGTATCATCGGACGTTTGCGTACTCGGCTGGATCGCCGGAAGGAAGCTCGGATGAAGCCACCCGCCGAATCTCCACTGCCCGCCGTGGAGCGCGACGAGTTCGCGCCACGGCCACGGCTGACCCTGGGCAGCCATGTGCACAGCGGCTTCGACCTGCGCAGCGGACGCATGCAGAACATCTCCCGGCACCGCGCCGCGCTGGCTTTCCTGTACGACGACATGCCGGTCTCGGGCAGCATAACCCCACGTTCGGGCCGCGAGATCCGGGTGTTCCGCGATGACCGCATCGTCCGCGTCAGCCGCCAGCTGGAACTCGAACAGGCCTGGCGCCTGGACCTGCGCGAGCTGGGCTTCAAGCCGGCGATGCGGCGCAGCGATGCGCTGGAGGACAGCGCCGGGGAAATGTTCGAGCTGCCCGACGACACCGCCTGGCAGAGCTTCATGCGCGAGGGCCTGCCGCAGTTGCGCGAGCAGGGCTGGGAAATCGACGTGCGCCCGGAGTTCGTCTTCGACATCTCGCCGGTGGAAGACTGGTATGCCGAGATCGAGGAGACCGAGGACCGCCAGTGGTTCGACCTGGAGCTGGGCATCCAGGTCGACGGCCGCCGCATCAGCCTGCTGCCGTCGCTGATCGAACTGATCCGGCGCATGCCGGCACTGCTCGACCCGGCCGCCCTCGCCCGCCACGCCGACGACGAACAGCTGGTGCTGCGCCTGGATGCCGGGCGCAGCCCGATCCACACTTGGCAGACGGCCTCGGAACGCCCGCTGCGCGTCTCGCTGCCGTTCGGCAAGCTCAAGCCGATGCTGGGCACGCTGTCGGAGTTCTATATCGGCGACCTGCCGCCGGTGCGTCGCCTGCGCATGGGCGCGCCCGACGCCTCGCGCCTCTCCGAACTGGAAGAACTGCCGCTGGCCTGGGAAGGCGGTGAGCAACTGCGCGAGATCGCCCACCGCCTGCGCGACTACCGGGCGCGCCCGGCGGCCATTCCCGAAGACCTCAACGCCGAGCTGCGCGCCTACCAGCACGAAGGCCTGAGCTGGATGCAGACCCTGCGCGAAGTCGGCGCCAGCGGCATCCTCGCCGACGACATGGGCCTGGGCAAGACGCTGCAGTCCCTCGCCCACATCCTGCTGGAAAAGCAGGCCGGGCGCCTGACCACGCCGGCGCTGGTGATCATGCCCACCAGCCTGATCCCCAACTGGCTGGACGAAGCCGAGCGCTTCACCCCCGACCTGCGCGTGCTCGCCCTGCACGGCGCCGGGCGGCGCAAGGCGTTCGCCAGGATCGCCGAGCACGACCTGATCCTCACCACCTACGCCCTGCTGCCGCGCGATGCGGAGAAGCTCGCGCAGCACGAGTACCACCTGCTGATCCTCGACGAGGCGCAGAACATCAAGAACGCCGGCACCAAGGCGGCCCAGGCCGCGCGCCGCCTGCACGCGCGCAACCGCCTATGCCTGACCGGCACGCCGCTGGAGAATCACCTGGGCGAGCTGTGGTCGCTGTTCCACTTCCTGCTGCCCGGCTGGCTGGGCGACGCGCGCCAGTTCGCCATCGACTACCGCACCCCCATCGAACGCCACGGCGACCAGGCGCGGCTGATGCACCTGGCCGCGCGCATCCGGCCCTTCCTGCTGCGCCGCACCAAGGAACAGGTGGCCTCGGAACTGCCGCCCAAAAGCGAGTTCGTCCAGCACATCGAACTCAGCGAGGCGCAGCGCGACCTCTACGAAACCGTGCGCCTGGCGCTGGACCGCAAGGTGCGCGACGAGATCGCCCGGCGGGGCCTGGCGCGCAGCCGCATCATCATCCTCGAGGCACTGCTCAAGCTGCGCCAGGTGTGCTGCGACATCCGCCTGGTGAACAGGGAAGTCCCGCCGCCAACCGGCAAGTCGGCGCGCGCGGTGACCTCGGGCAAGCTGGTCTACCTGCTGGACATGCTCGAAGAACTGCTCGCCGAGGGCCGCCGCGTGCTGGTGTTCTCGCAGTTCACCTCGATGCTCGCACTGATCGGCGAGGCGCTGGCCGAGCGCAACCTGGACTACGCCCTGCTCACCGGCGACACCCGCGACCGCCGCGCGCCGGTGAAGGACTTCCAGGAAGGCCGCGTGCCGCTGTTCCTGATCAGCCTGAAGGCCGGCGGCGTGGGCCTGAACCTGACCGCCGCCGACACCGTGATCCACTACGACCCCTGGTGGAACCCGGCCGCCGAGAACCAGGCCAGCGACCGCGCCTACCGCATCGGCCAGGACAAGCCGGTGTTCGTCTACAAGCTGATCGCCCGGGGCACGGTGGAAGAGAAGATCCAGTTGCTGCAACGCGACAAGGCGGCGCTGGCCGCCGGCATCCTCGAAGGCACCGGCTCCGACTGGCAACTGGACGACGCGGACATCGACGCGCTGTTCGCGCCGCTGCCCAAGGCGGTTTGAGTGATTCGTCGGGAACTCGGCCCGATGCCACGCAATGCATTTCCCGCGGGGTTCTCGTACAAGCGGACTCCGTCCGCGATCGCATTGCAGCGGGTTATCGCGGACGGAGTCCACTCCTACGAAAAGCGTGGCATCGCTTCGACGGGAAACTCAGCGCATCCCCCAGCCATGACTGACCAGCACCGATTGCCCGGTGAGCGCCGCCGAGGGGAAGCTGGCGAGGAACAGCACGGTCTGCGCGACGTCGTCGACGGTGGTGAACTCGCCGTCCACGGTGCCGCCGAGCATGACCTTCTTCACCACCTCATCCTCGCTGATGCCCAGTTCCCTGGCCTGCTCGGGAATCTGCTTTTCCACCAGCGGCGTGCGCACGAAGCCGGGGCACACCACGTGGGAGCGCACGCCGTGCGGCCCGCCCTCCTTCGCCAGTGTGCGGGCCAGGCCTAGCAGCCCGTGCTTGGCGGTGACGTAGGCGGACTTCAGTGGCGAAGCCTCGTGGGAATGCACCGAGCCCATGTAGATCACCACGCCGCCGCGCTTCGCCGGGTACATGTGGCGCAACGCGGCGCGGGTGGTGAGGAAGGCGCCGTCGAGGTGGATCGCGAGCATCTTCTTCCAGTCGGCGAAGGAGTAGCTTTCCAGCGGATTGACGATCTGGATGCCGGCGTTGGAGACGAGGATGTCGAGGCTGCCAAAGGTCGCCACCACACGCTCGATGCCCGCGTCCACCGCCTGCTCGTCGGTCACGTCCATCGCCAGCGCCAGGGCCTTGCCGCCCTCACGCTCGATCTCGTCCACCACGCGTTGCGCGGCGTCCTGCTGCAAATCGGCGATGGCTACCGCCGCGCCGGACCGGGCCAGGGCGATCTGCTTGCCGATGCCACTGGCCGCGCCGGTGACCACTGCAACCTTGCCGTTCAATTGCGTCATTTCATCCTCCGGGTTCAGCGTTCGACGTCGGTCGCGCAGCAACTGGGCGACCCTGACGGTACAGGGTGCAAGGCGGCGCCAGGGTAGCGGCGCGGCGGATGTCCCGCTCAGTCACGGCGCAGCTGGATACTGCCGTCGCGATGCTGGCGATAGAGCGTGTAAGGCAGGGACACCGTGTCGGTCAGGCCGGACAGCAGCATGTCCGCCAGTGGCCAGACGACCGTTGCACCGCTGACGCCGCCGCGCGGCACGAAGGGCTCGCCGTGCATCCAGCAGAGATCGTAGGTCACCCCGCTGTATACCCGGGGAATCGCCTCGCAATAGGTGCCTTCGAGCTTGATGTCGCGGGTGCTGACCACCTCGTCGCTGCGCAGCGTATGCATCGATCCGCAGCCGGCCAGGCCGGCCGCGAGCATCAGTAGAACGGACAATCGAATGTGCATCATGGTTTCCTTTCCTTGTCGTGCGGGCATCGTTCCGTCACCAGCCCTTGAGCTGGTCCCAGCGCCAGTTGCGGTACTGATAGATCAGCGTCCCCAACAGCCCATAAGCCGCCGCCATGCCGAAGAGGATCAGGATCCTGTCGGCCACGGCGGAGAGTGGCAGGTTCATCTGGTTCATTTCTACCACGGCGCGGATCGCCCAGGTGGAGGGAATGGCGTCGGCCAGCAGTTGCACCCAGTGCGGCATGGCCTGCGGCGGCCAGGTGAAACCGGCCATGTAGAACAACGGCAGGGTGATGAAGGTCATGGTCAGGTAGACCGCTTCCTCCGAGGGCAGCAGCTCGGCGATGAACTCGCTCATGGCGATCACCGCCAGCAGGAACGGCAGCACCAGCCCCATCAGCATGAAGAACGAGGCCGTCTGCCGGTAACCCATCATCCACGGCCAGATCACGTAGAAGAGCATCGCCAGCACCGTCCATATCAGCAACTGCGCGGCGTAGCGACCGAAGCGCGTGGAGGTCGGCTGACGCAGCGAGCGCGGGGTGCCGCCGCGCAGGTTGAGGTTCACCCGCGTGCAGGAGAGCAGCAGGCTGTGCTGCAGGATCAGCGTCACCAGCCCCGGCAGGACGATGGCGGCGAAGCTGGTGCCGGGGTTGAACAGGTCGGTGAGCTGGCCGATGACCGGTTGCAGCAGGACGTTCGCCTGGGGCTCGGAGAAACCGTCGCGCATCAGCCGCTCGCGGTTGTAACGCAGCGACAGCTCGTTGTAGGTGGCGCTGATGTCCTGCTGGATCTGCCCGTTGGCCATGCGGTTGGTGGCGTCGCCGAAGATCGGCACGGTCACCGTCTCGCCGCGCAGCACGCGTTTCTCGAAGTCCAGCGGGATCACCACGATGGCGAACAGCTTGCGCCAGGCCAGGTCGTGCTGGGCGTCGGGCAACTGGTCGTAGCCGAGGGTGGCGATCTTCGGCGCGGCGTCGAGCAGGCGCACCAGTTCGCGGGATACGGCGCTGTGGTCCATGTCGATCACCGCCACCGGCAGGTCGTTCATGGTGCGGTGGGCATAGGGCAAGGTGGTCAGCGCCACCGACAGCACCATCATCAGCCATAGCGGCTTGCCCAGCATGTTGCCCAGGGATTCGCGGAAGACGCTCCAGAAGTTCTCCATGCTCGCTCTTTACGCCGGGCTCAGGTCGAGGCGCCGGCGCAGGCGCATCTTGGCGATCATGTAGGCCAGCAGCGGGTACAGCAGCAGCTTGCAGCAGGTGTACAGCCCCGACTCGGCCGGCGCACGGCGCAGGAACTGGTCGAACAGGCCGTGCAGGGTGTGGGTCAGCGGCTCGGCCTCGGCGATCACCCGGGCGATCTGCGGCATCGCCAGCTCCGGCAGCAGCACACCGGAATAGGTCTGTGCCAGGCCGATCAGCAGACCGATCAGCGAATAGGCGCTGAAACGGTTGGCGGTGAAGATGAACAGCACCAGCCCGACGCTCTGCGCCGCCGCCACGTAGCAGACGGTGATCGCCAGCATCCACCAGGGATTGCCGTTGATCCGCGCGCCATTGAGTTCCACCAGCAGGAACAGCTCCACCATCAGCAGTGTGCTGAACAGCAGGGTGTAGGGCGCCAGCTTGCCCAGCAGGCGTACGCCGAGGGCCTGGGCGCGCAGGATGTGCGGCGACGACGCGCGCAGCTCCGGCGCCTCGCGGGCCAGCACGTGTACCGTGGCGACGATCACGAAGAGTTGCAGCAGGTGGACGATGGCGGCGAACTGCTGGAAGTAGATGTAGTTGCCGCTGGCGTTGAACAGGCTCTCGTAGGACACCGCGACGTTCGCCAGCGCCGGCATCGGGCGGTCCATGCCGGTGGCCAGGCGTGGCCGCAGTTCGGCGTTGAGCGAACTCATCAGGCCGTTGAAGTCCTGGGTCGAGTAGAAGCCGGCGGAGTAGAACAGCGAGTTGTAGTACAGCTCGGCGGTGGGTTGGCGGCCGGCCAGCGCGTCCGCCTCGAAGTCGCGGGGAATGTAGAGCAGCGCGTAGTCGTCGGCCATGCGCAGGCGGCGCAGGCCCTCCTGCAAACCGCCGCCGAGCACTTCCACCTTGGCGTGGGAGCCGGCATCCAGCTCGCGCACGATGCGCCGCGACAGACTGCCGTGGTCGGCGTCGACCACGGCCACCGGCATGTCCAGCAGGGTGCCGGCCTGGTACACGCCGCTGATCACCACGAACAGCAGCAGCGGCCAGAGCCAGCCGAGCCAGTGGATGGTCCAGCTGCGCAGGGCGACTCGCGTTTCGCTGCCGAAGGCCTGGGCGAAACGCTGCAGGTTGCGCCTTACTGCTGCCAGTGCCACAGCGCGCTCATCCCGGGACGCAGACCGTCCACCGGCTTCTCGGGGTAGAGCCGCACCTCGAAGGTCTTCAGGTCGAAATCGCCAGTGGCACGGGTGGCGCGCTTGGTGGCGAAATCGCCGAGCGGCGCGATGTAGCTGACCCTGGCCATGACCTGGGCGTTCTTCAATGCCGGTACCTGGAGGGCCACCTCCTCGCCCTTCTTCACCTCGGCGAGGAGGTCTTCCCGCAGGTTGAACACGAAGTAGCTGTCGGACAGCCGCACCAGCGTCAGCAACGGGCTGTAGGCGTTGATCAGTTCCCCCTGCTCCGCCGGGATCGGCCCCACTTCGCCGTCCACCGGGGCCACCACGTTGAGGTCGTCGGTCTGCGCCTGCAGTTCGAGAATCTGCGCATCGGCCCGGCGCACCGCCGCCTCCAGCGCGCGGCGGCGCTCCTCGCGGTCGCCCCGGGTGCCTTCGTCGAGATTGGCCTGGGCCTCCGCGACGCGATTGCGCGCCACGTCGCGGCCACGGCGGGACAGGTCCAGTTGCGCCCGGGACACGAAACCGCGCCCGGCCAGTTCCTCGTTGCGCTGGTACTCCAGCTCCGCGTTGCGCAACTCGGCCTGGGCCTGGGACAGGCTGGCCTGCAGGGCGCGCAGGGTTTCCTCGCGGGTGCCGTGGAGGGATTCATCGAGGTTGGCCTGCACCTGGTTGCGCGCGGCGCGCAGGGAGTCCAGCTGGGCTTGCAGTTCCGGGCTGCTGAGGGAAATCAGCAGATCACCCTGCTTCACATCGTCGCCGCGCCGCACGTGCAGCACTTCGACCCGGCCCTTGGCCTTGGAAGCGACGATGACAGTGGTGGCGTCCGCTTCCCCCTGCAGCAGCAGCGGCTGGCTGTGCAGGCGGAGATAGAGGGTGATGGCGATGATCACCAGGATCAGCAGGGGTGCGAACAGCTTCCATCCCTTCATGGGCTCGGTCTTCCTCGGCGGCCGGATGCACCGATGGTAGTGCATCCGCCGCCACTTCGACGGCCCTGGATCAAACCCGCCGGGCGATCAGCGCTCGTCGTCGCTGATCAGGTCGCGCTCGCCGCCACGCTGCGGCGAGGCGGGAGACGGGAAGCGCGAGGAAGCATAACGCACCACCAGGATCGCCAGCGCCAGCAACAGCAGGGCCACCGAGACCAGGATGATGCCGTCGTCCGGCACGTGGTTGTGCTGGATGTCGGCGATCATCAGACGGGTCAGCGCGGTCATCGCCACGTAGATCAGGAAGCGCACCGGCATGTGGTTGGTCTTGAAGTAGATGCCGACCATCGCGCCCAGCTCGAGGTAGATGAACAGCAGCAGGATGTCGTCGATGCTCGCGTGGCCCTTGCCCATCATCTCGCCGAAGGCCACCGCCGCCGACCAGAACACCGTGCCGCCGATGGCGAACAGCGCCAGGTAGTGGAAGCCCTCCACCAGAAGATTGCCCAGGGATTCGGCACAGCCGTGCATCCGTTCACGCAGGCGCTCGGCCCAGTCCAGTTTCATTCGTCGGTTCTCCGCGTCTCAAAGGATTCCTGGCGTAAAGCCTGCAAGCACTACGCCATTGATCTTGCGCAGTCATGGCACAGCCTTGCTGCGGCAACATGACGGCGAACTTTTCCGGTGGCCCTCCGGTCAATCCAGAGGCACGCCCCACAACAGGCAGGACCGATTCATGGAAAGTCCCTTTCAGGTACTGACCGACGCCTTCCAGCAGCAGTACCGCGTCAACTTCAGCGTCGAACGTCCCGACGGCAGCATCGCCCTCACCCTTTCCACCGAGAAAGGTGTCGCCGCGCGCCGCCTGATCCGCAGCAGCCAGTTGCAGGACCCGGAACAGTTGCAACGCTTCATCCAGAGCATCCGTTTTGGCATCGCCATAGAACAGGGTCGCCTGGCGCCACAGCTGCTGGCCTCGATGACGCGGGGCGGCGACGGCCTGCCTATCGCTTCCTAAGCCCAATTCCCACCTTCTGAAATTTCTGACTGACGGCGCCTCGCGCCGGTCACGTCGGAACAGCTGTGCGCGCCAACAGAGCGCGCGCACTGCTTTGGGCCACAACTGAATCCGGCCGAATACCGGCATGCCATGTCCCTGCGTCCAGGCTTCTGACGAATGGTTCGCGCAACGGTAGTAGCATTGCGCAACTATTTTACTGTATAAACAAACAGTAATTTCCACTCCCCCAACAAGAGAAGGCTTACGAGGTGATGAATGGCCGTCGAAGTGGTGTACCGCAGCAGCCGCGATCCAGAGCGCCTGTTCATGGATAAGGCAGAAGCCGACCGGCACGACAAGATGCTGGAGCTGGCGGAAACGCTTGCCGAGGTTCTGCAGAAGGCGGTGCCTTCGCTCAAGGAGGAGCAGGTCGAGGAAATCGGCATTTTCATGGCCAAGAACCGCGACGCCTTCGCCCGCGCCTTCAAGAACCAGCCCGATGCGTTGAACGACATCTTCAGCGAGGGCGCAGCCGAGGAGTGAGGTAACCCACCGCGGACGGAGTCCACTCCTGCGCAGGCGCAAAGCACCGGTGTTCCCCGGTGAAAATGGATTCATCCGCGATGGGATTTCGCGGACAAAGTCCACTCCTACAAGAGCGTGCACCTACTCTGGTTCTGGCTATTGAGGACTTCCAGCGAAGTATCCATGCACTCCCGAGCGCCCCTTCAGGAGGCCGAGTGGAATCGGAGTTTCAGGGGTTGAGCGACATGGATGTCGCGAGAGCGTCGTTGGGCCAGGGATGGCCCGTCGACGCGAGCCCCTGAAACTCCGATGGAGCGAGGGAACCTCGGCGAAGCCGGGGCCGGATGATGGGGCAGAGACTTTTGCCTACTTTGCGTCGTTTGGCAAAGTAGGTCGCCCGAGGGGGCGAAACAAAATCTATCAGCGCACACCGAAGCGGCGCAGAAACACCAAACAAGACGGCGGACCGGAGAGCAAGAGCATCGCGGACGGAGTCCGCTCCTACGAAGGCTATAGGAGCAGCATCAGTGCCCCGAATACTCCCCATAGAGAATCCGCTCGGCCAGCTTGTCGGCGATTCGCGCCGGCGACAGGTGATCGGCCTGGGCATGGGCGTACACCTCGGTCAACCGCTCGGCGATCCGCGACAAGTGCGCGGTGATGGTCGGCAACGACTCGTCCTGGTGCTGCAATGCGACGTAGATCAGCCCGCCGGAGTTGATCACGTAATCCGGCGCGTAGAGGATCCCCCGCCCCTCCAGCTCGTCGGCCACCACCGGCTGCGCCAGCTGATTGTTCGCCGCGCCCGCCACCGCCGCACAGCGCAGGTGGCCCACCACCTGCGATGTCAGCACCCCACCCAGCCCGCACGGCGCGAGAATGTCGCAAGGCGTGGTGAGCAGCGCTTCGTTGGGCACCGGGCGTGCGCCCAGTTGCTCCACCGCCAGTTGCACCTTTCCCGAATCGATATCGCTCACCAGCAGCTCCGCGCCGGCGGCGGCCAGGTGCTCGGCCAGCGCATAGCCCACATGTCCCAGGCCCTGGATGGCGACCCGCAGGCCTTCCAGGTCGTCGCTGCCCAGGCGTGCCTGGGCGCTGGCGCGGATGCCGGAGAACACCCCCAGCGCCGTGTGCGGCGAGGGATCGCCGCCGCTGGTGGTGCTGGTCACATGGCGGGTGTACTGGGCAATGCAGTCCATGTCCGCGCTGGAGGTGCCGCTGTCCACCGCGGTGATGTAGGCGCCGCCCAGGGAATCGATGAAACGCCCGAAGGCTTCGAACAGTTCGCCTCGATTGGCCACGTGCGGCGGGCGAATGATCACCGCCTTGCCGCCGCCCTGGCGAAGGCCGGCCAGCGCGGCCTTGTAGCTCATGCCCTGGGCCAGCCGCGCGGCATCGCGCAGGGCGGCGTCCTGGCTGGGATAGGGTAGATAGCGGCAACCACCCAGCGCCGGCCCGAGCCGGGAATTGTGGATGGCGATGATGGCCTTGAGTCCCGTGGCCGGGTCCTGGGTGAGATGCAGCGACTCGAGCCGGGTGGCTTCCATCATGTCGAACATGGCGGCGCTCCCTTGCTGTTGACCGGGCGCCCTTGCATCAGGGCCCTAACAGTATAGGCAGTCCGCGGGGAGCGTAGCGCCACCGGAGACTGGACGAGCGCAGCCCCCAGCGGTTACAACCGCAGGGTCAGCCGGAGAACGCCATGAACCCGCGTCAAGCCTGCCTCGCCTGTCTTGCCCAGGAGCCACCGGCCCTGTTCGAGGCTGCGTTGTGGATCGCCGCCGAGCACCTGCCGCAGCACAGCCCGGAACAGATACGCCGCCTGTTCGACAGCCTGGCGCACCAGGTCGCGGTGGCGCTGCCGGCAAGCACCACGGATGCCGAGCGGGCCCAGGCGCTGCTGCGCCGGCTGAGCGAACTGGGCTTCGCCGAGGACGACGAGTTCCCCCTGCAACCCCGCGCCGCCCTGCTCCCTCAGGTGCTGCAACGCCGCCACGGCCAGCCCCTGTCGCTGGCGCTGATCGCTCTGGAGCTGGCGCGCCAGCAGGGCATCGCCCTGGTCGGCGTGAACTTCCCCGGACGCTTCCTGCTGCGCGTTCCCGGCGCCGATCACCTGCTCGACCCGGCCACCGGCCGGCGCCTCTACACCCGCGACTGCCGGGACCTGCTGGTGCGCCAGTTGGGACCGCAGGTGGAGCTGTCCGCCGCGCACCTGCAAACCGCCAGTGCCGCCGAGATGCTGCAGCGCCTGTCGCGCAATCTGCGGCAACTGCACCAGGGCATCGGCGAACCGCTGGCCGCGCTGAAGGACGCCCAGCGCGTGCTGGAGCTGGGCCCGCCGAGCGCCGGCGACCACCTGGCCCGCGCCGACCTCTACCACGCCCTGGAGTGCCCGCAGGCCGAACGCTACGACCTGGAGCGAGCCATGCTGCTCAGCGACAATCCCGCCGAGCACATGCGCCTGGCCCAGCGCCTGGCGGAAATCAGCGTGCCACCCAAGGCCCTGCACTGAGCCTCGGGGCCTGCCCAGGGTCTCGCGAGCCGGGGCAGGACAAGGCGCGGCGGGCGCTCAGACCTTCAGCAAGCCCAATTCCTTCGCCCGCGCCACCGCCTGGGTACGCCGTTCGACGCCGAGCTTGCCGTTGATCCGCCGGGCGTGGGTCTTCACCGTGTGCAGCGAAATGTAGAGACGTTCGCCGATCTCCAGGTTCGAACAGCCGCGTGCAATCAGTTCCAGCACGGACAGCTCGCGCAGGCTGAGCAGGCTGTGCGGCGGCATCTCGCCGGAACAGGGGCGCAGACCGAACAGCGCCGGCTGGCGACGCTGGGTTTCCCGCAGCGTGGCGAGCAGACCGAAGCGCTGTACCAGCGCCACTCCCTCGTCGAGCGCAACGCGGGCTTCGTCCAGGTCGCCGGCGATGTAATGGACTTCGGCCAGCGCCAGCCAGACATCGCAGGCCAAGGTGTTGCGTCCCTGCCGCAGCAAGTCGGGCAACATTGCGGACAGCCGCTGCCGCGCCCCCTCGACGTCGCCGTCGTAGAGTTCGGCGAGCGCCAGGTAGTGCTCCACCCGCAGGATCAGGTCGGGCGTGGCCGCCGGCGGGTTCAGGCGGTCCGTGCGGCAGCGCGAGGCGACCCGCAGCAACACCTCGCGCGCCTGTGCTGCACGCCCCTGGCGCAGGCTCAGGGCGCCGCTGAGCAGCAACAGCGAGCCACGGTACATGGCCTCCGGCACATGTTGCAGCTGCATTAGCCGTTCCACTTCCAGCAGGCGGTTGAAGGCGCCGTCGATGTCGTCGTCCAGCGCGTCCAGCCAGGCCATGCCGGTGAGGCCGTAGATCAGGTTCGGGTCATGGCTGCGGCGGGTCTCGGTGAGGCCGGCGATGAACAGCTCGCGCGCCTCGTCGTTGCGTCCCTGGCGCAGGCTCAGCCAGCCGCGCCGCAGGGCCACGCGTCCGGCCATCGCATTGCCGGTCACGCGCATTTCGTCCAGGTAGTCCTGCACCCGCGCCAGCAGCGCGTCGGCCCGCTGCAGCTCGCCGCGCTGCTCCAGCCACTGTGCGCGGTCCAGTTCCAGCAGCGCTTCGAAGGTCAGGCTGCCGTGCAGCCGCGCGACCTTGAGCGCATCCCGGTTGATCAGGCGGGCTTCGGCCAGGCGCCCGTCGGCCTGGGCCTGCTGGGTCAGCGCCGACAGGCAGATCAGCTTCTGCGCCCAGGCGTCCTCCGGCAGGCATTCCAGCGCTTCGCGCAGTTGCTCGTGCGCGCCGGCGTGCCCCCGGGCGTGGGTGAGGATTCCGGCCAGACCCTGCCACTGTGCGACCAGCGCGCGCTGCCGGCGCTCGCCGGGCAGCGGCAGGAAGCGGGTGAAGCCCGAGAGCAGCGCCTTGACGTCGTCCAGCCGGCCGACGAACAACAGCGTCCAGGCGTTGAGCACCAGCAGGCGCGGCGTACTGCACAGCAGCTCGTCCGGCAGCGTTTCGCGCAGCTTGAGCACCCGCTCGATGGTGCGCCCGTACAGCAGGTGCTCCTCGGTGAAGTGTTGCAGCAGGCTGGCGGCCGCGTCGGGCTGCTCGGCGAGCAGCGCGTGCTCGAGCGCCGCGTGGAGGTCGTCGCACTGGCTGAACCACTGGCAGGCCCGACGGTGCAACATCGTCGCCGGCCAGCGGGACAGGCTCGCCAGGGCCGGCGCCAGCATCGGCGCGACCTGGAACCAGCGCTGGGTGTTGTCCACCGGTTCGATCAGCGCGCCCCAGGCGAGCAGGCCATCCAGCCCCTGGCCGGGCGCGTCGAACAGGTAGTCGCTGAGCTCGCGGCCGAAGCGCGGGACGATGGCCAGCGCGCAGAGAATGTCCGCCAGCGGCTCGGGCAGCGTGGCCAGTACTTCCCGCTGCAGGTAGTCCTGCAGCAGCGCACTGCCGCTCTCCGCCATCAGCGTGGCGCAGGGCGCCAGGCCATCGCCGGCCAGGCTCAGCAATCGCAGGCGGACGCCAGCGAACCAGCCTCGGGTCGCTTCGTGCAGCGCTTCGCGCTGGGCCTGCGGCCATTCCAGGCCGGATGCCTGCAGGTAGCGATCGAGCTCGCCCTGGGTCAGCGCGAGGGCCGAAGCGTCCAGCTCCAGCAGCTCGCCTTCGAGCAGCAGGCGGGTGAGGTTGCACATCGGTCGCCGTCGGCTGGCCAGCCACCAGCCGATCTGCGGGGAGGCCACGGCGAGCAGGCGGTCGAAACACTCGTCGAGCGCGGCATCCGGCGTCCGGGGATAGTCGTCGAGCATCAGCCAGACCGGCTCGCTCGCCGTCTCCAGCCAGGCGCTCAGCGCTTCTTCGCCGTCCCGGAGCACACCGAGCGCTTCCGCCAGCCGCTCGCAGAACTGCGCGGGCTCCAGCGCCCGGCCACCGAGCCCCAGCCAGACCACGCGGGTGCCGGCCGGCGCCTGGCGCGCGCACTCGCTCAGCAGCACCGTCTTGCCACAGCCGGGCGGCGCCACCAGCAGGCGTAGGCGGCATTCGGCGGAATCCAGGCTGCTCCGCAGGCGATCGCGGGACAGGTACTGGCGAGGCAGTCGCGGCAGCGCCGCGCTGTGCAGGGCGATTGTCGACATGGGCTTCTTCCGGCCATTTGCTGCGAGCCAGACTATGCCCAGGCGCGGACCGGGCAAAGGACCATCAGCCACACTCATGGCCTGTCATAGCGCGGGCTGCTCCAGGCCCGGCGCAGACGCTGCGCCGCTCGAAAAAAAGAAGCCCGGCGGCTCGTGCGAGACGCCGGGCAAGGAGCGAGAGAGCCGGTCAGCGCACGCCGGTGTTGCGCAGCGCCGCCGGGGTGAAGTCGGCCATGCTGGCCTTGACGCCGAACTGATAGCCACGCTTCTCCTCGTTGTTCAGGCCGAAGGTCACGTAGCGGCCGGCGAGCACGTCGTAGAGCGATTCGGCGGAATAGCCGGTGGCGAGTTCCGGGTAGAAAGTCATCGAGTGGCCCTCACCCACGCGCCACAGTTGGCCACGGCCGTCGTACAGCTCCGACTCGGCGATCTGCCAGCTGTCCTCGTCGAGGTAGAAGCGGCGGGTGGCGTAGATGTTGCGTTCGCCGGACTTCAGGGTGCCCACCACTTCCCACACGCGGTGCAGTTCGTAACGGGTCAGGTCCTGGTTGATGTGGCCGGGTTTGACGATGTCGTCGTACGTGAGCTGCGGCGAGTTCAGCCGGTAGCTGTTGTACGGGATGTACATCTCGCGCTTGCCCACCAGTTTCCAGTCGTAACGGTCCGGGGCGCCGGAGAACATGTCGTAGTTGTCCGAGGTGCGCATGCCGTCGGAGGCGGTGCCGGGACCGTCATAGGCCACCTGAGGGGCGCGGCGCACTCGGCGCTGGCCGGCGTTGTAGATCCAGGCCAGGCGCGGCTCCTTGACCTGGTCCAGGGTTTCGTGGACCAGCAGCACGTTGCCGGCCAGGCGCGCCGGGGCGGTGACCTGCTGCTTGAAGTAGGTGAGGATGTTGCCGGTCTTGCCCTCGTCCTGGTCGGACATGCTCTGCGGTACCGCGATCGACTCCTCGAAGCGGATCGGCGTGTAGCTGCCATTGGTCTGCGGCACCACCTGCACCACCACGCGGGAAATGTTGCCGCCGTGGTAGCGGGTCAGGTGGTTCCACAGCGCCTGCACGCCGTTCTTCGGAATCGGGAAGGCGTAGTAGCGGCTCTTCTCGAAGTTCTCCAGGCCGTTGCCGTCGTTGATCGGCTGGACGAACTCGGCGCTGCGCTTGATGGCACCGTAGATGTCGTCGGGCAGCGCGAAGGTGCGGTGGCTCTTGTACACCGGGATCTTGTAGGTATCCGGGTAGCGCTTGAACAGCGCCAGTTGGCCGGCGGAGAGCTTGTCCTTGTACTGTCCGGCGTTCTGCGCGGTGATGGTGAACAGCGGCTGCTCGCCGGCGAACGGGTCGGCGAGGAAGCCCTTGGCGTCCACCTTGGCGGCGTCGCGGGCGATGCCGCCGGTCCAGGCCGGGATGCTGCCGTCGGCGTTGCCTTCCTTCTGCGAGCCCATTGGCGTGAGGCTGCTGCCCAGCTTGGCCACCTCGTCGGCGGAGACCGCGGCCATCACCCCGCAGGACAGCAGGCTCAAGGCCAGCGCGCCGCATTGAAGGATTCTTGTCGTTCTCATACGTCGGTTCCTTGGTCAGGCAGGTCAGAAGTTCACGCCGAAGCTGAGCGACACGAAGTCGCGGTCGACGATGGTGTTGTAATCGCCGCCGAAGAAGTTCGTGTAGTTCAGGCTCGCGGTGTAGGTGTTCTGGTACTCGGCGTCGAGGCCGACGCTGGCGGCCTTGCTGCCTTCGTTGAAGACCGGGCCGTAGCCGTGCACGTCATGGGACCAGGCCACGTTGGGCTTGAGGTTCACCCCGGCGAAGACGTTGTTGTAGTCCCAGATGGCGCGGGCGCGGTACCCCCAGGACGACGAGGTGTAGAAGCCGCCGCTGCCGTACTCGGCGTCGGCCGCCGCGTTCTCCGGCACGCCATACACCGAATCGCGGCCGTAGCGCTCACCGACGTCGTTGGTCATGCCGCCGACATAGGTCACGCCGACCTCGCCGACCACCGTGACGCGGTCGGCGCCCAGGGTCTGGTCGAAGAAGTGGGTGAAGGTGGTCTGTGCCTGGGTCACTTCCTTGCGCACATAGCCGTGGTTGACCTGGCCGGCCTGGGCCAGGGCGCCGGGCACGCCACCGCTGGCGAGTCCGTCGGCCACTGTGGTGGCCAAAAGCGGCGTCAGGTCGGTGGTGTTGAGCTGCAGCGGCATGTTCGGCCGGTAGCTGATCTCGCCGTTCCACGCGGTGCCGGTGGGCAGGGTGGTGGAGAAGCTCAGGCCGTACAGGCGGATGTCTTCCGGGTATTCGAGGAAGTAGTTGCCGCGCCCCAGCAGGATCGGCTGGGCCAGCGCCGAGGCGCCTGCCGAGATGGCGGTCAGCGCGTTGCCGATATCGGCGGCGCTGGCGTTCTTCATGCTCACGATGGGCGTGCGGCTGTGGTAGTTCATGGCGTACGCGCCGTATTCGACGTCATCGCCCAGCCAGCGCAGGGTCAGGCCCCACTGCCCGGAGTCGCGGGCATCGCGGTCGGCGCCGCGCGGCACCATCAGGCCCTCGGGGGTCACGGTCACGCCCAGGGAATTGAGCAGCGCTTTGGTCGCCGGGGCGTTCAGCGCGCTGACGGTGTTCTTGTCGAGGATGTTGTAGTTGCTGTTGCAGCCATCGGCGGCCACGTCGGTGGTGGAGAAGAAGGTGCCGCAGTTGTCGAGCACCGTCTGGTCCCACTCCAGCTGGTAGAAGCCTTCCACCGAGAGGCTGTCGGTGAGGCTCTGCGACAGGTAGAGCATGTTCACCGGGATCAGGCCTTCCTTGATTTCCGAGCCGGGCCGGCGGAAGGCGGAGACGTCGATGGGGTTGATGGCGTTGATGCTGTTGCCGATGAAGGTGCTCTCGCCCCAGCTCACCACTTGCTTGCCCAGGCGCACGGTGCCGGGCATCTCGGCGATGGAATAGTTGTAGTAGCCGAAGGCGTCGAGCAGTTGCGCCCCGGACGACTTGGCGCCCTCCTTGCGGCCATCGTCGGAGATGTCCTTCCAGGCCACGCTTTCATCCTTGAGGCGGAAGTCGTACCAGTACTTGCCACGGGTGAAGACGCCGAAGTCTCCGTATTTCAGCTCCAGGTCGTGGATGCCCTTGAAGATCTTCGAGAAGGTGTGGCCCTTGCGGAAGTTCAAGCGCCCGTCGTCGTTGGTCTGGGTCATCCCGTGGCCGCCGTTGGCGGAGCCGATCAGATCCTGCTTGGGACTCTGGGTACTCCAGCTGGCCCCCACGGACAGGCTGGAATCGAACTGTCCTTCGATTTCCCCAATGTTGAATGAAACGGCCTGAGCCTGGGTGGCGCATCCCAGGGCGACGGCGGTGGCGAGCAGTTGCGGTTGGAAGAATCCGCGCCTTGTTTTTGTTGTCATGCGGCTCTCCTGACGGTGTCGAGGTGGCTACACCCTACAAAGGCCCCCCGTGGGGAGTAAGCGCTCCAAGGTGGTATTCGCGATGTCGCCCGAAAGAGTGAATCCCCCCTCTGGCACGGGCATTTCCGGGCGACATTGGCGCAGGCAATGACAGGTCATCGAGCAACTGGATAGTGCATGGGCATTGCCACTACCCGAATGACGCGGTTCTGGGGCATCCTTGGCACCCTATGCAAGCCATCGACCAACGCCCCACCGACAGCCACCTCAGCGAGCAGACTCGCGAGGTGGTCCTGCGCTATCACCAGTGCTGGAAGCATCGCGACCTCGAAGCGGTGCTCGCGCTCTACCATCCGCAGGTGGAGTACAACGACTTCTTCCAGAACCGCTGCCTGGGCCTCTCCGAGCTGCGCGAGTACGTGCTCGGCACCATGCCCAGCCGTCCGGAGGAGTTCCTCGACCACATCGACCGCATCCGCGTGGACGGCGATACCGCGTTCATCCAGTACCGCATCGCCGTCACCCTCAGCGGGCGCCTGGCGACCTTCCACTCCAGCGAAGCGATCACCGTGCGCGACGGCATGATCTGGCGGATCAACGAATACGCCTCGGTGGCGCGCGAAGGCGCCGAGAACCGCTCGCAGGCCAGCGACCCGCGCCCGGCCACCAGCCGCCTGGGCCTCTCGCCGCGTCAGCTGAGCCAGTTGGCCAACGACCTGGAGCACTACTTCAGCAAGAGCCAGCCGTACCTGGCCCCGGACCTGGACCTGACCCAGGTGGCCACCGCCACCGGCTACACCCGCAACCAGATTTCCTACCTGCTCAACCAGGTGATGGGGCTGAGCTTCTACCAGTACGTCAATCAGACGCGCCTCACCCACCTGCTCGGCCAACTGCGCCCGCCGCTGCCGGCGCGCATCGACGAACTGGCCTTCTCCGCCGGCTTCAACTCGCTCTCGGCGTTCTACCGTTGCTTCCGCCAGCACACCGGGCAGTCTCCGCGCGAGTACCTCAAGCGCCTGCGCGACGAACAGAACGACGCCTGACCGGCATTTGCCGGCGGGCGCGCGAGCACTCCCCGCGTACCCGCGCAGACGACAGGCCCCCGCGCCACTTCTAGGCTTGCCGACATTCCCCTCCCTTCCCTCCCGGAGTCGTCTATGTCGGCATGGCGTCATATCAGTCTGTGGATGAACCAACTGGACGACGACCTCGTCCCGCGCCCGGCCCTGCACGGCGCCCTGGACGTCGACGTGGCCATCGCCGGCGCCGGCTACACCGGACTGTGGACCGCCTACTACCTAAAGCAGCGCGCGCCGCAGTTGAAGGTCGCCATCGTCGAAGCGGAAACCGCCGGCTTCGGCGCCTCAGGCCGCAACGGCGGCTGGCTGATGGGCAATCTCCTGGGCGAGGATCGCCTGCTCGCCGGGCTTGCGCCGGAACAGCGCCGCGCTTCCTACGACCTGCTGCACGACATCCCCGACGAAGTCGCCCGCGTACTGCAACGCGAAGGCATCGCCTGCGACTACCGCAAGGGCGGCGTGCTCTATACCGCCGCGCGCTATCCGGAGCAGGAACGCCGCCTGCGCGACTACCTCGCGCACCTCTACGCCGAGGGCCTGACCGAGGACGATTACCGCTGGCTCAACGCCAGTCAGCTCGCCGAGCAACTGCGTATTCCCAGCGCGCTGGGCGCCATCCACACCCCGCACTGCGCCACCATCGACCCGGCCAAGCTGGTCCGTGGCCTGGCCCGCGCCGTGGAACGCCAGGGCGTGCAGATCTTCGAGAAGAGCCGCGTCACCCACTGGGCGCCCGGCCTGCTGCGCACCGACCAGGGCGAGCTGAAGGCGCACTGGGTGGTGCCGGCCATCGAAGGCTACGCCGCCGACCTGCCGCCGCTGGGCAACTACCAGTTGCCGGTGCAGAGCCTGCTGGTGGCCACCGAGCCGCTGCCCGAAGCGGCCTGGGCCGAGATCGGCCTGGAGAACGGCCAGGCCTTCAGCGAGTTCAGTCGCCAGGTCACCTATGGCCAGCGCACCGCCGACAACCGCCTGGCCTTCGGCGCCCGTGGCGGCTATCGCTTCGGCGGCCGGCTACGCACCGATTTCAGCCTGACCGACGATGAAGTGGGGCTGCGCCGTTACCTGTTCGGCGAGCTCTTCCCGCGCCTGAAAGACGTCCGCATCACCCATACCTGGGGCGGCAATCTCGGCATGTCGCGACGTTTCCACCCGCACATGCTGATCGACCGCCGCAACGGCATCGCCCTCTCCGGCGGCTACGGCGGCGAAGGCGTCGGCGCCACCAACCTGGGTGGCCGCACCCTGGCCGACCTGATCCTCGGCCAGCAGAGCGAACTGACCCGACAGCCCTGGGTGATCGACGACCGCCGCGTGCAGGACGGCCTGCGCGGCTGGGAGCCCGAGCCCTGCCGCTGGCTGGGTTACAACGCGATCATCCGCAGTTTCGTGCACGAAGACGAAGTGTTGGCCAACCCGCACAGCGCCCCGTGGCGCCGCCGCCTGGCGGAAAAGCTCGCCGCGACGATGGAAGGCCTGATGACCTGGAAGGTCGGCTGATCAGCCCTGACAAGAACCCCACTGGAGCCCCGAATGAAACTCACCCACCTGAAGAACACCGCCCATGCCGAACTCGGCGCCGCCACTCCGGTCGCCGTGCCGCTGGGCGAGCCGGTATCGGAAACCCGCGTGGAATCCATCGAGCGCAGCGACCGCGTGGAAACCGGCATCTGGGAATGCACCCCCGGCCGCTGGCGCCGGCAGATCGTCGAGCAGGAGTTCTGCCACTTCATCTCCGGCCGCGGCACCTTCACCCCGGACGACGGCGGCGAGATCATCGCCTTCCAGGCCGGCGACGCCTTCCTGCTGCCGCAGAACAGCCTGGGCGTGTGGGATATCCAGGAAACCGTGCGCAAGACCTACGTGATCATCGAGCGCGATTGACCTGCTTTTCGTAGGAGCGAGCGTGCTCGCGAATAGGACTTACCGGCAGCAACGGAGCTGGACGGGTTCGCGAGCAAGCGCGCGCCTACAGGAATAGGCGTCCGCACCGGAACCGGCGCGTAGCTGCGATCCAGCACGCCAGATCCCCTCAGAACTCCCCGTGCCGCCCTTTCCCGTCGGCAAAACGCTTCGCCCCCTCCACCGTCTCGCCGCTCTGGACCACCGTCATCCCGCCCTGAAATTCATTGGCCAGCGCCACGTCGAAGGACAGGTTCCACTGCGTGAAAACGCTGTCCCGGTCGGCCAACATGCAGCGCTGGGGAAACTCGGCGATCTCCCGCGCCAGCTCCTCCGCCGTTTCCAGCGCCTGCCCGCGCGGCACCACGCGGTTGGCCAGGCCCATCGTCAGTGCTTCGTGCGCCCCGACCGGACGGCCGGTGAGGATCATGTCCAGCGCCCGCCCCTGGCCGATGATGCGCGGCAGCCGTACGGTGCCGCCGTCGATCAGCGGCACCCCGAAGCGCCGGCAGAACACCCCGCACACCGCGTCCTCGGCCATCACCCGCAGATCGGCCAGCAGCGCCAGTTCCAGCCCGCCCGCCACGGCGTAGCCTTCGATGGCGGCGATCAGCGGTTTGGACAGTTGCATGCGGCTCGGCCCCATCGGCCCGTCGCCCTCGGTCTCCAGGCGATTGCGCCGCTCGCCGTCCTCGGCCACCGCCGCCAGGTCGGCGCCCGCACAGAAGGTACCGCCGGCGCCGGTAAGTACCGCGACCCGCGCCTCCCGATCCTGCTCGAAATCGCGCAAGGCATCGGCCAGCGCCTGGGCGGTGGGCCGGTCGACCGCATTGCGTACCGCCGGCCGGGCGATGACCAGGGTGGTGACCGGGCCGTTCCTCTCGATAATCACACTCATGGCGAACTCCTCAGGGCCTGTTTACGGTCTAGCAGGCAAGCACCGTAGGCACCAATGCAAAGGGCCGACTTCATGCCGACCCTTTGCACCTTACTGCGTCCACCGCCGCGGAACAGCCCCACTGGCCATTCCGCCGGTCAGGCTGGCCGGATCAACCGGCGTATTTCTGCAGGTTCGCCATCATCTCGCGCAGCGCCTCGACGTTGTCCGCCGGGTGCGCGGCGTTGTCGAAGTCACAGATCTGCGCAAAGTTGGCCGCTACGTCCTCGACACTGAAGCCCTTGCGCGGGTCGAAGCCCACGCCCAGGCTGCGCTCCCAGCGGACCTTGCCGATCCAGCCGCCACCGACCTCGAACAGGCCGGAGGTTTCCTGGCAGGCCTCGCTGCCCAGGTACACCACCAGCGGGCTGACCAGTTCGGGCTTGAGCGCCTCGAACACCTGCGGCGGAATCAGGCCTTCGGTCATGCGGGTGCCGCCGGTGGGGGCGATGGCGTTGACGAAGATGTTGTTCTTGCGGCCTTCGATGGCCAGGTTGCGGGTCAGGCCGTAGAGGCCCAGCTTGGCCATGCCGTAGTTGCTCTGGCCGAAGTTGCCGTAGATGCCGGAGGTGGACGAGGTGAAGATCACCCGGCCATAGCCCTGCTCGCGCATGAACGGCCAGGCGGCGCGGGTCACCTTGTAGGCGCCTTCGACGTGGACCTTGTAGACCAGGTCCCAGTCGGCGTCTTCCATCTTGTGGAAGGTCTTGTCGCGCAGGATGCCGGCATTGTTCACCACCACGTCGATGCGGCCGAACTCCTCGACAGCCTGGCGGACGATCTTCTCGCCGTCGGTCACCGAGTCGTGGTTGGCGATGGCGGTGCCGCCGGCTTCGCGGATTTCCGCCACCACGCGGTCGGCAGCCGAGGCGCTGGCGCCTTCGCCGTGAGTGCTGCCACCCAGGTCGTTCACCACCACCTTGGCGCCATGCCTGGCGAACAGCAGGGCGTGGGCACGGCCGATACCACCACCGGCTCCGGTAACGATCACGACTTTTCCGTCGAAACGCAGGGCATCACTCATGGCTGGAACTCCAGGCAGGTCTGTTTTTTCGAAGTGTCCAGCAGTCACGATTCGGTCACAAGCAAGACGACCAGGGCGAATGGTGTCCAATAAGGCGGGGGGATGATCAGCGCAGCGGCAGGTTCACGTCCTCGCGCGGGCCGAGCTTGAACAGCCACCAGTCGTATTCGCCCCAGAACAGCAACAGACCCACCGCCAGCAACAGTGCCGCAACGGCACCGGCGGCGGGCAGCCAGTGCCGGATCAGCCAGGCGAAATAGCAACCGGCCGCACCGCCGGCCAGAAGCAGGAGCAGCAGGGGTACGGCGACCCAGGCGAAGTCCCGGCGCAGGTGCAGCAGTACCCGGTACAGCAACGAACCCTGCGGCTGGCGAACGGGAATGATGACTCTGAGCGGCATGGCGGCGATCTCTGGCTGGAAAGACCCGCAACGCTACGTGCGCAGGACAACGCCGAGCCATCAGCCCATTCCGATATGGGCGAGGATCAATCCGAATCTACGGCGTCCGCTCCTGACGAAACGCCAGATAATGTTCCAGCACCCGCTCCGGTGCCTCGACCTGCGGGTAGTGGCCGATGCCGTCGAGCAGCACGGTATCCGGCTGCGGGATCAGTTCCCGGTAGCGCGCCACCATGTGCGCACCGGAAATCGGGTCGAGCGGCCCATCGATCACCCGCAGCGGCACCCGCGTGCGCTGCATGGCGCCGACCCAGCGCTCACGGTGTTCGCGGCGGTCGAGGATGTAGTGGATCAGCCGGTGCATCACGCGCTGCCCGTCGTTATGCCGGATCAGGCTCCAGAAGCTGTCCAGTTCCTCCGCCGAGGGCTGCGTTCGCGGGCCGAAGACCTTGGCGAAGTTCTGCGCCAGTCGCCGGCGGTCGAACAGTCGGCCGAATACGCCGCCCAGCGGGCTGAGCAGCAGCTTCTGCGACAGCACCGCACGGTGGGTTTCCGGGAACAGTCCACCATTGAGGAACACGCACGACGCCACACGCAAACGCCCATCCTCGTGCCTGGCCAACAGTTCCTGACCGACGCTGTTGCCATAGTCGTGCACCAGCAGGTGAATCGGCTCGCGCACCTTCAGGTGCTCCAGCAACGCCTGCTGCAACTCGGCCTGTTCGTGGATGCGGTAGTCGTGCCCGCGCGGTTTGGCGGAGTCGCCGAAGCCGAGCATGTCGCAGGCGATCACCCGGTAGCGCTCGGCCAGCGGGCGCCACAGGTAATGCCAGTCCCAGGAGGCAGTGGGGAAGCCGTGGATCAGCAGCAGCGGCTCGCCGCTGCCGGCGCTCCAGTAGCGGATGTCGTGGCCCCGAAAGGTGAAGGAGCGGCCCTGTGCGCGCCAGTCGCACAGGGCGATGCCGGGCAGGCCCATCACATCAGTCACGGTAGCCGGGGTTCTGCTGGTCCAGCTTGCGCAGCAACGCCGGCCACGCCAGCGCGCCGCCCAGGCCCTGCTTGCTGCGGGTGACGCCGGCCGCCATCGCCATTGCGCCGTCGAGAATCTGCTGCGGGATCATGATCAACTCGGCGCCGCCGCCCTGGGCCAGCACCTGGATTTCGCAGGCGCGCTGCAGGACGAACATCATCAGGAAGGTGTCGGCGATGGTCGGCCCGCAGCTCAGCAGGCCGTGGTTGGGCAGGATCATGAAGCCGGCCTCGCCCAGGTCCGCCTGCAGGCGCGCCTTCTCATCGTGGTTCAGCGCCACACCCTCGTAGCCGTGGTAGGCAAGGCTTGCGAGCACGAACAGCGACTGCTGGGAAATCGGCAGCAGGCCCTGCTTCTGCGCGGAGACGGCGATGCCGGCGGCGGTGTGGGTGTGCAGCACGCAGGAGACGTCGTGGCGGACTTCGTGGACGGCGCTGTGGATGGTGTAGCCGGCCGGGTTGATCTCGTAGGGGCTGTCCATCAGCTTCTTGCCGGAGACATCGACCTTCACCAGACTGGACGCGGTGATCTCGTGGAACATCATGCCGAAGGGGTTGATCAGGAAGTCTTCGGTGCCGGGTACCTTGGCGGAGATATGGGTGAAGATCAGGTCATCCCAGCCGTGCATCGCGATCAGTCGGTAGCAGGCGGCCAGATCGACACGGGTCTGCCATTCGGCGGCGGAGACCTGCTCCTTGACGTTCACGGTGGGCAGCGGGTGTGCGGCGTGCATGGTCGGTAGCCTCTTCGTTGTTGTTGTTCGATGGCGCAGTCTAGTCAGCGTGACGCAGAATGGACTGTCACGGAACTGACAGTTGCACGTGCCGACGTCTGGCGAATGCCTGCCCATAAGCGCAGGCGAAGACACCGCCTTGCGCGATCTTGCGCGACGGATGTCCCCGCCTATAGTGGATAGAGTCACCCCTACCGCACCGGCGGAGTTCGGCGCAACGGCGACTCCCTCCAGAAGCGGCGTCCAGACGGTGCCGCAGGCAACTCGCCCCTCAGGGCCGGCGGAAGCGTGCCCCTCTCCACTCCCTGCCCGAGTGCCGTCCACGGCCCCCAATCCGCCTGGAAACATTTCGCAATACCATTTGCAGTGCCCTTCGAGAGTAGTACCCGGGAGTCGGGAGGAGACTCCATGCCGGTCAACGAGGATGTCCCGTGAAGAAGACCGCCATCATGCAGCCCTATTTCTTTCCGTACCTGGGCTATTTCAGCCTGATCAAGCACACCGACCTGTTCGTCCTGTTCGACACGGTGCAGTACATCCACCACGGCTGGATCGAGCGCAACCGCATCCTCAAGCCGCAGGACGGCTGGCTGTACATTCGCGTGCCGCGCGTCAAGCATCACCGCGAGACGCTGATCAAGGACGTGCGCCTGGACAACCGCCAGGACTGGCGGCGCAGTTTCTTTTCGCAATTGGAGGTGTACCGCAAGGTCGCACCGCACTACCACGACGTGCGGGAAATGATCGCAACGGCGCTGGACCACCCGTTCGACGACATCGTCTCGCTGAACAAGACCACCCTGGAGGCAACCTGCGCCTACCTGGGCTTCCCCCGGCAGATGCCGGTGCTCTCGCGTATGGACCTGTCCCTGCAGCGCCCGCAGGCGCCGGACGAGTGGGCGCTGAATATCTGCAAGGCGCTGGAGGGCGTGGAGGAATACTGGAACCCGCCGGGCGGGCAGAGCTTCTTCGACCGCGGCAAGTACCAGGCGGCCGGGCTGACACTGCGCTTCCAGGAACCCAGGCTCGTCCCCTACGACCAGAAGCGCCCGACCTTCGAGGCGGGCTTGTCGATCATCGACGTGATGATGTTCAACTCCCCCGCCGATACCTCCCGCATGCTCGATGCCTACGAGCTCAGTTGATCACAGGCACCACACCAGGACCGGCGCCAGCAGCAGGTTGAACAGCCCGGTCAGGACCATCAGCAGCCCCGCCGCCGAACCTTCTTCTCCCCCGAACTCGTAAGCCCGGCTGGTACCCGCGCCGTGGGCGCCGACCCCCAGCAGCGCGCCGCGCGCCAGGGTCGAGCGCAGTCGCAGCAGGCGCATCAGCACGCCGCCCACCAGGGCGCCGAACACCCCGGTGATCATCACGAAGGCAGCCGTCAGATCCGGCACGCCCCCCAGGTCATGGGACATTTCCATCGCGAACGGCGTGGTGATCGAGCGCGGCAGCAGGGACAGGGTCACCTGACCATCCAGCGCCAGGGCATGGGCCAGCGCCCAGGAGCTGCCGATGGCCACGGTCGAGCCGGCGAGCATGCCGGTCAGCAGCGCCGGCCAATGGCGGGCGAGCAAGGCGCGCTGCTGCCAGATCGGAATGGCGAAGGCCACCGTGGCCGGGCCGAGCAGTGCGACCAGCCAGCGGGTGTCGCGGGCATAGTCGGCATAATGCGCGTGCAGCGGGATCGCCAGGGCGAACAGCAGCGCCGGCACGAAGACGATGGGTGACAGCCAGTACTGCTGGAAACGGCGGTAGAGGGTACGGCTGAGCAGGTAACCGCCGAGGGTGACGGCCAACCAGAACAGGGCTTGCTTATCGAGGCTCATGGCGCGATCTCCAGCGGCACATCCACTCCACCGCCAGGGCGGTGGACAGCATCACCATCACGGTGCTGGCGGTGATCACCAGCAGAATCTTCCAACCCTCGCTGCGCAGCAGCGGGCCGTAGTCCAGCAGGCTCATCAGCGCGGGGATGAAAAACAGCAGCATCTCCGCCAGCAGCAGGCCGGCACCGCCCTGCAGCAGGGCCGGGCGGATCGCCCCACAGGCGAACAGCGTCAGCAGCAGCGCCAGGCCGATCACCCCGCCCGGCAACGGCAGGCCGGTGAGGGTGGCGATCCAGCCGCCGAGCCACCAGAAGGCGACCAGAACGGCAAGTTCGAGAAACAGGCGGGCGGCGCGGCGGAACATGGCAGCGGTCTCGATACGTTGAGTGGGTGGAAAATCGGTTGGGAATGGCGCAAAGCCTACTCCCGCGCCTACCATCCCTAAAGCGAATAGATCGAATCGGAGCCATTCCAGAATGGAATTCAAGCAACTGCGCGCCTTCGCCGAAGTGGTGCGCCAGGGCAGCTTCACCCAGGCGGCGGTACACCTGAATGCCAGCCAGTCGGCGGTCAGCAAGCAGATCGCCCAGCTGGAGCAGAGCCTGCGCGTGCAACTGCTGGAACGCAGCGGCCCGCACGTGAGCCTCACCGCCGCCGGCGAGCTGGTGCTGCGCCGCGCCGAGGACATGCTGCGCCTGCGCCGCGAACTGCTCACCGAACTGGATGACCTCAGCCGCCTGCACCGTGGCGAACTGCGCCTGGGATTACCGCTGCTGGGCGCCGACGCCCTGTTCGCCGGACGCTTCGCCGAGTACCGGCGGCGCTATCCGAATATCGCCGTGCACCTGATCGAGGGCGGCAGCAAGACGATGGAGGAACTGGTCCACCGCGGCGAACTGGAACTGGGCGGCGGTCTCACCCCGGAAGACCCGGCCTTCGACCACCAGCCGTTCTGCAACGAACCGCTGGACGCCCTGCTCCCCGCCGATCACCCGCTGGCGACGCGGGAAAGCCTGAGCCTGGTGGAGCTGGCCGATACGCCGTTCCTGCTCTACCAGCAGAGTTTCACCCTCAACGACCGCCTGCTGCGCGCCTGCCGCGAAGCCGGTTTCGAGCCGCGCGAGGGTGGCCGCAGCGGGCAGGCGGACTTCCTCGGCGCGCTGGTCGCCGCCGGGCAAGGCGTGGTGCTGCTGCCACGGGTGGTGGCCGAGGAACTGGAGCGTCCGGGGGTGGTGCGCGTGCTGCTCCGCGAGCCGGAGCTGCGCTGGGACATCAGCTTCATCTGGCGGCGCGATGCGTACCTGTCGAATGCGGCCAAGGCCTGGCTGGATCTGATGCGGGAGATGCCGTTGCATCCGCTGGGGTCGGCGTGATGCGGGTTCGCGAGCAAGCTCGCTCCTACAGGTTAGCCTCTGTGCCGAGCCCGCCCTTGTAGGAGCGAGCCTGCTCGCGAACCGCTTTACAGCAGCTCCGCGAACTCCCCGACCAATCGCGGCCACGCTCGCTGCGCCTCGCTGTCATCGGCCAGCAGCCTGAACCCGCCGAACTCGAACGCCGGCGATACCGTACAGCCCACCAACACATAATCCCCCCGGCACCGCGCCGCCTGCCAGGCATGGGCGGGCACCGCGCGTTGCGGCAGGCTGCCCTCGCCCACCGGGCCGAGGCGTTCGATGCGTACAGGAGTGTCCGGCCGCTCGGCCACCAGCAGGTCCAGCGGCCCGCCTTCGTGGTAATGCCACAACTCATCGGCGTCGATACGGTGCCAGCGGCTGACTGTGCCGCCGGGCAGCAGGAAGAAGATGGCCGAGGATTGCTGGCGGCCATCGGCGCCCGTCAGGGTCGAATCGAACACGCGGCGGTAGAAACCGCCCTCGGGGTGCGGGGCGAGCCCCAGCGTGTCGATCAGATAACGGGCGCGGGGATGCATCAGGCTTTCAGCGCGGCGATGAACTCGGCAATCCACGGCTCGGAGTCGGTCTCCTGGTCGACCGTCTCGCTGCCGTCCAGGCGCAGCATCGGCACCACTTCGCGCATGCCCAGCTCCACCAGCAGTTCGCGTACCTGCTCGCCGCCGCCGCAATAGGTGTCGCCGTAGCTGGAATCGCCCAGGGCGATCACGCCGCCCGGACGGTCGCGCCAGTCCGGCAGGCGATCGCGCAGCGCGTAGTACAGCGGCTGGAAGGTGTCCGGCAGGTCGCCCATGCCGGTGGTCGAGGTCACCACCAGAAGCGCCTCGGGGGCGAAGGCCAGCAGGCCGTCGAGGGTCACGCGCGGATCGTGCCAGGCTTCGAAACCGGCCGCGTCAAGCAGGCGCTTGGCGTGGCGCGCGACCTCTTCGGCGGTGCCGTAGACCGAGCCGGACAGAATGGCGACTTTCATGATCACTCCCACAAGGCAAGACAAGGCCTCCCATTATGCCCCATCCGTGCCCGGCCGCGCCGGGGCTGGTATAGTTTTGCCCTACCCGGCCGCTCGGATATTCCCCTGCGCGCCGTTTTCCCCGACTTCACGAGGCGCGCATGGGCAACACCCCGGCTCCCATCCTGATCACCGGCGCCAGCCAGCGCATCGGCCTGCACTGCGCGAAGCGCCTGCTACAGGACGGCCAGCCGGTGATCGTGACCTATCGCCAGGACAAGCCCGGCGTCGATGAGCTGCGCCAGTTGGGCGCCACCTGCCTGCACGCGGAGCTGGCCGACGAAGCCGGCATCCTCGCCTTCATCGACACGCTGAAATCCCGCACCGACCACCTGCGCGCGATCGTCCACAACGCCTCGGCCTGGATCAGCGAAGAGCCCGGCCTTGAGGCGGACGCCTTCGGCGAACTGTTCCGCCTGCACATGCTCGCGCCCTACCTGATCAACCTGCGTTGCGCCGAACTGCTCGAACGCGACGCCGTCGAACGTGGCGCCCCGGCGGACATCATCCACCTCTCCGACGACGTCGCCCGCAAGGGCAGCGCCAATCGCATCGCCTACTGCGCCAGCAAGGCCGGCCTGGACAACCTCACCCTGTCCTTCGCCGCGCGCTTCGCGCCGCGCATCAAGGTCAACGGCATCGCGCCGGCCCTGATCCTGTTCAACGAAGGCGACGACGCGGACTACCGAGTGCGCACCCTGGCGAAATCCGCCCTGGGCATCGAACCGGGCGCGGAGGTGATCTACCAGAGCGTGCGCTACCTGCTCGACAGCCCCTACGTGACCGGCACCACCCTGACCGTCAACGGCGGCCGGCACCTCAAATGACCCGCCCGGCGCGGGCGCGAGGAATCCCACCATGATCGAAGACATGTCTCGCCACTACCGTGAGATTCTCAAAGGGCTCGGCGAAGACCCCGGCCGCGAGGGCCTGCTCGACACGCCCAAGCGCGCCGCCAAGGCCATGCAGTACCTTTGCCACGGTTACGAGCAGACGCTGGGAGAGATCGTCAACGGCGCGCTGTTCGCCTCGGACAACGACGAGGTGGTGATCGTCAAGGACATCGAGCTCTACTCGCTGTGCGAACACCACCTGCTGCCCTTCATCGGCAAGGCCCATGTGGCGTACATTCCCACCGGCAAGGTGCTGGGCCTGTCGAAAGTGGCGCGCATCGTCGACATGTTCGCGCGCCGCCTGCAGATCCAGGAAAGCCTGACCCGGCAGATCGCCGAGGCCATTGAGCAGGTCACCAGCGCCGCCGGCGTGGCGGTGGTGATCGAAGCGCAGCACATGTGCATGATGATGCGCGGCGTGGAGAAACAGAACTCGGTGATGAACACTTCGGTGATGCTCGGCGCCTTCCGCGAGTCCAACACCACCCGCCAGGAATTTCTGCAACTGATCGGACGGAGCAAGTGAAATGACGCGACTGGAGCCAGGCATGGCGCGAATCCGGGTCAAGGATCTGCGCGTGCGCACCTACATCGGCATCAAGGAGGACGAAATCCTCAACAAGCAGGATGTGCTGATCAACCTCACCATCCTCTACCCGGCCGGCGATGCGGTGCAGGTCAACGACATCGACCACGCCCTGAACTACCGCACCATCACCAAGGCGATCATCGCCCACGTGGAGGAAAACCGCTTCGCCCTGCTCGAGCGCCTGACCCAGGAACTGCTCGACCTGGTGATGAGCAACCCGGCCGTGCGCTACGCCGAAGTGGAGGTCGACAAGCCCCACGCCCTGCGTTTCGCCGAGTCGGTGTCCATCGCGCTGGCCGCCCAGCGCTGACCGGGCAGTCGAGCATTCTGCACGCCCGTGCCAGCCGGCCAACGGGCGTTGCTGGCAGATCGCTGGCCTCCTAGAATCTCGACAGCCCCGCCATGCGCCTCTGTTGCGCCCACTGAGAGACACGCCATGACCGAGCCCACCCATCTGACCGAAGAACAACGCACGGAACTCGAGGCCGCCGCCTTCCGCACCCTGGTGCAGCACCTGCGTACCCGCAAGGACGTGCAGAACATCGATCTGATGAATCTTGCCGGCTTCTGCCGCAACTGCCTGTCCAAGTGGTACAAGGCTGCGGCGGACGACATGGGACTGGACGTCAGCCCTGACCAGGCCCGCGAAGAGATCTACGGCATGCCTTACGCCGAATGGAAGGCCAAGTACCAGAAGGAAGCGACGCCCGAACAGCAGGCGGCCTTCGATAACGCGAAAAAGCACTGACGAGTTTGCCTTGATGACCCTCAACGATTTTCGCGCGCGCCTGCGCAGCGAGCAGCACCTGTTCACCGACACCCTCGCGTACATCGCCGAGCACTACAGCTACACCCCCAGCGCCTTCAGCAACGGCAGCGTGGAAAACCCCGCCGGGCAGAACGAAGGTTCCTGCAAGACCCTGGGTTTTGCGATTCTCGAAGGCCTGAGCCAGGAAGAGTCGCTGCTGGCGTTCGGCGAGCACTACCGCGCCGTACGTGAGAACCCCGAAGGCACCGACCACGCCAACATCCGCGCCCTGCAGAGCACCGGCCTGGCCGGCGTCAACTTCGAGCGCCAGCCGCTGTCGCGTCGCGGCTGAGTTGTCTGGCTCGATGAATAAGCCCCGCTGATGCGGGGCTTTTTCATTTCGCGCGCCACGGTCTGCACCTGTAGGAGCGAGCTTGCTCGCGAACCTGCAAGGCACGGTGCCAGATCGTTCGCGAGCAAGCTCGCTCCTACAGGTTGCCCGTACGCCGATCACAGCGGTGGATAACGCTGATGCGTTATACGGCCTGCCAAGAACATCCCGCCTCGCCGAGCAGAAAAGAAAAAGGCCCCGCAAGCGGGGCCTCTTCCTGCACGCCGGCTCTTCGGGCCGTTACAGGGAATCCAGGTAACGCTCGACGTCCAGAGCGGCCATGCAGCCGGCGCCGGCGGAGGTGATCGCCTGGCGGTAGACGTGGTCGGCCACGTCGCCGGCAGCGAACACACCGGGAATGTTGGTGGCGGTGGCGTTACCTTCGCGGCCGCCGTTGACCACCAGGTAGCCGTCCTTCAATGCCAACTGGCCTTCGAACAGCGAGGTGTTGGGCGTATGGCCGATGGCGACGAACAGGCCATCCACCGGTAGCTCCGACGTCCCGCCATCGTTGTGGCGCAGGCGCACGCCGGTAACCCCCATGTCGTCGCCCAGCACCTCGTCGACCTGCGCATTCACGCGCAGCTCGATCTTGCCCTCGGCCACTCGGGCACGCAGCTTGTCCTGCAGGATCTTCTCGGCGCGGAAACTGTCGCGGCGGTGCACCAGGGTCACCTTGCTGGCGATGTTGGCCAGGTACAGCGCCTCTTCCACGGCGGTATTGCCGCCCCCGACCACCGCCACCTCGCGGTTGCGGTAGAAGAAGCCGTCGCAGGTCGCGCAGGCGGACACGCCCTTGCCCATGAACGACTCTTCCGAGGGCAGCCCCAGGTATCGCGCGCTGGCGCCGGTGGCGATGATCAGCGCATCCGCCGTGTAGGTGCCGCTGTCGCCCTTGAGCACGAAGGGCTTGCCCGCCAGGTCGACGCCGTGAATGTGATCGAAGACGATCTCCGTCTCGAAGCGCTCGGCGTGTTCCTGCATGCGCTGCATCAGCGCGGGTCCGGTGAGCCCGTGGGGATCGCCGGGCCAGTTGTCGACTTCGGTGGTGGTGGTCAACTGGCCGCCGGCCTGCAGGCCGGTGATCAGCAGCGGCTTGAGGTTGGCGCGGGCGGCGTAGACCGCGGCGCTGTATCCGGCCGGACCGGAACCCAGGATGATGACCCGCGCGTGGCGATTCTCGGACATCGCAGCCTCCTTTTTCAGCTAAAGAGAGTCAGACAAGGAAAGTCAGGCAAAAGAAAAGGGAGCTGCCAAAGTACCAGGGGGAAGGTTGGGAGGAACGGCAGCTCCTCTGAAAGGTTTCTTGCGCAGGACCGCATGGCCTGGAGACCGTGGACGATGCGGCGTGGTCTGAACCACGGAATCCATTGTCCCGCAGAGTTTCCCAGTGCCGTTGAGATAAGTCAGGCGTATCCTGATTTTCCATTGATCCTGCGCAATTCGACTTGGGGCGGAGCTTACAGCTCAGACTCATGCCTACAGAAATGCCCTTTCCCAATTCACCCAATAGCCCTTGTCTATGCACCACGCATCTCCCTTCGGGCTGACTAGACTCAAGCCAACGCTCAAGGTCCCTTCAGTCCCCGCATGAATCTTCGCGCCCGCCTGCTCCTGCTGTTCCTGCCCCTGTTCGCCGCCAGTCTGGCCGGGGTCTGGATGCTGTCCGACATGATCCTGCTCGACCGTTTCGACCGCGGCGACCGCCAGCGCCTGGCCGACGAGGTGCGCATCGTCCACAAGCGCATCGGCTTCGAGAAGAAACGCTTCCTCGACATCGTGCGCAGCTACGCCCAGTGGGACAGCAGCTATGCCTTCATGCAGAAACCCGATCCGAAGTTCGTCGAGGAGAACCTCGAAGTCGACATGCTCGGCTTCCTCAGCTTCGACTACGTGCTGTACGTCGACCGCCAGGGCCGGGTCGTCGGCCAGCAATGGAAGCTCGACGACCTGCCCGGCCGCTTCCCCGGCGCCTCCATGCCCAGCCCGGAAACCCTGCGGCGCGACATCCTGAAAACCGCCCTCGCGCTCGGCGCCCTCGACATCCAGGGCAATACGCGGCACAGCATCGACCAACTGGTGCAGATCGACGGCGTGCCGCAACTGCTGCTGAGCTACCCGATCAGCGATACCGCCGGCCACGCCGAACCCGCCGGCGCTCTGATCGCCGGCGTGCTGTTCGACAAGGAACGGATGGCCGCCCTGGAGAACCAGATGGGCGCGCGCCTGCACCTGGCCAACGACTCCAGCCCCGACAGCAGTTGGCGACCGCTGAACATTCCCAGCAATCGCGGTACCACCCTGCTCAGCCCCCGCCAGTTGCTCGGCAAGAACGCCCAGCAGATGTCGCTGCTGTACCTGAGCTCCCAGGGCCAGCCGCAGATGCGGCTCGACGTGGTCAGCCCGCGCCCGCTCTACCAGCAGGGCCGACAGTCCATCCGCCTGTTCCTCTACCAGGCCCTGGCCCTGCTGGCCACCGCCATGCTGCTGGCCTACCTGGCGCTGGAGTTCTGGATCATCCGTCGCGTGCGCACGCTCAATCGCGAGGTCTCGAACATCGGCCCGGAGGACCATCAGCAACGTCTCGGCAACCTAGGCAACGACGAACTCGGCCAGCTCGCCGGCGAGATGAACCACATGCTCGACCGCCTGGAGCAGAGCGAGGCGCGGGACCGGGCGATCCTCGACGCGATCCGCGACGGCTACTTCGAGATGGACGACAACGGCATCCTGCTCACCGTCAACGCCGCGCTGTGCCGGATGCTGGGCTATTCGGCGCAGGAGGTCGCCGGCCGCCACTACAGCGTACTGCTGCTTGACGAGGACGCCCGCCGCGCCCAGGAACTCTACGTCCAGGTACGCGACGAACAGCGCGAAACCACCTTCTCCGCCCCCTTCCGCTGCCGCGACGGCCGGCTGCTCAACTGCGAGACGCGCTGCTCGGCGATCCTCGACCACCAAGGCCTGTTCCGCGGCTTCCGCGGCATCCTGCGCGACATCAGCCAGCACGTTGCCTACCAGAACCAACTGATCGACCTGGCCTTCCGCGACGCCGTGACCGGCCTGGGCAACCGCAAGGCCTTCGACGAGCAGTTGCCCGCCTCGATCACCCGCTGCGAGCGCGTTGCGCTGCTGTACATCGACCTGGATCGGTTCAAACAGGTCAACGACAACTTCGGCCACGCCGCCGGCGATGCCCTGCTGGCCGCCGTCGGGGAGCGCCTGCACAATAGCCTGCGGCAACCGGACCAGGCTTTCCGCCTGGGTGGCGATGAGTTCGCCGTGCTGCTGGAAAACGCCGAACCGCCGCAGGCCGAAAGCCTGGGCATGCGCCTGCTGCGGGTGCTGGGCAGTCCCTACGAGCTAGGCGGCCAGACCATCGACTTCGTCACGCCGAGCATCGGTATCGCGTTTTATCCACAGGACGCGAGCGATCCCGAAAGCCTCACCCGCGCCGCCGACAGCGCCATGTACCAGGCCAAGCAGGAGCGCAACCGCTGCCAACGCTACAGCCGCGCCTGAACTGCCACACACCCGGCAAAACAGACGGCTCGCCGGCCATTCGCCGGGTCTGCTAAGGTCGCAAGCGCTTTACCCTTGGAGAGTTTCCTGGAGAGTCCCATGTCTACCCTGAGCGGCCCGCAATACCTCGGCGAAGGCCTGAAACTGATGATGCGCCCCGGTCTGCGGCTGTTCGTCCTGCTGCCGCTGAGCATCAACCTCATCCTGTTCATCGGCCTGATCGGTTTTGCCATCAACCAGTTCAGCCACTGGGTCGACTGGCTGATGCCGAGCCTGCCGGAGTGGCTGAGCTTCCTGCAGTTCATCCTCTGGCCGCTGTTCGTCACGCTGGTGCTGCTGATCGTATTCTTCACCTTCACCCTGATCGCCAACCTGATCGCCGCGCCCTTCAACGGCTTCCTCGCGGAAAAGGTCGAAGTGGTGGTGCGCGGCACCGACGATTTCCCGGCCTTCAGCTGGGCCGAACTGATGGCGATGGTGCCGCGCACCATCGGCCGCGAACTGCGCAAGCTCGGCTACTTCCTGCCGCGCGCCATCGCGCTGTTCATCCTCAGCCTGATCCCCGGCCTGAACCTGATCGCCGCGCCGCTCTGGCTGCTGTTCGGCGTGTGGATGATGGCCGTGCAGTACATCGACTACCCGGCGGACAACCACAAGCTGGGCTGGAACGAAATGCTCGCCTGGCTGCGCAGCAAGCGCTGGGCCTGTATGGGCTTCGGCGGCATCACTTACCTGGTGCTGCTGATCCCGCTGGTCAACCTGGTCGCCATGCCCGCCGCCGTGGCCGGCGCGGTGCTGTTCTGGGTACGTGAAGGCGGCGACCAGGCGCTGGTGAAGTAATCACCGACGCCGCCCGAGCCGCTGTCACCTATCGATCATCGCTCTGTCATCGGCGCGCCACCGCGCGCCGGGACACTGCGAGCATGACCACGACTCCCCTGCGCATCGCGCTGATCAGCGAAACCTTTCCGCCGGAAATCAACGGCGTCGCCAACACCCTGGGCCGGCTGGCTTCGGGGCTGTTGCGCCTCGGACATCAGATCCAGGTGGTACGGCCGCGGCAGCAGGGCGACGGCGGCCGCCACAGCGACGCCGAGCTGGTGCTCACACGTGGCTGGCCGCTGCCCGGTTACCCCGGCCTGCAATGGGGCCAGTCCTGCCTGCACAAGCTGCTGCGCCACTGGAAGGGCGTGCGTCCCGACGTGCTCTACATCGCCACCGAAGGCCCGCTGGGCCTCGCCGCGCTGCGCGCCGCGCGGCGCCTGCGGATCCCGGTGATCAGCGGCTTCCACACCAATTTCCAGCAGTACAGCGCGCACTATGGTTTCGGCCCGCTGATGCGCCTGGTGACGCTGTACCTGCGCTGGTTCCACAACCGTACCCAGCAGACCCTGGTGCCCAGCGTCAGCCAGTCCCTGGAGTTGCAGCGACGCGGTTTCGAACGCCTGGCGCAGCTTTCGCGCGGCGTCGACAGCCAACTGTTCAACCCCGCCCGGCGCGACGAGACGCTGCGCCGTGAATGGGGCCTGGGCGAACGCGACATCGCCGTGCTGCACGTTGGTCGGCTGGCGGCGGAGAAGAACCTGTCGCTGCTGGGCAGCAGCTTCCGCGCCCTGTGCGCGGCGCACCCGCAGCTCAAGCTGCGCCTGGTGATAGTCGGCGACGGCCCGCAGCGCGCGCACCTGCAGAAGGAACTGCCCGAAGCCGTGTTCTGCGGCCTGCAGCGCGGCGAGGAACTGGCTCGGCACTACGCCAGCGGCGACCTGTTCCTGTTCCCCAGCCTGTCGGAAACCTTCGGCAACGTGGTGCTGGAAGCGCTGGCCTCAGGGTTGGCCGTGGTGGCGTTCGACCAGGCGGCGGCGGGCCAGCACATCCGTCACGGGCACAACGGCACCCTGGCGACGCCGGGCGACACCGAAGGCTTCTTCGAGGCGGCCAGTTGGCTGCTGGAAGACCCGGAGCGTCTGCGCCGAGTGCGGCTGAACGCCCGTCATCACGCCAGCCATCAGGCCTGGGATACGGTGGTGGAGCGCTTCGAAAGCTACCTGCAGGAAGCCTGCCGCCTGGCGCTGCACGGGAAGACCGCCACCGGCCTGGGGCCGGTGGGAGGCTCCTCCGTGCACAAGTGAGGCTCAGGCGAAGGGCTTGGGCTCCGCCGCGAACGACAGGCTCATGGCGCCGGCGCCCAGGTTGATGCCACCGGTGGGGCTGAGCATCGCCAGGTGCACCTGCACGCCCTTGGCCTGGCAGGCCGCTTCCAGCGCGGCGAAACCGGGCAGGTCGCGCAGCGCGGAAGGGTCGCCGGCATAGCTCAGGCACATCTGCGGCGCCAGCAGCTCGCCCGCCTCGACCCGCGCACGGGCGAAGTTGAGCAGGCGCTCGGCAGATTTCTCGTAGTTGGGCGACACCGACACCGGCTTGTCCTCGCCCTGTACCAAGCTCAGCACCGGTTTCATGTCGAGCATCGAGCCCAGGCCGAGGAAGGCACCGCGCAGGCGGTCGCCGATGCTGCTGCGGTCACCCTTCTGGAAGCCGCGGCGGCGGATATGTCCTAGGTCGCTGGCAACCAGGAAGGTGTTCATCTGCTGGCTGAGCTGCTCCAGGCGCGTGCGCACGGCATTGGGGTGCTGGTCCTCGCCGAGCAGGCGCGCGCCCTCGGCGGCCAGCACGGCAAGGCCGGCGAACACCGTATGGCTGTCGATCACCCGCAGCGCAAAGGGCCCGGCGATGCCGGCGGCAGCGCGGCGCTCCTTGTAGCTCTGCAGCAGGCTGAAGGAGGCCTGGGTGGCATGCTCGAAGATCGGGCTGCGCTGGCGGGTGACGGTCAGGCAGATGACATAATCGAAATCGGTGACCAGTTGCTCCAGGAACCAGTCGTGGGTCTGCGCCGGCGTCAGCGGTTCGCTGCCGTCCTCCGGGCCGACCTTGGGCAGGTCCTGCGAATAGAACCGCAAGGTGGTGTCGGGATCGCGATCATCGACGATGCGCCGCTCCCCCAGGCGAATACCGATGGGCAGGACACGAATGTTGTGGGCGGCGAGAAACTCGGGGGGCAGGTCGCAGGTTGCATCGACCACCAAGCCGATCCTCATGGCTTACTCCTATGGCCGTATCCCGGCCTATTGTTGTGTGAACGCGGTCATACAATGCCCGTTTCGGACTATGAAGTCAGCATGCGGAAAGGTGGGTCTCGGAAAAGTTTTGTAAACGCCTAGGACGGGGTTTTCAGATCATTCAGATCATCAATACCGCGCCATAAACGAGACACCATTTGTAGGAGCGAGCTTGCTCGCGAACATGCCCCGCAGCGGAGGTTGGTTCGCGAGCAAGCTCGCTCCTACGAAAAGCCAAAAACCCCTGGCACCATCGGCGCCAGGGGCTTTTCACATTCGCGAATCAGGCCAGCGACATCAGCGCATCGCGGCTGAAGGGCTTGATGTCCTCCAGGCGGCCGTCACGCACTTTCACTGCCCAGTCCGGGTCGACCAGCAGGGCGCGACCGACGGCCACCAGGTCGAACTCTTCCTTGTTCAGGCGCTCCAGCAGCCCGTCGATACCCGACGGCTGCGCGACTTCCTCGGTGTTGCCGAAGAAGGCGAGGAACTCGCTGCCATCCAGGCCGACGTTACCGACGGTGATGGTCGGCTTGCCGGTGAGCTGGCGGGTCCAGCCGGCCAGGTTGAGGTCGGAGCCTTCGAACTCGGGAATCCAGAAGCGGCGGGTGGAGCAGTGGAAGATGTCCACCCCGGCATCCGACAGCGGCTTGAGGAAGGCTTCCAGTTCCTCGGCAGTCTGCACCAGGCGGGCGCTGTAGTCCTGCTGCTTCCACTGGGAGAAGCGGAAGATGATCGGGTAGTCGGGGCCGACAGCCGCGCGCACGGCCTGGATCAGCTCGATGGCGAAGCGCGAACGGTTGGCCAGGCTGCCACCGTATTCGTCGGTACGCTTGTTGCTGCCGTCCCAGAAGAACTGGTCGATCAGGTAGCCGTGGGCGCCGTGGATTTCCACGCCGTCCATGCCGATGGCCTTGGCGTCGCGGGCGGCCTGGGCGAAGGCGGCGATGACTTCCTGGGTATCTTCCCTGGTCATTTCATGGACCAGCACGGTGCCGTCCTTGACCTTGCCGCTGGGGCCATAGCCGGGGACGCTGGCGTCCGGCTCGGTGCCCAGGCGGCGCACGGCGCCGACGTGCCAGAGTTGCGGGACGATCTTGCCGCCTTCGGCGTGCACCGCATCGACCACCTGCTTCCAGCCGGCCAGGGCGTCTTCACCGTAGAACCGCGGCACGTTCGGGTAACCGTTGGCGGCCTTGTGGTTGACCGTGGTGCCCTCGGTGACGATCAGGCCGACGCCGGCGGCGGCACGGCGTCGGTAGTACTCGACCACCTGCGCGTGAGGCACGCCGCCCGGGCTGAAGTTGCGGGTCATCGGCGCCATCACGATGCGCGTGGGCAGTTCCAGGCCGCCCAGGCGGAAGGGCGAGAACAGGGTGTCTACGGATGCGGTCATTGAGGTCTCCATGACGACCAGGCGACCGGTCGTCTCGCTTTTTTGGAAAAGAAAATGATGACTCAGGCAGATCAGGCCTGAAGCAGGTGCTCCAGGCGTTCGATAAAGCGCTCCACCGGTTTGAGCGAGGCACTGACTTTCATCCGCGCCAGCACGCCCTGCCAGGCGTTGCCGATGAACTCGGCCAGGTGCTCGACGTTCTCCGCTGCCGGCAGCTCCCCGGCGTGCCGGGCCTCGTCGAGGCAACCGCGCAGGGTGTCGATGGACTGCTGGAGGATGCCGTCGACCCGTTCGGCGATGGCCGGCGACAGCTCGGCCATCTCGAAGCTCAGGCTGCCGATGAAGCAGTGGTATTCGAGCTTCTCCTGGCGGGCGAAATGCGCCAGCAGTTCGCGGTAATAGGTAAGGATGCGCGCACGCGGGCCCAGTGCCGGGTTGCCCAGCGCCTCGGCGTAGCGGGCCAGGCGCGGTGCGTACAGATGCTCCAGGGCCTGCAGGGCGAAGTCTTCCTTGCTCTCGAAGTAGTGGTAGAAGGAGCCCTTGGGGATGCCGGCGGCCTGGACGATGTCCTGCACGCCGGTGCCGTGGTAGCCGCAACGGGTCATCGCCAGGGAGCCCTTGGCGAGGATCAGGTCACGCTTGTCGAGTCGGATGCTGTTCATGGGGCACGAGAATATGACCGGTCGTCTCGTTTTTCCCAGCATCATTGATCGTGGTGATCATCCTCCCAAACCACCGCTGCGTTAGCGGAGGTTCCGCCTCGTCGCGATCAGTGCCAGCTGACGCGCTGTTCCAGCGGGAAGCGCAGGCGCGAGTTGTAGACACCGTTGTCGGCGGCGCGGCCCACCGCCAGCAGCATGATCGGCACCGCGCGGCGGGGCATCGGCAGCACCTTGCGCAGCCGCACGTCGTCGAAGCCCTCCATCGGGCAGGTCGCATAGCCGTGGCTCTGCAGGGCGAGCATCAGGTTCTGCGCCGCCAGCGCGGTGGATTTCACCGCCCACAGGCGCATCTCGGCGTGGCTGTTGGGCTGGCGCATCAGCGCACGGCGCAGGCCGAGCACCGAGAACAGCACGCGCTTGAACAGCCCGCGCCAGCCAAGCACACCCTGGTTGTACTGGAAGGGTGCGGTACGTCGATAGAACTCCCGCACTTTCTCCGGCACCTGCGGCTCCGGCCATTGCTCGAGGATCGCGGCGCAGGACTCACGCCAGGTATCCGGCCGCGCCAGCACGGCGATCAGCACCGGCGCCGTGCGCGCCGCATTCTGCCCCAGGCAGACCGGCACCAGTTTCCGGCGCAGCGCCGGATCGCGGATCACCTGGAAGCTCCACGGCTGCAGGTTGCAGGCATTGGGCGCGAGCACCGCCTGTTCCAGGCAGTCGCGCAGCACGGCATCCGGCACGGGTTCGTCAAGGAAGCGTCGCACCGCGCGGCGCTGTTCGATCAACACGCGCAGCGCATCGGGCGTGGCAGGCAGGCAGGACGACTCGGCGGCAAAACGGCTCATGACTGGCTCCTCGGGCAGGTCGCCCCAATTAAGCCGTCACGCACTGCACGGAACAAGTCGAGAGGGAGAAATGCCGGCGGGATTGGCGCAAGCGCCCTCTCCCGCCGCAGCGAGTCAGGCGCCCAGCGCCTTCTCGATGGCCTGAACCAGTGCAGGATCATCCGGCGCGGTGCGCGGACTGAAGCGCACCAGCACGCGGCCGTCCGGGCCGAGCAGGAATTTTTCGAAATTCCAGGTGATGTCGCCGGGGAACTCGGCGCCCTCGCCGGCCAGCAGCCGGTACAGCGGATGGCGTTCCGAACCGTTGACGTCCAGCTTGGAAGACATCGGGAAACTGACCCCGTAGTTCAGCGAACAGAACGACTGGATCTCGGCTTCGCTACCCGGCTCCTGCCCGGCGAACTGGTTGCACGGCAGGCCGAGGACCACGAAACCCTGGTCCTTGTATTGCTGGTAGAGCTTCTCCAGACCGGCGTACTGCGGGGTCAGGCCGCACTTCGAGGCGACGTTGACCACTAGCACGACCTTGCCCTTGAGCGGGGACAGCGGCAGATCCTGGCCGTCGAGACCTTCCAGCGTCAGATCGTGAAAAGCGCTCATTGCTTGCTCCTTGAAGAAGTAGGCACAACGTGCCCGCGCAGGGGCGGACAGCGCGTCCGTCGCTCTGCACAATCCCAGTCGATACGGGAAAAATGCCCTGGCATTCTTTGCTGTTGAAGCGGACTGCATGAGAAAGGCGCCCTAAGGCGCCTTTCACGATTGAGCGTAGCAGCTCAATGATGGCTCCACCGGTCGTACCCGACCGGCGAATGCGATCAGTGGTGGTGACCACCTTCGCCGTGGATGTGGCCGTGGGCGACTTCTTCGGCGGAAGCGTCGCGCACGTTGACCACCTTCACCTTGAAGTTCAGGCGCTGGCCGGCCAGCGGGTGGTTGCCGTCGACGATCACGTCATCGCCCTCGATGTCGCGGATGGTAACGATCTGCATGCCGCCGTCCGGAGCGGAAGCGTGGAACTGCATGCCGACTTCCAGCTCGTCCACGCCTTCGAACATTTCACGGGTCAGGGTGGCGACCAGCTCGGCGCTGTACTCGCCGTAGGCGTCGGCCGGCTCGACGGTCACGTCCAGCTCGTCACCGACCTGCTTGCCTTCCAGGGCCTTTTCCAGGCCGCCGATGATGTTGTGGGCACCGTGCAGGTAGACCAGCGGAGCGCCGCCAGCGGAGCTGTCGATGACCTCACCTGCGTCGTTGGTCAGGGTATAGTCGATGGAAACCGCCTTGTTGGCCGCGATCTGCATGGTTCGAAACCTATCTGATATAGAAGTTGAGCGCGTAAGTTTACGCGGCGACGTCCCCGAATGCGACCCGAAGACGGACGGACGGGATGACGCGGCCCCGCCGCGCCTGCTTGACTTTCATCAGGACGAAGACGGCCACTGGGTGGCAGTCTTGTCCTGCGGCCACACCCAGCACCTGCGCCACCAGCCACCGTGGCAATCCAGGCCCTGGGTGCTGGACGCGCAACAGCGCAAGGCGCAGATCGGCCGCTGGTTCCCCTGTGGCTGGTGCGCCAAGGAATCCGACAGCAACAAGGAGTAGGCATGCCGGCACGCAATATCCTGGTGATCAACTGCGGCAGTTCGTCGATCAAGTTCGCTCTGGTTCGAGAGGGGCGCGATGATTTCATTCTCCACGGCCTGGCCGAGCGCCTCGGCGCCAACGGCGCCAGCCTGCGCTGGCAGGGCGAGACGGACGAGCAGCCGCAGACCCTGGAGCTGCCCGGCGCCGACCACAAGGCCGCCCTCGCCCGCCTGCTGCCGCTGGTGAACGAAGCCGCCCAGGGCGAGCTGCACGCCATCGGCCACCGCGTGGTGCACGGCGGCGAACGCTTCACCCAGGCCTCGCGCCTGACCGACGAAGTGCTCAGCGCGATCCGCGAAACCTCGCCCCTGGCCCCGCTGCATAATCCGGCGAACCTGGTGGGCATCGACGCCGCCCTGGCGCTCTACCCGGACCTGCCGCACATCGCCGTGTTCGACACCGCCTTCCACCAGAGCCTGCCCGAGCGCGCCTACCGCTACGCCATCCCCGAGCCGCTGTACCGCGAGCAGCATGTGCGCCGCTACGGTTTCCACGGCACCAGCCATCGCTATGTCAGCCACAAGGCGGCCGAGATGAGCGGGCTGGCAGTGGGCGACAGCTACTGGCTGTCCGCGCACCTGGGCAACGGCAGCTCCACCTGCGCCATCGCCAACGGCCAGAGCCGCGACACCAGCATGGGCCTGACCCCGCTGGAAGGGCTGATGATGGGCACCCGCTCCGGCGACGTCGACCCGAACCTGCACAGCCACCTGGCGCGCACCCTGGGCTGGAGCCTGGAGAAGATCGACCACATGCTCAACCATGACAGCGGCCTGCTCGGCCTGTCGGGACTGTCCAACGACATGCGCACCCTGGAGCATGCCCGCGAGCAGGGCCACGCCAATGCGGCGCTGGCCATCGAAGTATTCTGTTACCGATTGGCCAAGTCCCTGGCCTCGCTGACCTGTGCGCTGCCGCGGCTGGACGGCATCATCTTCACCGGCGGCATCGGCGAGAACTCGGCGCTGGTGCGCAACCTGACGGTCAAGCACCTGCATGTGCTCAACCTGGAGCTCGACGGCGAAGCCAACGCCCGCTGCGTGCGCGGCGTCGGCGGGCCGATCCACCTGCCGGGCCATCCCCGCGTGCTGGTGATCCCCACCAACGAGGAAAAGCAGATCGCACTCGACACCCTGGCCGTACTCGACTGAAGATTCACCGGTTGTGCCCCACAAGGGCAACTCCCACTCCCGCACGGCTTAAGGAGCCCGGATGCACACCTTCTTCCTCGCGCCGACCGGTTTCGGCGTCGGCCTGACTTCCACCAGCCTGGGCCTGATCCGCGCCCTGCAACGCGCCGGCCTGAAAGTCGGCTTCTTCAAGCCCATTGCCCAGCCCCATGCCGGCGACGACGGCCCGGAGCGCTCCAGCGAACTGGTCGCGCGCACCCACGGCCTCAATGCCCCTACCCCGCTGTCCCTGGCCAAGGTCGAGCGCATGCTCGGCGACGGCCTGCTCGACGAACTGCTGGAAGAGATCGTCGGGATGTACAACAAAGCGGCGCTAGACAAGGACGTGATGATCGTCGAGGGCATGGTGCCGACCAAGCACGCCAGCTATGCCGCGCGTATCAACAGCCATATGGCGCGCAGCGTGGATGCCGAGGTGATCCTGGTCTCTGCGCCGGACAACGAGACGGTGAGCGAGCTGTCCGACCGCATCGAGATCCTCGCCCAACTGTTCGGCGGCCCGCGCGACCCGCACCTGGCCGGCCTGATCGTGAACAAGGTGCGCGGCGGCGAGAGCGACGACATGCCGCGTGCCGCCGAGGAAGCCGCGCGGCTGTTCGGCGAGCGCCTGAAGGAACACTCCCCGCTGCTGCGCGATGGCGACGTGCGCCTGCTCGGCTGCATCCCGTGGCAGGACGAAATGAACGCCCCGCGCACCCGCGACGTGGCCGACCTGCTGGACGCCAGCGTGCTCAACGCCGGCGACTACGAACAGCGTCGCGTACAGAAGATCATCCTCTGCGCGCCCTCGGCGCCGAACACCGTGCACCTGCTCAAGCCCGGCGTGCTGGTGGTGGTGCCGGGCGACCGCGACGACATCATCCTCGCCGCCTGCCTCGCCGCCATGAACGGCGTGCCGCTGGCCGGCCTGCTGCTCTGTTCCGGCCTGACACCGGATGCGCGGATCATGGAGCTGTGCCGCAGCGCCCTGCACAGCGGCCTGCCGGTGCTGACGGTGAGGACCGGCTCCTTCGACACCGCCGGCGACCTCACCCGGATGAACAAGGAAATCCCGGTGGACGACCGCGAGCGCGCCGAGCGCGTCACCGAGTTCGTCGCCGAGCACATCGACTTCGAATGGCTCAAGGACCGCTGCGGTGCGCCCCACGAGCTGCGCCTGTCGCCGCCGGTGTTCCGCTACCAGTTGACCCAGCGCGCCAACCGCGCGGGCAAGCGCATCGTCCTGCCCGAGGGCAGCGAGCCGCGCACCGTGCAGGCGGCCTCGATCTGCCATGCGCGCGGAATCGCCCGCTGCGTGCTGCTGGCCAAGCCCGACGACGTGCAGGCCGTGGCGCAGATGCTCGGCATCGTGCTGCCCGAGGACCTGGAGATCGTCGACCCGGACCTGGTGCGCAGCCGCTACGTCGAGCCGATGGTCGAACTGCGCAAGGGCAAGAGCCTGAACGCGCCGATGGCCGAGCAGCAGTTGGAAGACAACGTGGTGCTGGGCACCGTCATGCTCGCCCTGAACGAAGTGGACGGCCTGGTTTCCGGCGCCATCCACACCACCGCCAACACCATCCGCCCGGCCCTGCAACTGATCAAGACCGCGCCCGGCTACAATCTGGTGTCCTCGATCTTCTTCATGCTGCTGCCCGACCAGGTGGTGGTCTATGGCGACTGCGCGGTGAATCCCGACCCTTCGGCCAGTGACCTGGCGGAGATCGCCCTGCAAAGTGCCGATTCCGCGCAAGCCTTCGGCATCACCCCGCGGGTGGCGATGATCAGCTACTCCACCGGCGACTCCGGAACCGGCGCAGATGTCGAGAAAGTCCGCGAAGCAACACGCATCGCGCGGGAAAAACGCCCCGATCTGTTGATTGATGGCCCCTTGCAGTATGATGCCGCCGCCATCGCCAGCGTCGGTCGCCAGAAGGCGCCCGACAGCCCGGTGGCCGGGCGCGCCAACGTGTTCGTGTTCCCCGACCTGAACACCGGGAACACCACCTACAAGGCCGTCCAGCGCAGTGCTGACTGCGTCAGCATCGGACCGATGCTGCAGGGTTTGCGCAAACCGGTGAACGACCTGTCGCGCGGCGCACTGGTGGACGACATCGTCTACACCATCGCCCTGACGGCGATCCAGGCGGACAACGGCAAGGACGGCTGATAAACCCGGCACGAGGGATGTGCCCACGAACGCATCACGCGCCCGGCCGACCGGGCGCCTACGTACAAGGACCATTCCTCGATGTTGAGTTTCCTCCCGCACACCCTGCGCGGCATCCTCGCCACCCTGATCCTGGTGGTGAGCACGCTGTGCTGGTGCATTCCGCTGCTCTCCATGTCGATCATCAAGCTGCTGCTGCCCTTCAACGCGGCCCAGATGCTGCTCGGCAAAGTCATGAGCCTGATCGCCGAAGGCTGGATCGCCTGCAACAAGGGCTGGATGAATCTGGTCCGCGACACCGGCTGGAACGTGCAGGGCCTGCAGGGCCTGGAGTACGACCACTCGTACCTGGTGACCAGCAACCACCAGAGTTGGGTGGACATCCTCGTCCTGCAGTACCAACTCAACCGTCGCGTGCCGCTGCTGCGCTTCTTCCTCAAGCAGGAACTGATCTGGGTCCCGGTGATCGGTCTGTGCTGGTGGGCGCTCGACTTCCCCTTCATGAAGCGCTACACCAAGGCCTACCTCGCCAAACACCCGGAAAAGAAAGGCAAGGACCTGGAAACCACCCGCAAGGCGTGCGCCAAGTTCAGCCGCATCCCGGTGGCGATCTTCAACTTCCTCGAAGGCACCCGCTTCACCCAGGCCAAGCATGACGAGCAGAATTCCCAGTTCCGGCACCTGCTCAAGCCCAAGGCCGGCGGCATCGCCTTCGTCCTCGACGCCATGGGCGAGCAGCTGCGCACCCTGGTTAACGTCACCATCCACTACCCCGACGGCCGCCCGACCTTCTGGTGCCTGCTGTCGGGCAAGCTGCGCTCGGTGGTGGTGCGTTTCGAAGAGATGGAAATCCCCCGTCAGTTCGTCGGCAAGAGCTACGACCAGGACGAGGGCTACCGCGCCGAGTTCCAGCTGTGGGTGAACCAGCTGTGGGAGCGCAAGGACCAGTTGCTGGCCCAGCTGCACCACGAGTTCCCCGCCGCCAAGGCCTGACCTTCCCTTGTAGGAGCGAGCTTGCTCGCGAACCTGAGCCGCTTTGCCATGCGGTTCGCGAGCAAGCTCGCTACAGATTCGGTCCCACGCCCAGCGAGGTCCCGGAAACAAAAAAACCCGCCAATCGGCGGGTTTTTTCATGGGCGGCGCTTACTGCTGGTACTGCTGGGTCTGCGCGCCCGGCAGGGCCTTCAGGTTCACTTCCACACGGCGGTTCTGCGCACGGCCATTGGCGTCGGCGTTGGACGCGATCGGCTGGTCCGGGCCCATGCCACGGGTGCTCACGCGGGAAGCGTCGACGCCCTGGGAGGTCAGGTAGCTCGCGACCGACTGCGCACGGCGCTGGGACAGGTCCATGTTGTGCTGGCGGCTGCCGGTGCTGTCGGTGTAGCCGACGATCTCGATGCTGTTCTGGTTGAACTCCTTGAAGGAGTTGGCCAGGTTGTTCAGCGGGCTGTAGAAGGACGGCGCGATGTTCGCCGAGTCGGTGGCGAAGGTGATGTTGCCCGGCATGATCAGCTTGATGTCATCGCCTTGGCGCTCGACCTGCACGCCGGTGCCCTGCATCTGCTGGCGCAGCTTGGCTTCCTGCTTGTCGGCGTAGTAGCCGTAGCCGGCGGCGGCGGCACCGATGGCGGCGGCGCCGATCATCGCGCCCTTGCCACGGTTGTCGTGGTTGATCGCGGCACCGGCGACGGCGCCGGCCAGTGCGCCCAGCGCACCGTACTTGGCGGTCTTGCTCATGCCACCCTCGGCCGGCGGGGCCTGGGTGTTGGGGTCATAGGGGTTCTGAGAGGCGCAACCGGCCATGAGGGCGAAGGCGGTGGCAGCCGCAACCATGGACAGACTACGAGCGGTGAACATGTCGGATGACTCCTTGAAATAGCGAAACACCCATTAGCGGGCGGCTGGTTAGAGCGTAGATCGTGCAAATAATTCCGCAGCAACCTTAAGCGCGGATGAAGGGGTTTTCCCGCATCTCGTCGCCCAGGTTGGTGTCCGGACCGTGGCCGGTGACTACGGTCGCCTCTTCGTCCAGCGAGTACAGGCGATCGCGGATCGAGCGCTCGATCGTGGCGTAGTCGCCGCCCCACAGGTCGGTGCGGCCGATGCTGCGGCGGAACAGGGTATCGCCGGCGATCAGCAGCTTGTCCTGCGGGAACCAGAAGCTCATGGAGCCCGGCGTATGCCCCGGCGTGTGCAATGCCACGCCGCAGCCGCAGGCCAGCGCCTCGTCGTCGGCCAGCCACTGGTCCGGCGAAGGCACCGGCGTGTAGGGGACGCCGAACATGCGGCACTGCATCTCCAGGTTATCCCAGAGGAACTGGTCGTCCTTGTGCAGGTGCAGGGTCGCGCCGGTCTTCTCCTTCATCTGCCCGGAGGCGAGGAAGTGATCCAGGTGCGCATGGGTGTGGATGATGCTGACCACCTTCAGCCCCAGCGCGTCGAGGCGCTGCAGGATCAGTTCGTGGTCGCCGCCCGGATCGACGACGATGGCCTTCTTCGTCAGCGGGTCGCCGATGATGGTGCAGTTGCACTGCAAAGGCCCAACGGGGAAGGTTTCGCGGATCAGCGCGGGTTGCTCACTCATCACGGGGTCACTCGATGGCTTGGGCGGACCGGCATTTTCGCCGATTCCACCCGACCTGGCGAGCCGGGCATCACCCGTCGCGGCGGTAGTCGGTGGGCAGCTTGCCGGTCCACTTGCGGAAGGCGCGGCGGAAGTTCGACGGGTCGTTGAAACCCAGCAACAGCGCGATTTCGTAGAGCGGCAGGTGGGTGGTGGTGAGGTACTGCAAGGCCAGGCGCTTGCGTACGTCATCGAGCACTTCCTGATAGGTCGTCCCCAGGTTCGAAAGATGTCGACGCAGGCTACGCCCGCTGGTGTGCAACTCGCCGGCCACGGTTTCCAGGTCGGGAAACTCGCCGGGGCGCGCCAGCAACAAGCGGCGGATGCGGGTCAACAGACCTTCCTGCACGTCCAGCGTGGCCAGCAGCGCCTCGCATTGCTGTTCGCACATCTGCACGGTGGCCGGGTTGGCCAGCGCCATCGGGCGCGCCAGGTATTCGCTGGGCAGGCCGATGAAGTGGAACGGCTGGTCGAACGACACCTCGCAGCCGAACACCTCGGCGTAGCGCCCGGCATAGGCCGGCGCGGCATGGCCGAAGCCGACACTGACGCCCTGCAGCGGTTCGCCGACGAGGAAGCGGGCGATGGTGTACAGGCTGGTCATCAGGCCTTCGGCGGCGAAGCGGCCCATCGGCCCGAGCGGGATCGACTCGCTGGCCCGCAGGACGGAGACACCCTCGTCTTCCACCATTTCCAGGTCGTACGCCAGGCCGAGCACGCGGTAGTACTTCAGGGCGAAGCCGATGGCGCGTTCGAGGTTGGCGCTGGAGAGCACCGCGTAGCCGAGGATGCCGTGGGTGGAGACGTTCAGCCGCTGCCCCAGGAGCAGGCCGAAGGCCGGTTCGCCGCAGTGCGTCAGCGCGGTGCCGGCGAGCAGGTTGAAGTCGATGAAGGACAGGCGGCCGTTGGGGCTTTGCAACACCTCGGAGCGCACTCGAGCCAGTTCGAACAGGCGCGCGCGGGGCACGCCCAGTTCCTCGGCAAGGTCGAGCAGCGCCTGCGCATAGGCGACGGGCACCAGTTCGGCGGTGAAATTGAGCGGTTGTTTCATCGTTTTTCTTGTGTTGACCGCTGGCCGGATATGACCGGAAAGTTGGCAGACAATAACCTTGTGAGGCTTTTCCCACAAGGCCACAGTACTGACTCATGGACAACCACAACAACGGAGTCGTCATGGCCAGCACCACCCCCGCGGGATTGGAAATCAAGCCCCGACACATGGACTTTGATCTGCCCGATCCGCTGCCGCGCCATTGGCATGGCGGCGACGCCTTCAAGTCCCATCTGTTCGACGCGATGTCGGTGCTGTTCCCCGACGGCGAACGCTTCTTCATCGACTCGGTGAGGCACTTCCGCGAGAACATCACCGACCCGGTGCTCAAGGAGCAGATCCGTGGCTTCATCGGCCAGGAAGGTCACCACAGCCGCGAGCACCTGGTGTACAGCCAGCGCCTGCGCGACCTCGGCTACGACATCACGCGCATCGAGAAGCGCGCCCAGGCGCGCATCCGCTACACCCAGAAGAAATTCCCCGCCAAGCGCCAGTTGGCCGCCACGGCCGCGCTGGAGCACATCACCGCGATCATGGCCAACGGGCTGCTCACCGACCCGCGCACCATGCAGGGCGCCGACCCGGTGATGCAGCGCCTGTGGCGTTGGCACGCGCTGGAAGAGACCGAGCACAAGGCGGTGGCCTTCGACGTCTACAACCAGGTCTGCGGCAGCCGCAAGCTGCTGCGCCGGGCGATGCTGATGGCGAGCTTCTTCTTCGTTCTCGACACCTTCCGAGGCCTCACCCACATGCTGCGCCAGGATGGCCTGCTGTGGAACTGGCGGGTCTGGCGCGACGGACTGAAGTGGAGCTGGGGCAAGCACGGCGTATTCCGCCCGCTGGTGCGCGAGTACCTGGACTTTTTCAAGAGCGACTTCCACCCCTGGCAGCACAACAACCTCGACCTGCTGCACGAGGTACGCCGGGAGTACGACCCACAGCCGCTGGCGCATGCCGGCTGATCCTTTGGCTGCTGTACGCGCCGCCCCGCCTTGTCGGGGCGGCATCGTTCCGGGTGCTCACAGCGGGCGCGGGCCATGCCCGCGATTCGCAGACAAGGTCCGCTCCCACGAGAGCGGCACGGTGCTGGGCGTGGGGCGGAGAACGTTCGACGATATCCGCCATTTGGCCTTGATCCAAGGGCGCTCCAGGCCCAGCTCTGGCGGCAATGACGACGTAGGGTGTATCGACACGCGGCTGTGGCGCGCCAACGTTTCTACGTCTTGCGACGGAGTTACCCTGTAGGAGCGAGCTTGCTCGCGAAGCTCTTTTGCCTCACCGATACCCAGCCGGCACTGTCAGGGGCGGAGCGGTTCGCGAGCAAGCCCGCTCCTGCGAAAGGCAGTTGGGCGGCACGAAAAAGCCCGGCGCGTGGCCGAGCTTTTTCATCGGTCGCTCAGCATTCAGGCATGCAAAAAGCGCAATGCATCCGCCGCCGACTCCTGGGGAATCTCCTCCATCGGGATATGCCCCACGCCCGGATAGACCTTCACTTCGATCCCCGGTACGTCGCGCTGCCACATCGGTACGTGGCGCGGCGAAATCCAGCGGTCGCGCTCGCCCCACATCAGCATCGTCGGCACCTTGATTGCCGCCACCCGGTTCGCGGTTCCGGTCAGTTCCTCGCGGTTGGCCTTCACCAGCACGCGGAAGATATCGATCATCGCCCGGCGGTTGCCCGGACGGCGGCTGATGTCGTAGTAGCGATCGATCACGCCGGGCTTGATCTTGCGCGGATCGCCATAGACTTCCTTGATACCCTGGGCCACCAGCGCGCGCGGCATCCACATCGGCATCAGAAGGCCGGCACCGGGCAGCACGGCGCTGGCGATCATCAGCGGCACCTTCTGCATGTAGTAGCCGGCGGGGTCGATCAGGATCAGCCGCTCCACCCGGTGCGACTGCGCCAGCGCGTAGTTCCAGGCGATGTAGCCGCCCAGGGAATTACCGGCGATGGAGACGTGCTTGAGGTCCAGGCGGTCGAGGAACATGCCGAATACCTTCACCAGGCGCTCGCCGCTGTATTCGCGATCGCGGCCGCCGCCTGTAAGGCCGAAACCCGGCACGTCGAGGCGGATGATGCGGAAGTGCTCGGAGAGCTCGGCGACCCAGCCGTCCCAGGTGTGCAGCGACGCCATCACGCCGTGGATCATCACCAGCACCGGCTTGTCGCGGCAGCCTTCATCACGGTAATGGATGTCGAAGCCGTCGACGTTGATGAAGCGCGAACCGCTTTCCGGCGCGGCGTAGCGTTCCTTCAGCGCCTCCAGCGGCAGGGCGCCGAAACCGTAGCGGGCCAGGCCCTCGGCCAGTGGCGGTTGCAGAGACAGGGTGGCGGACATGGACGAGTGACTCCCGTGCTTGTTGTTCTCGAGCCCCGATCACACCACAGCCCGGCCGTCGCCGCGCCCAACCTAGGTAGTGCGCGAACAGAGTGTCGTCACCAGCAGGTCGCCGATGACTTGCTTGACCTCGCCCAGCGGCATGTCGCCGCCCTTGCCCAGCAGCTCCAGCGACGTCGCCTCCAGCGCCCAGATCAGCGCCTGGTAGGTCAGCGCCGCGTGCCGCACGCCTTCGCCCTGGAAACGCTCCTCCAGCAACGCCCGCAGTTCCCGGTGCGCTTCGGCGCGATGGGCCGCAAGCGGCGAGTCGGTGCGTAACGCTTCCTCGTGCATCAGGCGGATGATCGGCCCCACCGCCAGGTGATAGTCGAAGAAACGCTCGACCATCGCGCGCAGCCAGGCGTCGGTGCTGCCGGCGTCGGTGCGCATCTCGCGAAAGCGCATCAGCAGCAGTTGCACCGCCGTGCGATAGATGCCTTCGAGCACGTCGAGCTTGCTCTGGAAGTACTTGTAGAAGGTGCGCCGCGACACCTTGGCGGCATCCAGCAGGTCGTTCACCGTAGTGTCGGCCAGCCCCTTGGCGACGAACACCGGAATGCTCGCCAACTGGATATTGGCCCGTTGCAGATGCCCCACCAGCGGCCCCTCGCTCTGCCGCGCCACCGCGCCGAAGCCGCCCAGGTCCTCGAAGACCGCACTGACCGCTGCCGATTCCATCGCCCCTCCCCACTGCACCCAACCAAGGCGCGGGATGACGCCGCCCCCCGGCCTCGCTAACCTAGGCCGACCGCTCCCGCGCAAGGAAAGCCCGTTCGTGCCGAACCTACCACGCCGTCTGCTCTGGCCGCTGGCCATCCTTTTGTTGGTTCTCTGCCGCCCCGCCTCCAGCGCCGATCTGTACTACCTCGGGCAAAAGATCCCGGACATCCAGCGCCCCTGGACCAGCGCCGACTACCAGGTGCTGATCGAGGCGCTGAAAAAGATCGACGAAACCCAGGCCAACGGCCTGCCTCGGCGCAGCGGCGAGTTCACCGCTCCGATCTACCAGCGCATGGTCAGCGAGGAGAATTTCCGCCCGCAACTGAACATCTACGCGCCGCTGGAGCTGCGGCAGAACGAGGCGCGCGAGGTGCTGTTCAAGCTCAAGGAACTGATGCGCCTGTACTTCAACTTCCGCGCCGCCAAGCAACCGTATGGCGCCGAGGCGCTGGGCCTGATGAGCTACTCGCTGCGTGAACAGGCGATCCTGTTCAACCTGACGGTGGAGTTCTGGATGACCCTGGCACAGAACGAACAGCGCAACCCGGTGCGCCTGCAAGGCATGCAAGAGGCCAAGGCCGCCGCGTCGATGCTCACCAGCAGCGCGCTGGACTACCTGGGCCTCACCGCCCAGTTCGACCGTCAGGACCTGGTGCTCTACAGCGCCGAACTGGCCAAGCAGATGCCGGAGCTGTTCGTCCACCTGCCGGCAGAAGTACGCGCGCAGTTGCTGATGCGCGTGGACGAACTGGCGCAGAAGCACGCCTATGCGGAAGTACGCGAGAACATGCGCGACCTGCTGCCGGTGCTGCAGGCGATCCAGGATGACGTACAGCGTCAGCTGGCCGCCCCGGCCAAAGGGCAGCCTGTGCCCAAGGGGCTGGACCTGAGCGCGCCACCGGAGGCGGAGAAGAAGAAGGGGATGTAAGCGGGGATGAGCTCCACTCCGCACCCTGGCATCGGCGGCCCTCCCCCTAGCCCTCTCCCAGAGGGAGAGGGGACTGATCGGCACAGGAGAAACCATAGTTTCAGCCGGCACATACGGCACCCTCTCCTCCCGGGAGACGACCGCATGGATGCAGGAGGTAGAGCGACGCAGGATGCCAAAGCCGAGGGCTGGAGTGAGGGGAAGCCCAGGCAGAGGAGTCGCCCCTAGCGCAACAACCCCATCTCCTTCGCCCGCGCCACCGCCTGGGTGCGGCGCTCCACGCCGAGCTTGTCGTTGATGTGGCGGGCGTGGCTCTTGACCGTGTGCAGGGAGATGAACAGTCGCTCGCTGATCTCCTGGTTGGAGCACCCCTGGGCAATCAGTTCCAGCACCGCCAGTTCGCGTCCGCTCAGGCAATCGGCCACCTGCCCACCGCGCTCCGGCGGTACCGGCAGCCGCTCGCGCAGTGCCTCCCCCTCGGCCGTCGAGGGACGGGCGGCCAGTTGCTCGCGCAACCAGTCCGGATGCTGCTGCAGCGTCTCGTGCAGCGGAATCACCAGCCCGGTCACCAAGCCGTCCAGGCACTCCTGCAGCAGCGTCTCCGCCTCGCGCTCGCGCCCTTCCTGCAGCAGCAGCACGATCAGTTGTCCTTGCGCCAGCCGCGCCTGCAACTGGGCGCCGACCGCCAGCGCTCCGCCAGCCACTGCGCGCAGCCGCGACTCGGCGGCCTCGCTCCGGCCTTCGCGGCACTCCAGTTGGGCCTGGAGCATCTCCACGTTGCGTGGCAACTGCGGCGCGCACTCCGGCGGCATGGCCGACTCCGAACCGGTATAGGTGTCGCGCAGGCGCTCCAGCCAGGCGGCCGCCAATTCAGTCTGTCCCTGGCCGAGCCAGAGCTCGCACTTGACCAGGGTGATGGCCGACAGGTAGTAGACCGGCGGCACGTCCCACACGTGCATCATCCGCTCGACTTCGCTCAGGTGGCCGAACGCGCGGGTGTAGTTGCCCAGCCGCCCTTCCAGGCTGGCCAGCACGCAGAAGCCGATGACCAGGCTGATGTCCCGGCAGGCGCGGGCCTCTTCGATCCCGGCCTTGAGGCACTTGCGCGCCTCGTCCGGGCGCAAGGCCAGGCTGCACAGATAGCCCTGGTAGAGCATCAGCCGCCCGCGCGCCGCGTAGCGACGCTGCGCCGACAAGCCGGACAACCGCGCCAGTCCCTGGCGCACTTCCTCTTCGGCGCGCAGCACTTCGCCGCGCGCCTGCAAGACCCGGGCGCGGTCGTAATGCACCATCGCCTCGAACAGCGGATTGCCGAAACGCTGCGCCAGCTCCAGCGCCTCGCGGTTCAGGCCACGGGCGCGCCACAGGTCGTCGCGGACGACGGCCAGGTTGCTCAGCGTGGACAGGCACAGCAGGCGCGGGCCGAAGCGCTCCGAACCGAGCCCCTGCAAGGCTTCCACGCAGTGTCGCTCGGCGGTTTCGATGTCGCCACGGCCACGGGCGACCACCCCGGTCAGCGCCTGCCACTGGGCCACCAGATCATGCTGGGTCGCCGCATCGGCCGCCGGCAGGAAGCGCGACAACTGCAGCGCCAGTTCCTCGGCCGCATCCAGCTGGCAGGCCAGCGCCAGCGCCCAGCTGTACAGTACGATCAGGCGCGGCGTGCTGGCCAGCAGGCTGTCGGGCAGGTCCATCTTCCAGCGCAGCAGCGTGGCGACGTTCTGCTCGGCCAGCAGTTGTTCCTCGGACAGGCTCTGCACCAGGTTCGCCGCCACTTCCGGGTGGCCGGCGCGCAGGGCCTGCTCCACGGCGTCGTCGAACAGCCCCTGGCTGCTGAACCAACGGCACGCGCGCAGGTGCAGCGCCGCCGCCGAAGGGCCGGAGCCGGGCAGCGACCGCGCCAAGAGCAGGTCGGAGAACAGGTGGTGGTAGCGGAACCACCGGCCCTGCTCGTCCAGCGGCACCAGGAACACCTGGTGCTGCTGCAAGTGCCGCAGGATCGCCGCGCTGTCGTAGGCCTCGCGCACGGCATCGCAGAGTTCGGCGCAGAAGCGCTCGAAGCGCGCGGTCTGGTACAGGAAGACCTGTACCTCCGGCGACTGCTTGTCGATCACTTCTTCCAGCAGGTAATCGCGGATCAATTCCTCGGCGCCATGCACCGACAGGTCCGGCACTTTCGCCGCCAGTTCGTCGCCGTGGGCCAGCAGCCACAGGCGCAGCCCGGCGATCCAGCCTTCGCTGCGCTCGACCAGGTTGTCCAGGGCGTTGTCGTCCAGTTGCGCGCCGTTGGCGGAGACCAGCCGCGCGGTTTCCTCGGCGGTCAGGCGCAGGTCCTGTTCGGTGAGCTCCAGCAGATGCCGCGACAGGCGCAAGCGCGCCAGGTGCCAGTCGGGACGCTGGCGGCTGGTAACCAGCAGTACCAGGCCGGGCGGCTGGTGATTGAGGAGGAATTGCAGGCAACGGTCGAGTACCGCGCCCTGGGCCAGGTGGTAGTCGTCGAGCACCAGCAGCAGCGGCCGCTCGGCGGACAGGCTGTCCAGCAGTTCATCGAGCAGGTCATCGAGCCAGGCTTCGAAGGCGAACGGCTGGTGCCGCTGACGCATCTTCAGGATGCCCAGGGCCTCTTCGCCCAGCATGGGAAAGTGCAGGCGCAAGCCTTCGAGCAGGCGCTCGAGGAAACGCCCCGGATCACTGTCCCTGGCACTGAGCCCCAGCCACAGACTGCGCCATTGGCTTTCCAGCGTCTGGCAGAACTCGATGGCCAGTGAGCTCTTGCCGAACCCCGCCGGCGCGGACACCAGGATCAGCCGTCCCTCGAGCCCCGCCGCCATGCGTTCGCACAATCGCGAGCGCGAGACGTAGCCATGCGGCAGCGGCGGCCGGAAGAAGCGGCTGCCCCCCGTGCTGGTGGGAACCTCGGTCAGTCGTGGCAGAGTCGAGAAGTCGGTCATCACCTGGCTCTTGCTCTAGCTCTTGTCTCTATGTGGACGGAGCCTAGCCGCTCATGAGCGGTATTTGAAGCCGATTTTGTTACCGTTGCCCACAAGATGACCAGACATCTTCCTACCTTCGGCCCTCCCATTCACCTGGCAGATGATCGTCCATAAAAAAACCGGCCCGAAGGCCGGTCTTTTTTCACCGTGGAACCACCCGTGGGGATCGGGGGATCAGCGTACGCCCTCCTGGCGCAGCGCTGCCGGGGTGAAGTCGCTTTCCGAAGCGCTGTAGTTGAAGTCGTAGGCGGATTTCTCCTCGTTCTTCAGACCCAGCACCAGGTAGCGGCCGGAGAGCAGGTCATACAGAGTTTCGGCGGTGTACCACGGTACCTGGTAGTTGTAGTAGTACTGGCTGAAGGCCTCGGCCACGCGCCACAGGGTGCCGCGACCGTCGTAGTGGTCGATTTCCACGGCCTGCCAGGTGTCCTCGTCGATGTAGAAATCACGCTTGGCGTAGATGTGGCGCTCGCCCGGCTTCAGAGTAGCGGTCACGTGCCACACGCGGTGCAGCTCATAGCGGGACAGGTCCTGGTTCAGGTGGCCGGGCTTGATGATGTCCGAATACTTCAGCTTCGGATCGTCCATCTTGTAGTTGTTGTACGGGATGTACAGCTCCTGCTTGCCCACCAGTTTCCAGTCGTAGCGGTCCGGCGCGCCGTTGTACATGTCCAGGTTGTCGGAGGTACGCAGGCCGTCGGCGGCAGTACCCGGGCCGTCGTAGGACACCTGTGGGGCGCGGCGCACGCGGCGCTGGCCGGCGTTGTAGAGCCAGGCCAGGCGCGGTTCCTTCACCTGGTCGAGGGTCTCGTGCACCAGCAGCACGTTACCGGCCAGGCGCGCCGGGGCGGTGACGCGCTGCTTGAAGTAGAACAGCACGTTGCTCGGCTTGCTGGCGTTGTAGTCCTTCAGGTCGGAGCGGAAGACGAACTCGTCCTGGAAGTACACCAGCGAGTAGGAACCGTTGACCTGCGGCGTGGCCTGGGTCACCAGACGGCGCACGTGGCCGCCACGGTAGCGGGTGATGTGGTTCCAGATGACTTCCAGGCCATCCTTCGGAATCGGGAAGGGGTTGGCCACCTGGAAGTTCTCCAGGCCGTTGCCGCCCTGCAGCAGCTTGGTGGTGGTGGCGTTCTTCTTGGTCGCCTCCAGCACGCTCTCCGGCACGGTGGCGGTACGGTGCGACGGGTACACCGGCATCTTGTAGGTGTCGGGGTAGCGCTTGAACATGGCCTGCTGGCCGGGGGTCAGCTTGTCCTTGTACTGGTCCATGTTCTGCGCGGTGATGGTGAACAGCGGCTTCTCGCTGGCGAACGGATCGCTGAGGAAGCCCTTGCTGTCGGCGGTGCCGGCGTTCTTCGGCAGGCCGCCGGTCCAGGCAGGAATGCTGCCGTCGGCGTTGCCGGCCTTTTCCGCGCCCATCGGCGTCAGGGTGGTGCCCAGCTTGGCGGCTTCATCGGCGGAGACGGCCGCCATCACCTGGGTAGCGAGCAGGCTGAGCGCCAGGGCGCCAGTGTGCAGCAGGATCTTTGTTGTTCTCATTCGTATGTCGTCCTCGTTGAGTCTGTGCCCTCCGCGGGGCCGCCCCTGGCGGGGGCGGGTCGCGGCCTGTATCTGCTGCGCCGCCGGTCGCTTCGACCGACCGGCGGATGGCCCGCAGCGGGTGCGGGCCGGGTACCGGTTGAACAGCCGGCTTAGAAGTTCACCCCGAAGCTGAGGCTGACGAAGTCGCGGTCATCGACGGTGGAGTACTTGCCGTCGAAGAAGTTGGTGTAGGCCAGGCTGGCGGTGTAGGTGTTCAGGTAGTCGGCATCCACACCCAGGCTGACCGCCTTGCGGCCTTCCTCGAAGTTGCCGCCCGGGCCGGGCGAGTAACCGTTCACGTCGTGCTGCCAGGCCACGTTCGGCTTGAGGTTCACCCCGGCGAAGACGTCGTTGTAGTCCCAGATCGCGCGCATGCGATAACCCCAGGAGTCGGCGGTGGTGAAACCTTCGCTCTCGCAGTTGCGGCTGACGTTGTTGGCGTTGGTGGTGCCCAGGGTGGAAGCGTTCAGCGCCTCGCAGGTGGCCAGGCCGTTGAGGGTGCCGTCCAGCGGGCCGGGGCCGAAGACCGGATCACGGCCGTAGCGCGCCTTGTTCTGGCTTTCCAGGCCGCCGACGTGGGTCCAGCCGACCTCGCCCACCAGGGTCACGCGCTCGGCGCCCATGACCTGGTCGAAGAAGTGGGTGAAGGTGGTCTGCAGCTGGGTGATTTCCTTGCGGCGATAGCCGTGCAGGTCCTCGCCGGCCGCGCCGTTGAGCACCGAGGCATTGTCGTACACATGGTTGCCGCCGATGGCCACCGGGTCCAGGCCGGAATAGAGGATGTCGGTGGTGTTCAGTTGCACCGGAGCGTTCGGGCGGTAGCTGATCTCGCCCTGCCAGGCGGTGCCGGTGGGCAGCGTGGTGGAGAAGCTCAGGCCGTACAGGCGAATGTCTTCCGGGTACTCGATGAAGTAGCTGGAGTTGCCGGCCATCGCCGCGGCGCCGGCCTGGGCCGCCAGGGACGGGCTGATGGCGGCGATGTTGGTGATCAGCTGGTTGATCTGCGTCACCTTGGAAGCATCGGCGCCCTTGCCGCTGAAGATCGGCAGACGGCTGTGGTAGTTCATGTAGTAGCCGCCGAACTCGGTATTCAGGCTGTCGGCGAAGTACTTCAGGGAGAAGCCGTACTGGCCGCTGTCGCGAGCGTCGCGGTCCGGTCCGCGCTTGACCACGACCCCTTCGTTCCACGGCGACGGGGTCAGCGCCAGGTCCGGACCCAGCAGGCCATTGAGCAGGTTGATCGACGCCTGGTTATTGGTCAGCACCGCCAGGTTCTGGGTACAGCCGTCGGCGACAACGTCCGGCTGGGAGAAGAAGGTGCCGCAGTTGTCGACCACCGTCTGGTCCCACTCCAGCTGGTAGAAGCCTTCGGCGGAGAGGTTGTCGGTGAGGTTCTGCGACAGGTAGAACATGTTCACCGGCACCAGGGCTTCCTTGATCTCGGAGCCCGGACGGCGGAAGGCGGTCACGTCGAACGGGTTGATCACGCTGATGCCGTTCTGGATGAAGGTGCTCTCGCCCCAGTTCACCACCTGCTTGCCCAGGCGCACGGTGCCCGGCATCTCGGCGATGTTGTAGTTGTGGTAGATGAAGGCGTCGAGCAGTTCGGCGCCGGAGGCCTGGGCGGCTTCCTTGCGGTTGTGGTCGGAGAGCGGCTTGAACTCGGTGTTCTCGTCCTTCTGCTCGAAGTCGTACCAGTACTTGCCACGCAGGAACACGCCGGTGTCCTGATACTTCAGCTCGAGGTCGTGGATGCCCTTGAAGATCTTCGAGAAGGTCTTGCCGGCCTTGTAGTTCAGGTGGCCGTCGTCGGAGGTCTGGGACAGGCCCTTGCCACCGTTGTTGACGCCGATGAGGTTCTTGTTCGGATTCTGCGTCGACCAGCTGGCCCCCACGGACAGCGACGAGTCGAACGAACCTTCGATTTCCCCGATGTTGAAGGTGACGGCCGAAGCGGGGGTCGCCAGCGAGGACGCCAGGCTGACGGCCAGCGGCAGCCGCGCCAGTCGCCAGATATGTTGCATGGTTTTCATCGACGCTACTCCATGTGTTTTTTGTTATGAGTAGTGGCGACTATATCCAGCGTCCCCCGCAGCTTGATCGCTCTAAAGTGTGATTTGTCTTACAAAGCCCCTTCCTAGACACCTGCGCAGGCCCGGAGCGGCACCACGACTGGGCTGCGCGCGGCCAAGCGCTTGCTTGGCACGCACGCCTCACGGACTGACCGGCCGGTCGTCGCTCAAACCGTGGAAAGGAAGGCGCTGCCGGCCTCCTGCCATTGGGCGATGTCTACCCGGATGCGCTTCTTGTCGAGCTTGCCGACGCTGGTCTTGGGAACTTCAGTAACAACGGCGATCTGGGAAGGAATCGCCCACTTGTTGATGTTCCCCTGCTCGACGAAAGGCTTGAGGTGCTCCTTCAGTCCCTTGGCGTCCAGCGACTGCCCCTCGCGCAGCACCAGCAGCGCGAACGGACGCTCGCCCCACTGCGGGTCGGGCACGCCCACCACGGCGACTTCGCGCACCGCCGAATGGCGGCTGATCAGGTCTTCCAGCTCCAGCGACGACAACCATTCGCCGCCGGTCTTGATCACATCCTTGATGCGGTCGCGGATGTCGATGAAACCCATGCCGTCGAGGGTCGCCACATCGCCGGTGTGCATCCAGCCGCCGGCCCAGAGCTCCTCGCCCTTCTCCGGTTCCCGGAAATAGCCCTGGGTCAGCCAGGGCGCGCGCAGCACCAGCTCGCCCTGGGACTCGCCGTCCGCCGGGAGGAACTGGCCGTGCTCGTCCATGATCGCCGCTTCCACCAGCGGTACCGGCACACCGGCCTTGATGCGATAGGTGGTGCGCTCATCCTCGCTGCCGGCGCACAGCTCCTGGTTGAGGTAGCCACAGGAAATCAGCGGGCAGGTCTCGGACATGCCGTAGGCGGCGGTGAGCTGAATGCCCCTGGCCTTGGCCGCGTCGTACAGCGCGTGGTTCAGGGCGCTGCCGCCGATGATGATCTTCAGCCCGCCGAAGTCGTGGTCCTGGGCGCCGGCGGCGTTGAGCATCATCTGCAGGATGGTCGGCACGCAGTGGGAGAAGGTCACCTTCTCCTCGCGGATCAGCCTGCACAGCAGCTCCGGCTCGTAGCGGCCGGGGTATACCTGCTTCACCCCCAGCATGGTCGCCACGTACGGCACGCCCCAGGCGTGGACGTGGAACATCGGGGTGATCGGCATGTACACATCATTGGTGCCCATCAGGCGGATGCTGTCCAGGCTGCCGATGGTCGAAGCCATCGCCAGGGTGTGCAGCACCAGTTGCCGGTGGGTGAAGTACACGCCCTTGGGGTTGCCGGTGGTGCCGGTGGTATAGAAGGTGGTGGCCACCGAGTTTTCGTCGAAATCGGGGAAGGCGTAGCGCGGGCTGGCCTGGGCCAGCAGGGTCTCGTACTCGCCGATGCAGTTGGGCAGCGTACAGGTCTTGTCGGCGCCGTCGGTGATCAGCAGGGTCTTCTCCACCGTGGTCAACTGCCCGGCAATGCCCTGGTAGAGCGGCACGAACTCGCTGTTGACCAGCACGAAGCGGTCCTCGGCGTGGTTCATGGTGTAGAGGATCTGGTCCGGCGAGAGGCGGATGTTGATGGTGTGCAGCACCGCGCCGATCATCGGGATGGCGAACATGCATTCCAGGTAGCGGTGGCTGTCCCAATCCATCACCGCCACGGTGTCGCCGGCCTTCACGCCGGCCTCGGTCAGCAGGTTGGCCAGGCGCGCCACGCGCTCGTTGAAGGTGGCGTAGCTGTAGCGCACGGTGTCGCGATAGACGATCTCCCTGCCCTTTTCATAACGGCTGCCCGACAGCAGCAGGCTCTTGATCAGCAACGGGTACTGGTGGGCATTCTGTGCAGCAGGGATGACGCGGGTTTTCAGCATGGCGTGCGCACTCTCAAGGCTGGATTGCAAGATGAGACTCATCAGAATGGGTCCGACTCTAGAGGCCCACCTGTGTCCGTTCATCAGTCAAAAGAGTGATTTGCCAATGACTCTTTGGCGACTTCCGGTCACGCGGTAGAATCCCCCCGCCCGGTCGTTCACGATCGGTACCCGATAGCGCACCACAACAAGAGCGAAGAGGTTAGTTTCATGTCCGAGATCGTCATCGTCAGCGGCGCCCGTACTCCGATGGGCGGCTTCCAGGGCAGCCTGTCCAGTGTTCCCGCCGTGGAACTGGGCGCCGCCGCCATCCGCGAAGCCATTTCCCGTGCTGGCATCCAGCCCGAGGACGTGCAGGAAGTGATCATGGGCAACGTGTTGCCCGCCGGCCTGAAGCAGGGCCCGGCCCGCCAGGCGGCCCTGAACGCCGGCCTGCCCGCCGCCACCGGCTGCACCACCATCAACAAGCTCTGCGGCTCCGGCATGAAAGCCGTGATGCTGGCCCACGACCTGCTCAAGGCAGGCACCAACACCGTCATGGTCGCCGGCGGCATGGAAAGCATGTCCAACGCCCCCTACGTGCTGGAGAAGGCCCGTACCGGCCTGCGCATGGGCCACGGCGAGATCAAGGACCACATGTTCCTCGACGGCCTGGAAGACGCCCGCAGCGGCCGCCTGATGGGCTCCTTCGCCCAGGAAACCGCCGACCAGTACGGCGTGACCCGCGAGGAGATGGACGCCTACGCCATCGAATCCCTCAAGCGCGCCCAGGCCGCCATCAAGGACGGCTCGCTGGCTTCGGAAATCGTTCCGGTCACCGTGACCACTCGCAAGGGCGAGACCGTGGTGAAGGACGACGAGCAGCCGCTGACCGCCAACCTGGACAAGATTCCGGGCCTGAAGCCTGCGTTCAAGAAGGACGGCACCATCACCGCCGCCAACGCCAGCTCCATCTCCGACGGCGCCTCCGCACTGGTCCTGATGACCGCCGAAGAAGCCGCGCGCCGTGGCCTGAAGCCGCTGGCGAAGATCGTCGGCCACGCCACCCAGAGCCAGGACCCGGCCGAGTTCACCCTGGCCCCGATCGGCGCCATGACCAACCTGTTCAAGAAGACCGGCTGGAACAAGGACGACGTGGATCTGTTCGAGATCAACGAAGCCTTCGCCATGGTCACCATGCTCGCCATGCGCGAACACGGCCTGGACCACGCCAAGGTCAACGTCTACGGCGGCGCCTGCGCCCAGGGCCACCCGGTCGGCTCCACCGGCTCGCGGATCATTGTCACCCTGATCAACGCCCTGCAGAGGACGGGTGGCAAGCGCGGCATCGCCTCGCTGTGCATCGGCGGCGGCGAAGCCACCGCGGTGGCGGTCGAGCTGGTCTGATCTTCGGTCCGACCTGAAAAAGGGGCGCCTCGGCGCCCCTTTTTCATGACTCCTTGCAGCAGCGAGCTTGCTCGCGAACCGTCCACGACGGACGCCTCTGCCCTAAGCCGCCGCCACCTTCGGCGCATGCGGCGCCGTGCGCGGGAACACCACCGCAGCCAGGAAGGTGAGCGCCCCCAGCACCGCGAGGATCAGGTACAGCCCGGTCAGCCCCTGGCGCGGCTCGATGTAGCTGATCAGCGGAATCGCCGCCGCGCTGGCGCCGAAGGACACGAAATAGCGCAAGGCGAACACCCGCGCCTGCCATTGCGGCGCGACGAAATTGGCGACCATCGCGTCGTTCACCGTCACCTGGCCGAACACCGCGAACATGAACAGCGCGCCGACCACCGCCAGCGGCCAGCCGGAGACATAGGCCAGCGCCACCAGCAACGGGCCCTGGCAGAGCGTCATGAGCAGGAACGGCCCCTTGAGGCTGAAGCGGTCCAGCAGGCGGCCCATGATCAGTTGCGCCACGGCGCCGAAGGCATAGGCCAGGCTGACCACCACGCCAAGGCTTTCCGGCGAGGCCAGCAGTTCCTCAAGACGCACCTGGAACAGCCGCGGATAGGTCACGGTGCTGGCGTTGAACACCACCCCGCCGGTGGCCGTCACCAGCGCCAGCACGCCGAACACCCGCGGCATCGACAGCTTCTGCCCGCCCACGCCGCGCGGCGCCGGATGCGGCACCACCACCGGCGCCTCGGCGCGCACCTGCCAGGCGAAGCCGATGCCGATCAGCACCGCCACCGCCCCCGGCAGGATGAACGCCGCGCGCCAGCCGAAGTGCGCGGTGAGGAAACCGGTCAGCAAGGCGGCGAACGTCACGCCCAGGTTGCCCCACATGCCGTTGATGCCGATCTCGTGGCCACGGTTCTGCGCATGGGCCACCAGCATCGCGGTACCCACCGGGTGGTAGATCGCGGCGAACACGCCGATCAGGGTCAGGCCGGCAACCAGCAGCGGCACCGAGCCGGCCAGGCCGGTGAGGATGGAGGACGCGCCGATGCCGAAGAAGAACAGCTGCATCATGTGCCGGCGGTCCCACTTGTCGCCTAGCCAGCCGGGATAGAACAGGCGCCGAAGGCGATGAAGCCGCCCAGGGACAGGCCGATCATTTCGGCGTAGGTCAGGCCGAAGTGTTGCGTCATGCCCAGCACGGCGGCCGGGAAGATCAGCATGAACATGTGATCGATGATGTGGGCGGCGTTGATGTAACGGATGATCGTTCGAGGTCGGGACATGGCGTCGGGCTCTCGGGTTGGTGGGAAGGAGCCTCCATGCTAGGTTGTCTGGAAAACGCAGACCTGACAGAAAAGTCATCAGACCCGACATGCACCTGCAGATCCCCCAGGACTCACGTCTCGCCGCCATTGGCTTCGACTATGCCGACGGACACCACGTGCTGCCCCACGATCATCCGCAGGCACAACTGCTCTACGCCGCCAGCGGCATGATGCGGCTGGTGACACACCAGGGCGCCTGGGTCATTCCGCCGACCCGCGCGGTGTGGATTCCGCCGGGTATCCGGCATGAGATCCAGATGTCCGGCGAGGTGCACATGCGCACCCTGTTCATCCGCGCCGAGGCCTGCCCGCAGCACCTGGCCGATTGCTGCGTGCTGGCGGTCACGCCACTGCTGCGGGAGATGATCCTGCGCTGTATCCGCTGGCAGGCACAGCCCGGCGAGCCGGCGTTGCCGCTGCTGGAGCAGTTGATCCTGCTGGAGATCGCCACCCTGGAGCGTCTGCCCCTGGCCCTGCCGCTGCCCGTCGACCGACGCCTGCAGGCGATCTGCAAGGCGTTGCTGAAACATCCCGAACACCCGCACACCCTGGAGGATTGGGGCCAGCAGGTAGGCGCCAGCTCGCGCACCCTGGCGAGATTGTTCCGCCAGGAACTGGACATGAGCTACCAGGAATGGCGCCAGCAACTGCGCCTGACCGAAGCACTGCCGCGCCTGCTGGCCGGCGAGAGCGTACAGAGCGTCGCCGCCGCGCTCGGCTACACCAGCGGGCGGGCGTTCAGTGCGATGTTCCGAAGGTTGTTGGGGGAGAACCCTCGGGAATACCTGCAGGCATTGGCGCAACTGGCCGAGATCAAGGTCTGACCCCGCAGGAGCGAGCTTGCTCGCGAACGGCCCCGCAGCGGAGAAGGTTCGCGAGCAAGCTCGCTCCTACAAGGGCATGTCCTTGCTCCTATGGGGAATGCTGCACGGCTCCCTCCGTCCGCGATGCCCTTGCTCGTCGTAGGGCGAATAATGCGCAACGTCATCCGCCATGACGGGTAGCGCTTCGCTCCATGCCATCCCGGTCGTCCCGTAGGAGCGAGCTTGCTCGCGAACCCGCTTGGCACCCAACCTACCGGCGAATCGCGGAAAGAGCCCGCTCCTGCGAAAGCGTCATCCCACGCCTCAGCGCAGCTCGGTAAACGCCAGCTTGATCCCCAGCCCCACCAGCACCACACCCATCATCCGGTCGAACCAGTGGCCCATCCGGGCGAAGCCGGCGCGCACCCGCTGCTGGCTGAACAGCAGCGCCACCAGGCAGAACCAGGCCGCCGTCGCGCAGGCCAGGTAGACGCCGTAGCCCGCCTGCACCAGCAGCGGCGTGTGTGGGTTGATCACCACGGTGAACAGCGAGAGGAAGAACAGCGTGGCCTTGGGGTTCAGACCATTGGTGACGAAGCCGGCGACATAGGCACCGCGCGCAGTACGGGCGACCGGTGCGGCAAGGGTTTCAGCCGCCGCCGGACCGGCCGGACGCGCCCGCAGCGCCTTGATGCCGATGTACAGCAGGTAGGCCGCCGCCAGCCATTTCAGCGCGTTGAACAACACGATGGACTGCGACACGATCAGGCCGATGCCCAGCAGCGAATAGGTGACGTGCAGGAAGATCGCGCTGCCCACCCCCAGCGCCGTCCAGGTACCGGCGCGCCGGCCGTGGGTCACGCTCTCGCGCACCACCACGGCGAAATCCGGGCCGGGGCTGGCCACCGCCAGCAGGTGGATCAATGCCACGGTGAGAAATTCCGTCCAGTACATCGCGCCTCCGCAGCCTTTTCGAAAAACAGTTAGGCTGATCACCTTACGCCAGACCGATTTCCCGCAACAGCCCGACATTCCGCAAAGGTACAACCCCCATGAACAGCGCTCGCGCCGTCTTCCTCGATCACGCCTCCCTCGACCTCGGCGACCTCGACCTCGCGCCGCTGCGCGCCCGGTTCGGCGAACTGGTCCTGCACGGGCGCAGCGACACACGGCAGGTGGCCGAGCGCCTGCAGGGCGCGCAGGTGGCGATCAGCAACAAGGTACGCATCGGCACCGAGGTATTCGAGCAGTGCCCGGACCTCGAGCTGATCCTGGTGGCCGCCACCGGCACCAACAACGTCGACCTCGAAGCCGCGCGGCGCCACGGCGTGACGGTGAGCAACTGCCAGGGTTACGGCACCCCGTCGGTGGCCCAGCACACCCTGATGCTGCTGCTCGCCCTGGCCACCCGCCTGCCGGACTACCAGGCGGCGATCCGCGAGGGTCGCTGGCAGAAGGCGCCACAGTTCTGCCTGCTGGACTTCCCCATCGTCGAGCTGGAAGGCAAGACCCTAGGCCTGCTCGGCCACGGCGAACTGGGCGGCGCGGTGGCGAAGCTGGCCGAAGCCTTCGGCATGCGCGTGCTGCTCGGCGCGCTGCCCGGCCGACCGCCGCGAGCCGACCGCCTGGCGCTGGACGAGCTGCTGCCGCAGGTCGACGCCCTGACCTTGCACTGCCCGCTGACCGAGGCCACGCGCCACCTGATCGGCCAGCGCGAGCTGGACCTGATGAAACCCACGGCCTTCCTGATCAACACCGCCCGTGGCGGGCTGGTGAACGAGCAGGCGCTGGCCGACACCCTGCGCCGCGGCCACCTGGGCGGCGCCGCCTTCGATGTGCTCAGCGTCGAGCCACCGAAGGACGGCAACCCGCTGCTGGCCGGCGACCTCCCGCGTTTCATCCTCACCCCGCACAGCGCCTGGGGCAGCCGCGAGGCGCGGCAGCGCATCGTCGGCCAGTTGAGCGAGAACGCCGCCGGCTTCTTCGCCGGCCAGCCGTGCCGAGTGGTGGCGCCATGAGCCTGCATCTGGTCTGCGGCGACGGCGCCGCCGAAGCACTGCGCCGCGCGGTGGAAGCCGGCGTGCTGGTGGAGAAGAAAATCCGCGTGATGCCGGACGACCTGGCCGTCGGCCCGCTGGGCGACGTGGACACGCCACCCTGCCAGCAGCGCGCGGCGTTCTGGCACGAGCTGGGTGGCGAGGTCCTGCGCGAACGGGAAATCGCCATCGAGCTGGCCAGCGACGTCAACTGGCTGCGCAGCCCCGACGCCAGCTCCGTCACCCTCTGGCACGGCGACAGCGCCAGCGAACAACTGCTGCTGCGCCGCGTCTGCGCGCTACTGCCGGAACGCGTCTCCCTGCGCAGCGTTGGCGCCGGCAGCGGCCAGTGCCGCTGCGAGGACCGCCACGCCATCGCCATGCTCAAACCCGAGGAACTGGCCAACGCCCTGGCCGCCAGCCACGAACTGGACGCCGCCGAGCGCCAGCGCCTGGGCGAAGACTGGCGGCGCGCCCTGGCCGAGAACGCCGAACTGCGCCTGTGGCTGGACGGCCAGTTGAGCGGCGCCGGCTACACGCACATCGACCATGTCCTGCTGGACAGCGCCAGCGAATCCTGGCGCCCGGCGCAATCGCTGATCGGCCCGACGATGGCCTATGTCGACGGCCTGTTCGTCACCGACCTGCTGGCCGCCTGGCGCCTGCGCGAACAGGTCGCGGCGGGCGCCCTGGAACTGCGTGGCGACGACCTCTGGAACAACGCCGAGGTGCGGCTCGCCTAGGCTCGGCCGCTGGAGCCCTGCTAAACTCGCGCCCTTTTTTCGAGGAGGCCGCATGTCCAACGCCCCCACCAGCGAAGTGCTGCTGCGCCAGATCGAGCGCTTCCAGGGCCGCGTCCTGCTCGCCGGCCTGCCCGCCGACGCCCTGCTCGGCGACCTGCCACAGGCCCAGGGCTGGAGCTGGCACGCAGGCGACGCCCGGCAGCTCGAAGCCCGCTATCCGAGCCGCTGCCATTTCGGCGTGACGCCGCCGGAAGGCGCGTTCGAGGCCGCCGTGCTGTTCCTGCCCAAATCCCGCGAACTCACCGATTACCTGTTCGCCGCCCTGGCCCACTGCGTGCCGGACGGCGAGCTGTACCTGGTCGGCGAGAAACGCGCCGGCGTCGAGCGCGCCAGCAAGCAGCTCGCCGTCTTCGGCCGCGCCAGCAAGCTCGACAGCGCCCGCCACAGCCAGCTGTGGCATGCCCACATCGACGGCGCCCCCGGCGCGCCCGACCTGCACACCCTGGCGCAACGCTACGAACTGCCGCTGGCCGACGGCCCGCTGCAGGTGGTCACCCTGCCCGGCGTGTTCAGCCACGGCCGCCTGGATCGCGGCAGCGCCCTGCTGCTGGAACAACTGGACGGCCTGCCCACCGGCCAGGTGCTGGACTTCGGCTGCGGCGCCGGCGTCATCGGCGCCACCCTCAAGCGGCGCTACCCGGCCAGCCAACTGGCCCTGCTGGACGTCGACGCCTTCGCCCTCGAAAGCAGCCGCCTGACCCTGGCCGCCAATGGCCTGGACAGCGAGGTGATCGCCGGCGACGGCATCGACGCGGCCCCTGCCGGGCTTGCCGCGATCGTCAGCAACCCGCCCTTCCACCAGGGCGTGCACACCAGCTACGCCGCCACCGAACACCTGCTGCGCCAGTCCGAACGCCATCTGGCACCCGGCGGCGAATTGCGCCTGGTGGCCAACAGCTTCCTGAAATACCCACCGCTGATCGAGCAGCACCTCGGTCCCTGCCAGATCCTGGCCGAGGCCGACGGCTTCCGTATCTACAGCGCCCGGCGGCGCTGATCGAAGGCTCGCACTACACTGCACCGAGCCAATGGAGCGGTGCGCCGCCGCACGCCCAGACTATCGAGGACACCTGTGAATCGAAGAATCAAAGACGATGTCGAGCTGACGTTCGCCATGGGGCCGAAAGAGAAGCCGCATCACCTCAAGCGCTCCCTCAAGCCCCGACACCTGAACATGATCGCCATCGGCGGCTCCATCGGCACCGGCCTGTTCGTTGCTTCCGGCAGCACCATCGCCACCGCGGGCCCCGGCGGCGCCCTGATGGCCTACGCGCTGATCGGCCTGATGGTGTTCTTCCTCATGACCAGCCTGGGCGAGCTGGCGGCGTACATTCCCGATTCCGGCTCGTTCTGCACCTATGGCAGCCGCTTCATCGACGATGGCTTCGGCTTCGCGATGGGCTGGAACTACTGGTACAACTGGGCGGTGACCATCGCCGCGGAACTGGTGGCCGCGCAGCTGGTGATGAAATTCTGGTTCCCCGACGTGCCCGGCATCTACTGGAGCGTGGTGTTCCTGGGCGTCATGTTCATGCTGAATTTCTTCTCGGTGAAAGGCTTCGGCGAGAGCGAGTTCTGGTTCGCGCTGATCAAGGTGGTGGCCGTGGTGATCTTCATCGGCATTGGCCTGGCAAGCATCATCGGCATCATGCACGGCATCGACAGTCCCGGATTCAGCAACTTCACCACCGGTGACGCGCCCTTCGCCGGCGGCCTGCAGGCAATGATCGGGGTGGCGATGATCGCCGGCTTCTCCTTCCAGGGCACCGAACTGATCGGCGTCGCCGCGGGCGAGTCGGAGAACCCGCAGAAGTCCATTCCCATCGCCATCCGCCAGGTGTTCTGGCGAATCCTGATGTTCTACATCCTGTCGATCTTCGTGATCGGCATGCTGATTCCCTACACCGATCCGAACCTGCTCAAGACCGACAGCAGCGACATCAGCACCTCGCCCTTCACCCTGCTGTTCGAGCGCGCGGGCCTGGCCGCCGCGGCGGGCGTGATGAACGCGGTAATCCTCTCGGCGATCCTCTCGGCCGGCAACTCGGGCATGTACGCCTCGACCCGGATGCTCTACACCATGGCCCTGCACGGCAAGGCGCCACGGGTATTCAACCAGGTGTCCGTCAGCGGAGTGCCGCGCTACGCGTTGCTGGCCACCACCTTCGTCGGCGCGCTGTGCTTCCTCACCAGCTTCATCGGCGACAAGACCGTCTACACCTGGCTGCTCAACGCCTCGGGCATGTGCGGCTTCATCGTCTGGCTGGGCATCGCCGTGTCGCACTACCGCTTCCGCAAGGCCTTCGTCCTGCAGGGCGGCGACTTGAACAGCCTGCCCTACCGCGCCAAATGGTTCCCCTTCGGTCCGCTGTTCGCCTTCACCCTCTGCCTGATCATCACCCTGGGGCAGAACTACCAGGCGTTCGTCGGCGAGCACGTGGACTGGGCCGGGCTGGTCGCCACCTACATCACCATCCCGCTGTTCCTCACGATCTGGCTGGGCTACCGCTTCAAGAACGGCACGCGTTTCATCCGCTACGAAGACATGGATATCCGCTCCAGCCGCGAATGATCCGACATGCCGGCTTGCCCAAGTCCCAGGACTTGGGCAGAATGCGCCCCGTCCTAGGGGAGTAGTCTCCCGCGAGCGCCCAGCTCGCCCGGTACGCGTCAACACACTTGGTCCGCAGATCATGGCGCGTGCGACCCAAGCCTGCATCGTTCAGGCCCGGGTTTGACAAGACCTATGACACGAGCAACCTGACCCGGGGCGGGCAGGTGGCGCGTGTCATGGTGCTGAGTCGACCCGCCCCCTTAGGAAGCCTGATGGAATCCCTCTTCGTCCCAACCCTGATCGTTGCCCTCGCGGAAATCGGCGACAAGACGCAACTGCTCGCGCTCGTCCTCGCCGCGCGTTTCCGCAAGCCCTGGCCGATCATCGCCGGGATCATCGCCGCCACCCTGGCCAACCACTTCGCCGCCGGCGCCATCGGCAGCTGGGTCGCCAGCTTCTTCTCGGAAACCACGCTGAGCTGGGTGCTGGCCGTGTCCTTCCTGGCGGTCGCCGCCTGGACCCTGATCCCGGACAAACTGGATGACGACGAAGAAGGCGCGCTGAAGAAATTCGGTCCGTTCCTCACCACCCTGATCGCCTTCTTCCTCGCCGAGATGGGCGACAAGACCCAGGTCGCCACCGTGATGCTGGCCGCGCAGTACCCGCACTTCTGGCTGGTGGTCATCGGCACCACGCTGGGCATGCTGATCGCCAACGTGCCGGTGGTACTGGCCGGCAACTTCGCCGCCGAACGCCTGCCGCTGAACCTGATCCGCCGCCTGGCCGCCGCCGCCTTCGCCGTCCTCGGCCTGGCCGCCGTGTGGCATGCGCTAAAGCTGGGCGGAGTGTTCTAACCCGAGCCCCCGCTGGGATCTGGCGCGCCGGCCAATGCCCGTGCACGGCATCCGGGACACAGTGGTACGCCATCGTCCCAGCACCCAGGAAGCGCCATGTCGGAGAAGGATCTCAAGAAGCTCGCCCGCCAGCACATCGACCTCACGTGGAACAAGGGTCACCTGGCGCTGGCCGAGCAGTTGCACAGTCCGGACTTCATCTACAAGAGCGCCTTCACCGCGCAGCCGCTGAACAACGCAGGCTACCGCCGGCTGGTGGAGGAGATCCGCTCGGCCATGCCGGACCTGGAAGTGGTGGTGGAGGAATGCATCCGCGAAGGCAGCAAGGTATTCACCTGGAGCACTTTGCTGGGCAGCATCTCCCGCCCCGCCTTCGGTTATCCGGCCAGCGAGAAGATCCTCAGCCTGTCGGCGATGGGCTTCTGGGTATTCAGCAGTACCGGGGAAATCCTCGAGCTGTGCACCATGTTCGACATGGAGAGCTTCCGCGCGCAGATGGGGCTGCAGAACCGTCCCTTTGCCGAGAAGGCACTGCCCTGACATGAAAACGCCCGGCATTTGCCGGGCTTTTGCATTTGCGCTGTCGTAGGGAGCGAGCTTGCTCGCGAACAGAGGCCGCTCGGTGCCGTGCGGTTCGCGAGCAAGCTCGCTCCTACGGGGCGTTACAGATAGTCGTTGGCATGGAACCAGGCGATCGCCCGTTCCAGCGTGTCCTCCAGCGGTACCTGGGCCTCGAAGCGCAGTTCTTCGCGCGCCTTGCGCCCATCGAGGAACTGCCCGCCGGCCATTACCTCGATCGCCGTATCATCCAGCAGCGGCATCTTGCCGGTCAGCCGGTAACGCCAGCGCCCGAGGGTCGCCAGGGCCCGTGCCCGGTGCAACGGCATCGGCGTGGGTGCCGGCTTGCCGAGCAGGCGGGCGACGGTGGCAGTCAGCTCGCCCATCTCAATGTTGTGCCCGGTGAGCAGGTAACGCTCGCCAACCCGGCCGTGCTCCAGCGCCAGCAGCAGGCCACGACCGGCCTCGGCGGCGTCGATGACGTTGCGCCGGCCCGGCACGTAGTGAAGCATCTCGTCATGTCCGATGGCGGTGATCAGGCGCCCGGTGGTGGGGCCGATGTCGAGTTCGCCCAACACCATGCCGGGAATCCCGATCACCACGGGCAAGCCGCCACGCGCCTGCTCGCGGGCCTGCTCGTCGAGCGCCCACTTGCACATCACGTAGGCGCTCTTGCCGGTGGGCAGTCCTTCGTAGAACAGCCCCTCGTGCCCCGGCAGCCCCTGCGGGTGAGGCGGCATGGCGAAGGCCGAACCGACGTAGAGGATGCGCGGCACCTTCGCCTGCAGGCAGGCCGCGTAGAAATGATTGGTCTGGTCCAGGGCGCTGGCCACTTCCTCCTGCCAGCGACGCGGCCGCACCGGGTAGTAGCCGGCGCTGAAGATCACTGCGTCCAGGCCACTCAGCGCGCGGGCCATGCCCTGGTGATCGAAGAGTTCGGCCACCCGGTACTCCGGCTCGAGATAAGCCAGGCGCTGGATCTGTGACGACGGCCGGTGGATCAGCACCAGCTGGTGTCCCGCGGCCTTGATGGCCCGGGCGGCATGATGGCCCAGGAGCCCTGTGGCTCCGAGTACAGCAATTTTCACGGGCGCTCCCTGTTCACGTTGCACAGCGGCGCTACCACGCGCCGCGCCTGGCGGGCCACTCAGCGGCCTTTGGCTTGCTCGTACAGTGGCATCACCTTCGGAATGGCCGCCTGCAGGTTGGCCATCCGGGTGCTGTCGGCCGGGTGGGTACTGAGGATTTCCGGCGGCGCGTCGCCACCGGCCGCCTGCCCCATCTTCTGCCACAGCGTCATTGCGGCGTTGGGGTTATAGCCGGCGCGAGCGGCCAGTTCCAGGCCGATCAGGTCGGCTTCGTTCTCGTTCTGCCGGCTATTGGGCAGGGTCAGGCTGTATTCGACGACCTGGTGGGCCAGGTCGACGCTGCCCTGGCCCAGGCCCAGCAAGGCACCGCCGATACCCAGGCCCATCTGCTCGGCATAGGCGCGGGACATGGCCTCGCGGCCATGCTCGCGCAGGGCGTGGGCGATCTCGTGGCCCATCACCGCGGCGAGCTCGTCATCGGTCAGCTTCAGCTTATCGATCAGCCCGGTGTAGACAATGATCTTGCCACCGGGGCCGCAGTTGGCGTTGAGCTCGTCACTCTTGATCACATTGACTTCCCACTGCCAGGACGGCGCATCCGGCCGGAAGGCCCCGGTCTGCGGAATCAGTCGGCTGGCGATGGCCTTCACGCGCTTGGCATCGCTGCTGCTGGCGTCCAGCTTGCCGGCCTTCGACGCTTCGCCGAGGGTCTGCTGGTAGGACTGGGCGTACATCTGGTCAACCTGCGCGCTGGACAGCATGCTGAACATATTCTGCTTGCGATCGACGCCGACGACGCCGCCGCTGGTGGTGTTCACCTGCTGGCAAGCGGTCAGCAGCAGGGCCGCGGCCAGGCCGGCGACACGGAAAAGACTGGGCATGCTGTTCTCCTGAAACCATGCAATCTCCCAAGGACAGCGCGCATGGTAGGCCGGCCCCCGGTGGCCGGCAACCACCCTGCAACAGGCGGTGCGTACCCGCGTTACAACCCATTACAACGCCCGGCTAAGGAATCCGCCCGGTCCTGCCGATAAGAAGGGACACGCAGGCTCTGGAGCACTCGGGTACCCGTATGAAATTCAAGTCGATCCAGTTTTCCGTGGTGGCGCTGGCCGGAGCCAGTGTCCTGGCGGTGGTCACGGCCCTGGTGCTGTACGCGCTGTTCGCCGGAGCCCGGACCCAGACCCTGGTGCAGGAGCGCACCCAGGCGCTGCTCGAACAGGTGATCAACGAACGCCTGGAGGCCCTGGCGCGCAGCCAGGTCAGCCAGATCCAGCGCGAACTGGAGTACCCGCTGACCGTCGCCAAGGGCCTGGCCAACACCAACGCCCTGATGGGCAAGGTCGACGCCAGCGGCGCCCCGGCGCTGGGCATCGGCCGCGCGGAGATGTCCAGCCTGCTGCGCCAGACCGTGGAGCAGAACCCCAAGCTGCTCGACGCCTTCGCCGGCTGGGAGCCCGATGCCTTCGCCGGCAACGACAGCGAGCATGCCGGCCAGCCGGGCTACGACGCCAGCGGCCGCTTCATGCCCTGGTGGTACCGCAAGAGCGACGGCAGCCTGACCGTCGAGGCGATGGGCGACACCCTGGAAAGCCAGAAGATGCAGCCCACCGGCGTCCGCGAGGGCGAGTACTACCTGTGCCCGAAGGAGAAGCGCCAGCCCTGCATCATCGATCCGGCCCCCTACGAAATGGGCGGCAGGATGGTGCTGATGTCATCCTTCAACGCACCGATCCTGGTCGATGGCCAGTTCAAGGGGGCGGTGGGCGTCGACCTGTCGCTGGACTTCATCCAGACCCTGCTCAAGAACGCCGACAGCCACCTCTACGACGGCGCGGGGGAGATGGCACTGATTTCCAGCAACGGACGCCTGGTCGCCTACACCCGGGACGCCGGCAAGCTCGGCGAACCGGCCAGCAGCGTGCTGGACGCCGATGCCCTCGCCCAGTTGTCCAGGCTCCCCCTGGACCAACCGCTGTCGCGGCTCGATGCGCAACACGGCCAGATTGAACTCTTCCTGCCGTTCACCATCGCCGATACCGGCGCGCGCTGGACGCTGGTCATGCAACTGCCGCAGGAGGCCGTGCTGGGCGATCTGAACACGCTGCAGGCGGACCTGAAGTCCCAGCGCGACGGCGACACCCTCGGCATGACCCTGGTGGGTCTGCTGATCGCCGCCATCGGCCTGGCGGTGATCTGGCTGGTCGGCCACGGCATTGCCCGCCCGCTGCGCCAACTGGTCGGCATGCTCGACGACATCGCCCAGGGCGAAGGCGACCTGACCTGCCGCCTGTCCAGCGACCGCGCCGACGAGCTGGGCTCCATCGCCCAGGGCTTCAACACTTTCCTCGGCAAGCTGCAGGGCATGATCGGCCAGGTGGTGTCCTCGGTGCAACGCGTCAGCGATTCCTCCGAGCACACCGCCGACATCGCCATCCGCACCAACCAGGGTGTGCAGCAACAACTGGCGGAAATCGAACTGGTGGCCACCGCCGTCCACGAAATGACCGCCACCGCCCAGGACGTGGCGCGCAACGCCACCCATGCGGCGGAAGCGGCCCACCACGCCGACCAGGCCGCGCACCACGGCAAACGCATCGTCGAGAGCAGCTCGACGGCGATCCAGGCGCTGGCCAGCGAGATCGGACGCGCGGTGGGCGTGGTCCAGACCCTGGCCCGCGACAGCGAGAACATCAATGCGATCCTGGTAGCCATCCGCGGCATCGCCGAGCAGACCAACCTGCTGGCGCTCAACGCCGCCATCGAAGCGGCCCGCGCCGGCGAACAGGGACGCGGCTTCGCGGTGGTCGCCGACGAGGTGCGCAACCTGGCGCAGAAGACCCAACAGGCCACCGAGGAAATCCAGTCGATGATCCAACAGTTGCAGCATGGCACCCGTGAAGTGGTGCAGGTGATGCAGCAGAGCCAGGAGAAGACCGACGACAGCGTGCGCCACGCCAGCGAGGCGGCCCAGGCGCTGGAGTCGATCACCCAGGCGGTGTCGGTGATCAACGACATGAACACCCAGATCGCCAGCGCCGCCGAGGAACAGAGCGCGGTGGCCGAGGACATCAACCGCAACGTCAGCAACATCGGCATGGTCGCCAACCAGGTGGCCGGCGGCGCCGACGAGGCCTCCCAGGCCAGCGCCGAACTGACCAAGCTGGCCGAGCAGCAGCGCCGGTTGGTGAATCAGTTCAAGGTATAAAACGAACGGCACAGGAGCCCTGTAGCGAGCTTGCTCGCGAACCGCCCCCGCTGCGGAACCTCCCCTCACCCCACCCCTCTCACTCAGGGAGAGGGGCCGTCCGTGCCGGCGGACGCCAAGGTCTCATCCTGCACCTGCCCCTCTGGGTACGGACAACCCCAGGCACCGCGCATCACGCGGGCGTCAGGCACTCCGGCCCGTTGCAGGCCGGGTCGTTGACGAAGTGCGCCAGCGCCTGCTCGCGCAGCCGCGCCTGGGGTAATTGCAGCAACTCCCGCAGCCGCGCAGCGTCGGTCTCGTTCGACAGCCACTGAGCCTGCTCCGTCGCATCGAGGATCAGCGGCCGGCGCATGTCCCCGGCCGCCTGGGTCAGCATCGCCACGCTGTAATAGGTGTGGCCCTCCACCGGGTACGCCTCCCACACTCCCGCGAAGCAGATCAACCCGCCACCGGAGATCCAGTGCGGCCGCTTGCGCACGCCGCGCCACTCGTAGAAGCCGTTGGCCGGCAGCAGGCAGCGGCGCTGGGCGAAGGCATCGCGGAACATCGGCTGCTCGGCGATGGTTTCGGCGCGGGCATGGGCCGGAGTCCGCGACAGGTCCTTCAGCCAGGCCGGCGTCAGGCCCCAGCGCGCCAGGTCGGCGCAACGCGCACCGCCTTCCTCGCGCAGCATCAGCACGCGGGCGCCGGGGGCAAGATTCCACTGTGGCTGCAGGTCGGCCGGGAAGCCGGCGCTCTCGGCCAGCTCGCGGTTCCAGCGAAACAGGGCGTAGCGGCTGGTCATGGGCGAAAAGCGTTCATGGGGAGAAAGACCGGACCCTCAGCAAAGCAGGACGCCGGGGCCAGCTTCGTTGTCGTCGGCGGGCCCCGGCAGGGGTTGCGCGGCATTGTACGCGGCGATCAGTTCCCGCGCCCGTTCGGCCACGTCGTCCTCCACCCACAGGTGCAACAGCCCCATGCCCGGCAGTTCGCCGATGCCACCGACCAGGTGGCGTCCGCCCAGGTGCGACGAAATGCCCTCGTTGGCCAGCATGCCGGTCAACAACTCGGCTTCGATCAGGTCGGCAGGTTCGTAGATTCGCTGCATCAGTCGTCCTCGCGCTGGACTTCCAGGGACCACTCCACACCGTCGGTGCGCAGTTGGAACAGGATCGGCCGGCAACACACCGGACAATCTTCATAGTAGCGCTGGTCGCCCCCGGACAGGTCGAGTACGGCCTCCGCCGGTTCGCCGCAATAGGGACAGGAATAGTCCTGACGTTCGAGCATCGCTGGTTCCCCTGTGACTTCCGTTTATAATCGCGCGGTCTTTCAGGGAGCCCAGTCCGACCCATCGGTCCCCTGGGAACCCTCCGGGCCGTCTACTTCGCGGCCCGGCCCGTGATACCCCTAAAAAATTCATAGAGAGCATGATGGGCGAGTTCGAAGCCATCCGACCGTACAATGACGCCGAAGTCCCGGCCGTCCTGCAACGCCTGCTGAGCGATGACGCCTTTCTCGGCGCGCTGGCGCGTTACCGCTTCCCCCGTCTGTCCGGTCCGTTCGGCTGGCTGCTCAGACCTCTTATAGCCCATCGCCTGGCCCGCGAAGTCACGGGTATTCGCAGCGTCGGTGAGCTGCAGGACAAGGTCGAGCCCTATGTCGACCGGACCATCGAGCACGCCACCGACGGCGTCACCTACTCCGGCGTCGAGCGCCTGAAGCCCGGCTGCGCCTACCTGTTCATCGCCAACCACCGCGACATCGTGATGGACCCGGCCTTCTGCAACTACGCCATCTACCACGCCAAGCTGCCGACCCCGCGCATCGCCATCGGCGACAACCTGCTGCAGAAGCCCTTCGTCAGCGACCTGATGCGCCTGAACAAGAGCTTCATCGTGCACCGCTCGATCAGCGGCCGGCGCGAGAAGCTGGCGACCTACCAGAAGCTCTCGGCCTACATCAATCACTCGATCCGCGACGACGGCCAGTCGATCTGGATCGCCCAGGCCGAAGGCCGTGCCAAGGACGGGGACGACCGCACCGATTCGGCGATCCTCAAGATGTTCCACATGAGCCGCAAGGACGAGCCGTTCGCCGAAGTGATCCGTCAGTTGCACCTGATCCCGGTGTCCATCAGCTACGAATACGACCCCTGCGACGCCGCCAAGGCCCACGAACTGTTCACCCGCGCCACCACCGGCGAGTACAGGAAGGCGCCGGGCGAGGACGACCGCAGCATCGTGCAGGGCATCACCGGCTACAAGGGCCGGGTGCACATCAACTTCGGCGAGCAAATCACCGGAGAGTTCAGCGACACCAAGCAACTGGCGGCCGAACTGGACCGGCAGATCCTCGGCAACTACCGGCTGTTCCCGGTGCACTACCTGGCCTACGAGGCCTCCGCGCTGCGCGACCCGGCGCTGCGGGTGCCCACCGCCGCCAGCCTGTTCAAGGACGAGGAACTGCGCCGCGCCCGCACCGAATGGGAGCGGCGCCTGGGCGAATGCCCCGCCGAGCAGCGCGCGCACCTGATCCTGCAATACGCCAACCCGGTGCTGAACCAGTACCGCCTCAAGCAGGCATGAAAAAGGCGCCCTCGGGCGCCGCGCCTTTTTCGATTCCAGCTCGTCAGATCCGCGTGCTGTACCAGCTCACCGCCAGTGCCAGCGCCATGCAGGCGAAGCCGAAGCGGTAGAAGAAGCGGTTCATCCGGGCCGTTGGTTCGAAGCTGTCCAGCGGTTGCGGCTGCACCTCGCTCTCGGCGACCAGACGCGCCACAGCCAGGCGCTCGCGACGGCGGGTGGCCAGCAGCAGCCAGGCGCCTGCCAGGGCAAAGAACATCGCCAGATCGTTGAGGATCCGGTCGGGATGGGCCTGGAACAGATTCCAGAGCGCCTGCAGCGACATCACAACCTCCGCTTCAGGACTGCACGCCAGTTATCGCGAAGGAAAGCCGGGGGTGAGTCTGCTGGATGAACGGGCATCGCCCGTCATGGATGAGAAACAATCGTCGCGCATTTTATCCGCAGGCCGGTCGCCGCAGCCAGCGCGCAACGCTTAATTACGACGAGCGTAAGAGTTATCGAGAATCGGTCTAAGACCTCTCCCACGCCTGGCACGCCACTGGCTTCAACGGTTTTGCCGACCCGGTCCTTCGCTAGGAGATTCGTCATGCTCGAGATCGTCCCCCACGAAAGCACCTATCTGCTCGAACACCTGGAAGAAATCGAAGCAGTCGTCACCGAACTGTCCTTCAACGTCCAGGACCACCATTGGCTGGTCTATACCCAGGCCTGCGGCCACGAGCACCTGGACCTGCCGGAAACCGACGAGCGCATGCGCTCGTTCGAGGTCGACCCGTACCACCAGGCCGCCTGACCGCAGTATTCAGCCGCCCATGAAAAAGCCCGGCATCGGCCGGGCTTTTTCATGTCCGTGCGGCGATCAGCGCTGGTTCAGCGTCTGACCAATGGTCGGGTCCTTGAACACACGGTTCAGCGCATCGCTGAGCACGTCGCTCACCAGCTTGGTGTTGGTCGCCTGGTTGGGCGCCATGCCGAAGCGCTGGTTCATCGACGCGCCGTAGCGGCCGCTGTAACGACGCGCGCTGCTCTGCACGTCGACGCGGAAGGTGGCGCCGATGTCGGCCTCGGTGACATACACGCCTTCCTTGGGCGACTGGTACTTCAGCTCGGCCAGGGTCAGGGTCAGCTGCGGCGCGTTGTAGGCGTTGGCCGACGGGGTGAAGCCCAGCAGGCGCACGGCGGTCTCAGCCTGCAGCTGCAGCTTGGGGATCACGTCCTCGCTGCGCACGGTCAACTGGCTGGTTTCCGAATACAGGCCACCGCGGGTACCCAGCGACGTGCTGGGACGACCGTCGACGACCTTGACCACCACCGGCTGGCCCTGGCCAACGGCGGCGATGGGACCCTTGAACACCGGGTCCGGGTTGAGTTGTTGCGGGCTGAGCGCACAGCCGGTCAGGGTCAGGCTGGCAGCAGCGATAACGCTGAGCAACAAGCGTTGCAGCATGCTCATTTCTCCAATGGGGTGGGCGATGGCCGGCAGTATACCGGCCGTCGGCGCGGGCAGATAGCGCCTGGCCATTGGACGCAGAACCCGTTCCCTGGGTTCCCTGAACGGCGCGGCTACATGTCGTATTGACCCGCCTTGGGGCAAGGCGCTCCAAGGCGGTGCGAAAAATGTAAATCAAGAGGTATGCCCTAGGAAAAAAGTCTAAGGCGCAGGGCTTTTTTTTTGTTTCACCGTTATAATCGCCCCCCGATTATAAGGACGCCTCCTGGTCGGGCCCCGCACGATGCCGACACACCGTGTCTCGCCTCTGCCTCCCCTCAAAGAGAGTCGCCACTCGCCTCGGTCACTGGCCGTCGCGTTTTACGTTCGTTGCGCAGAACTTGGCAAGGATGCAGCCGCCCCCTCCGTACGGAGACCGGATCGGCCCGCGACGACGATCCCCTTTGAGCTTCACGCCTCCAAAAGAGCGTGATCGAAGGTTTTTCACTACTTCACGAGAGTGTGGCGAGCAATGAAGAGTTTTGCGTTGGTAGCACCATTGACGTCTGACCCCGCAGCACTGAATCGCTTTTTCGGCACCGGAAGCCGCGCATAAGCGCCCACCCGGATGCACTTGCGGATGCCTGATTTCCGCCGTGGACTGCCGAGAAGGTGCGCATTTCCCCTCCTCCGATCCCGGCCCGTGGCATTCGCGGATGGTCGCATGCGACCTGAGAAGAATTCGGACAGGCGGCTTTACCGCGATGAGCGCGAAGCCCCTGTTACAACTGGCTGCTGATAGTTTTCTGGAGACGCGTTAATGGCGCAGAACGAAATCGAATCGATGGACGTGCTGCTGGTCGGCGCCGGCATCATGAGCGCAACCCTGGCTGTCCTGCTCAAGGAAGTCGATCCGAGCGTGAAGCTCGAGATCGTCGAACTGCAGGAATCCGGAGCCATCGAGAGTTCCAACCCGTGGAACAACGCCGGTACCGGTCACGCCGGCCTCTGCGAGCTGAACTACACCCCGCAGGCGGCCGACGGCTCGATCGACATCAAGAAGGCGGTGAACATCAACGCCCAGTTCGAGGTGTCCAAGCAGTTCTGGGCCTACCTGACCGGGATGGATGCCTTCGGTTCGCCGCGTAACTTCATCAACCCCGTTCCGCACATGAGCTTCGTGCGTGGCAAGGACATTCCTTTCCTGAAGAAGCGCCATGAGATGCTCAGCCAGCACCACGCCTTCTCCTCGATGGAATACACCGAGGACCGCGCGAAGATCGCCGACTGGGCCCCGCTGACCATGCCCGGCCGTCCGGCCGACGAGCAGGTCGCCATGACCCGAGTGGAAAGCGGCACCGACGTCAACTTCGGCGCACTGACCAACCAGTTGCTGAGCTACCTGGCCAGCCGCGAAGGCAGCGAAGTCCGTTATTTCCAGAAAGTCGTGGGCCTTGAGCGCATCGCTGACGGCTGGCTGGTGGACATCAAGAACACCCAGACCGGCGAAGCGCGCAAGGTCAAGGCGAAGTTCGTCTTCCTCGGCGCCGGCGGCGGCGCGCTGCCGCTGCTGCAGATGTCCGGCATCCCGGAAAGCAAGGGCTTCGGTGGCTTCCCGGTGAGCGGCCAGTGGCTGCGTTGCGATAACCCGGAAGTGGTCAAGCAGCACCAGGCCAAGGTCTACAGCCAGGCCGAAGTGGGTGCCCCGCCAATGTCCGTGCCGCACCTGGACACCCGCGTGGTCGACGGCAAGACCTCCCTGCTGTTCGGTCCCTATGCCGGCTTCTCCACCAAGTTCCTGCGCCACGGCTCGTTCCTCGACCTGCCGCTCTCGGTACGCACCAGTAACCTGCTGCCGATGCTCGCCGTGGCCCGCGACAACATGGACCTCACCCGCTACCTGGTGAAGGAAGTCATGCAGTCGATGGACCAGCGTATCGACGCCCTGCGCAAGTTCTACCCGGAACTGAACCCGGCCGACTGGCGCCTGGAAACCGCCGGCCAGCGCGTGCAGATCATCAAAAAGGACGCCAAGAAAGGCGGCATCCTGCAGTTCGGCACCGAACTGGTGGCGTCCCAGGACGGCACCATCGCCGCTCTGCTCGGTGCCTCGCCGGGCGCCTCGGTGACCGTCTCGATCATGCTGGGCCTGCTGGAGCGCTGCTTCCCCGAGCGCTACCAGTCGGCCGAGTGGACCGCGAAGCTCAAGGAGATCTTCCCGGCCCGCGAGAAGCAGCTGGAAACCGACGCCGCGGTGTATCGCGAAGTCAACCAGATGACCGCCGACCGTCTGCAGATCGTCGCCGCGTCCTGAGTGCTGCCCCCATGAAGAAGCCCGCCTCCCGGCGGGCTTTTTCGTTCTCGCTGTCGTTCTAAATACAGGGGGTCAGTGGCAACTGACCATCCAGCCGACGCCGAAGCGGTCGGTGAGCATGCCGAAGCGCTGCGCCCAGAAGGTCTTCTCCAGCGGCATCTCCACCCGCCCCTCCTCCGCCAGGGCGGCGAACGCCTGCTCCGCCGCCACCACGCTGCGCAACGCCAGGTGCAGGGAGAACCCATTGAAGGTGGCGTTGTGCTCGCCACGGCCATCTGACAGGAGAATGTCGGTTTCGCCGACCCGCAGGCTGGCGTGCATCACCTTGTCCAGCCAACCGTCCGGCACCGGCGACGGGCCGGGCGCTTCCTCGTAGCGCATCAGAGCGTTGAGCTGGGCGCCCACCGCATGTTGGTAGAAGGCAATGGCCTCATCGGCGTGACCATGAAAAAACAGATAGGGCTGTACTTGCACGGCTTCGTCCTCGCCTGTCGTTATCGTTGTAAGGGGAAGTCTAGGCGGGGAATCGGAGATGGGTTCGCGAGCAAGCTCGCTCCTACGAAAAGCGGATTCCAGAGAAACATCCGCGCACGCCGGAGCGCCCCTTCAGGAGGCCGAGTGGAATCGGAGTTTCAAGGGTTGAGCGGCATGGATGCAGTCGTCTCCCAGGGGGAGAGGAGACCGTTCGGTGCAGGAGGAAATCTCGGTCTCAGCCGGCACGCCCTGCCCCCTCTCCCTGAGGGAGAGGGTGGGGGTGAGGGGGAAGCGCTGGCACAGATCGTCCAGAAGTAGACAGTTGCTCCTACGAAAGCATGCCCCGGGGCACACCCAAACAGAAAGCCCGCACAAGGCGGGCTTTTCAGCGAGTCGACGCAATCAGCCGCGAGCAGCCTTGATCACTTCGATGTAGGGCTCGGCCTGCTGCTGGTCCTGGACCAGGGCGACGAAGTCCTGGCCCTTGGCATCCTTGGCGGACAGGTCGTAACCGGCCTCGACGAAGAAGCCGACGAAACGCTCGAAGTCGTCGACGCGCAGGCCGCGGTAGGCCTTGACCAGCTTGTGCAGGGACGCTGGGGTGTCGTCGGCCGGCTCCACGTCGAGGAACAGCTTGATGGCGCCGTCGCCGATTTCTTCGCCAATCACCTGCTTCTTGTCTTTACGCATCGCTCGCTTCTCTCTACGGCTGTCTCGGGGATCGCGGCCCGCATCGGCTCAGGCCGGGCACCACGCTAGGCGGGAGTTTAACCCCGCGCCAGGGGATGGCTCAACGCGCGCGCACCGCGCCGGTATGCAGGTCGGCCCAGATATGACCGTTGCCGTAGGTGAGGAACTGCACGTAGACGGTGCCGTTGCGCAGCAGGTCGAGCAGCTGTGGATAAGCCGCCTGCGGGTAGTACAGGCTGAGCACGCGGGTCTTCTCATCAAAGGCCGGCTTCTTCAGGCTCTTGCCCTCGGCGTCGAAGCTGATGACGACCTGGCTGATCTGCGCGCCCTTGCTCAGCGGCTTGCCCTTGAGGCGCAGCAGCGACGGCGTGGTAATCGGAATCGGCTGCTGGTTGGACTGGCGCTGGTTGCCCAGCACCACACTGTACTCGGTGACCTGCAGCAGTTGCTGCTGCTCCGGCTCGCCCTGGCGCAGGCCGGCGTCGTCCGGTGGCAGGAACTGGCTGTGCATCGGCGCGGCGACAGCAACCCCGGCAAGGCCAAGAGGAAGGCAGAACAGCAGCGCCAGCACGGCGCCCGGCATGCGAACGGACATCATCACCTCCGCGGGACAGGGCCGGGCACTCTAGCACGCGCCCGAAGCGCCACGACAGGAGCTCATGGCAAGCCCGGCGATACATTGATAGCCTTCGAAGCAACACCCCTCAAACATCGAACGACTTCATGCTACATAACGTCTCCGACCTCGACCTGCGCCTACTGCGCATCTTCGCCTGCGTGGTGCGCTGCGGTGGCTTCTCCGCCGCGCAGGGCGAACTCGGCATGGGCCAGTCGACCATCAGCACGCACATCGCCAGCCTGGAGACGCGCCTGGGCTACCGCCTGTGCGAACGCGGCAAGAGCGGCTTTCGACTGACCGAGAAAGGCGAGCGGGTGCTGGACTATGCGCAGAACCTGTTCGCCGCGCTGGGCGACTTCCGCGACCAGGTGCAATCTCTGGCCGGGCGTCTGGTCGGCGAGCTGCACCTGGGCCTGGCCGACAACATCGCCACCCTGCCCGAGGCACGCATCCACCAGACGCTGGCGCGCTTCAACCGCCGCGATCAGGACGTGCGCCTGCATTTCCTCATCGAATCCTCCAGCGAACTGGAGCGTCTGGTGCTCAACGGCCGCCTGCACCTGGCCATCGCCTGCTTCAGCCGGCGCCTGCCGAACCTGCGCTACGAGCCGCTGTACCACGAGCGGGTAGCCGTGTTCTGCGGGCGCGAGCATCCGTTGTTCGACAAGTCAGTGAAGGACGCCGCAGAGCTGGAAAGCTGCGACTGGATCCAGCACGGCTATGCGGTGGCCGACGTGCAGTTGCCGGCCGACCCACGGCGCAGCACGGCCTTCGCCCAGCACATGGAGGCGGTGCTCCACGCCGTACGCGCCGGCACGCATCTGGGCTACCTGCCCACGCACTACGCCGAGCGCTGGGTGGAACAGGGCCAGATGCGCGCGCTGCTGCCAGACAGCCTCGGCTACGGCATCACCCACAGCCTGGTGGTGCGCGACGAGCCGGGGCACAACGAAGCGCTCCAGGCGCTGGTCGAGGACCTGCGCCTGGAGCACGGGGTGACGCCGATCAGCGCGGCGCGGTGATGTGCTTGATGTCGAAGAGCGCCGACAGGCCCCACGGCCCCAGCTCGCGGCCGATGCCGCTGCGCTTGCCGCCGCCCCAGGAAGTCTGCGGGAATACCACTTGCGGCGAGTTCAGCCAGACGTTGCCGGCTTCCAGATTCTCGGCGACGCGCTGGGCGCGTTCCAGGTTGGCGCTGCACACGGTGGCGGCCAGGGCGAAGTCGCTGTCGTTGGCCTGACGCAGGGCATCGGCTTCGTCACTGAAGGTCCGCACGCACAGCACCGGCCCGAAGATTTCCTCGCGCCACAGGCGGCTGTCCGCCGCTACATCGGTGTACACGGTCGGCTGGATGAACCAGCCCTCGGCCGCTTCGCCGCCGGTCAGGCAGGCCAGGCCTTCGTCGTGCGCCACGGCGAAATAGTCGAGCACCTTGCGGTACTGAGCTTGGCTGGTCATCGGGCCCATGTCGGTCTCGCCGAGCAGCGAGTCACCGACGCGCAGGCCTTCCACCGCGACCTTCAGCTTCGCCAGCAGCGGCTCGGCGATGGATTCCTGCAACAGCAGGCGCGAGGTGGCGGAGCACATCTGCCCGGCGTTCCAGTAGACGCCGGCGATGATCCACTGCACGGCCTCGTCCAGGTCGCAGTCCTCGAACACCAGGATCGGCGACTTGCCGCCCAGTTCCAGGCCGACCGGCAGGGTGCGCGCGGCGGCGGCTTCCATGACCTTGCGGCCAACGACGTTGCTACCGGTGAAGGACAGCTTGGCGATGCCCGGATGACTGCACAGCGCTGCGCCGGCATCGGCCAGGCCCGGCACCAGGTTCAGCACGCCGGCCGGCAGGCCGATGGCGTCGGCGATCTCGCCCAGCACCAGCTCGATCAGCGGAGTGATCTCCGAGGGCTTGAGCACCACGGTACAGCCCGCCGCCAGGGCCGGCGCGACTTTCCAGGCGCTGGTCACCAATGGGAAGTTCCACGGCACGATCAGGCCGACCACGCCGATGGGCTCGAAGCGGGTCTGCGAGCGGTAGCCGGCGTCCGGCAGGGCCACTTCGGCGTTCTGTCGGGCGTCCAGCTGGTCGGCCAGTTCGGCGTAGTAGGCGAAGGTGGCGATGGCGTCGCCGATATCGATTTCCGCTTCCAGGCGCGGCTTGCCGCTGGCCTGCATCTGCAGGGCGATCAGCGCTTCGCTGCGGGCTTCGAGCTGTTCGGCGAAGGCGCGCAGGTAACCCGCGCGCTGGGCGGCGCCGGTCAGCTTCCAGTCAGCGAAGGCGCGCTTGGCGGCAGCGACGGCGCGCTCCACGTCGGACACACCGGCGCAGGCGACTTCCGGCAGCGCTTCACGGGTAGCGGGAGCGATCGGGCGCAGGACGGCGCCGCTGTCGGCGGGCTGCCATTGGCCATCGATATAGAGGAGACGGGACATGCGAACCTCGGACGGTTGTCTTGTGAGGGTCGCAGGATAGGCGGGGCATGCATCGGCAAGAATGCACATTACCCCACGCATGCATCGATACATAACGATGTATCAAGAACCTGTAGGAGCGAGCTTGCTCGCGAACCGCGGCACGCCAAATCTCCCCATCGTTGCCGTGATGTTCGCGAGCAATAACGAGGGCGTCCCCCTCGCTCCTACGAAAAGCAGGCGCCTCAGGCGAACTGGGCGCGCATCCACGCCAGGTATTCGGCAGCGCCCGCTTCACCCTCACACGGCGCCCACTGTCCACGCTCGTCCTCGCCCAGCGGGACGAACGGACCGGACTTGGCCTCGAACATCACGCTGTCCGGCTCCAGCGCCACGATGGCATGGAAGGTACCCGGCGGCAGGTCCGCACCGACGCACTCGCCGCCGGCACGCAGCACACGGGTGGTCAACAGCTCGCCGCTGTCCGAGAAGATCAGCAGGCCCAGCGCGCCCTTCACCACCAGCAGGCTCTCGGCCTTGTCCGGGTGACGGTGGCAATGCGGCGGGATGTAGCTGTCGGGCTGCAGCGCATTGAGCAGGCGATGGCAGGGTTCGCTCTGCTCATGGAAGTTGTGGTTCTGCCGGCGCCGGGGGCTGGCGGCGGCACGGGCCGCGATCTCGTCGAACAGCACGCTGTCGAGGAAACGCGGCCCGCCCATCTCAGAGCCCCTTGACCGCGAAGATGCCCGCGGCGTTGCGCCAGTAGCCCTTGTAGTCCATGCCGTAGCCGAAGATGTAGCGGTCGATGCAGGACAGGCCCACGTAGTCGGCCTTCAGGTCCGGACGGGCCTTGCGGTCGTGGTCCTTGTCGATCAGCACGGCGGTGTGTACGCGCTTGGCACCGGCATGCTTGCAGAAATCGATGATCGCCGAGAGGGTGTGCCCTTCGTCGAGGATGTCGTCGACGATCAGCACGTCGCGGTCGATGAAGGAGATTTCCGGCTTGGCCTTCCAGAACAGCTCGCCGCCGGTGGTCTCGTTGCGGTAACGGGTCGCATGCAGGTAGGAGGCTTCCAGCGGGAAATTCAGCAACGGAAGCAGCTTGCCGGAGAAGATCAGGCCACCGTTCATCACGCAGAACACCACCGGGTTGGTGTCGGCCAGCGAGCCGTTGATGGCCTCGGCCACACGGGCGATGGCGGCCTCTACCTCGGCGTTGGTGTACAGGCAGTCGGCTTCGGCCATGACTTGGCGGATGTGCGCGAGATCGACGGACATGAGGGCTCTCCGGTGAAAAAGTGCGCAAAGGTACCTATCGGCGTGCCGTGGAGCAAGGGTCAGCGGACGAAAGTCGCCAACAATCGTGGCCCAAGATAGCTACGATGCATTACGCTACCGCAATTTTTTTGCCAGCCCGTCCGGAGACCCCGTCCATGCCCGTACTCGAGATCCGTCACCCCCTGATCCGACACAAGATCGGTCTGATGCGCCGCCATGACATCAGCACCAAGAATTTCCGTGAGCTGGCCCAGGAAGTCGGCGCCCTGCTGACCTATGAGGCGACCAAGGATCTGCCGCTGGAGAACTACGAGATCGAGGGTTGGGCCGGTTCGGTGCAGGTGGAGAAGATCGCCGGCAAGAAGATCACCGTGGTACCGATCCTGCGCGCCGGCATCGGCATGCTCGACGGCGTGCTCAGCCTGATTCCGGGCGCCAAGGTCAGCGCCGTGGGCGTGGCGCGCAACGAGGAAACCCTCGAAGCACACACTTACCTGGAAAAGCTGGCGCCGGACATCGCCGAGCGCCGCTCGCTGATCATCGACCCGATGCTGGCCACCGGCGGCTCGATGGTCGCCACCATCGACCTGCTGAAGAAGGCCGGCTGCAAGGAGATTCGCGCGATGGTGCTGGTGGCGGCGCCGGAAGGGATCAAGGCGGTCAACGATGCGCATCCGGACGTGCTCATCTATACCGCCTCCATCGACCAGCGCCTGAACGAGAACGGCTACATCATTCCGGGCCTGGGCGATGCCGGTGACAAGATCTTCGGCACCAAGCAGAAGGACACCTGATAGATGGCCGACGAATACAACGACCCGCTGTGGCGCCAGGTCATCTCGGGCGCGCAGATGCTGTTCGTGGCCTTCGGCGCGCTGGTGCTGATGCCGCTGATCACCGGCCTGGACCCGAACGTCGCGCTGTTCACCGCCGGCTTCGGCACCCTGATGTTCCAGATCGTCACGGGCCGCCAGGTGCCGGTGTTCCTGGCCTCTAGCTTCGCCTTCATTACCCCGATCATCCTCGCCAAGGGCCAGTTCGGCCTGGCCGCGACCATGGGCGGCGTGGTGGCGGCGGGCTTCGTCTACACCTTCCTGGGCCTGGCGGTGAAGATCAAGGGCACCGGCTTCATCGACCGCCTGCTGCCGCCGGTGGTCATCGGCCCGGTGATCATCTCCATTGGCCTGGCGATGGCGCCGATCGCCGCCAACATGGCAATGGGCAAGGCCGGCGACGGCAGCGAGCTGATTCCGTACAAGACCGCCATGCTGATTTCCATGCCGGCGCTGGTCACCACCCTGATCGTCGCGGTATTCGCCAAGGGCATGCTGCGCCTGGTGCCGATCATCGCCGGCGTGCTGGTGGGCTACGGCCTGTCCTTCGCCTTCGGCGTGGTCGACGTCGCCAGGATCGTCGCCGCGCCCTGGCTGGAGCTGCCGAAGTTCACCGCCCCGGAGTTCAACTGGCAGGCCATCCTGTTCATCGTCCCGGTGGCGCTGGCGCCGGCCATCGAGCACATCGGCGGCGTCATCGCGATAGGCGGCGTGACCGGCAAGAACTACCTGAAGACCCCGGGCCTGCACCGCACCCTGCTGGGCGACGGCATCGCCACCTCCACCGCCGGCCTGTTCGGCGGCCCGCCGAACACCACCTACGCGGAAGTGACCGGCGCGGTGATGCTGACCAAGAACTACAACCCGAAGATCATGACCTGGGCGGCGCTGTTCGCCGTCGGCCTGGCCTTCGTCGGCAAGTTCGGCGCCATCCTGCAGAGCATCCCGGTACCGGTGATGGGCGGCATCCTCTGCCTGCTGTTCGGCACCATCGCCTCGGTGGGCATGAACACCCTGATCCGCCACAAGGTCGACCTGTCCCAGGCGCGCAACCTGTGCATCGTCTCGGTCACCCTGGTGTTCGGCATCGGCGGCGTGCTGATCGGCACCGGCACCGGCCCGGACGACTTCGGCCTGAAGGGCATCGCCCTGTGCGCCATCGTCGCCATCCTCCTCAACCTGATCCTGCCCGGCGAGGAAGGCTGGGAGAACAAGGCACTGGAAGAAGGCGCCGGCGTTTCTTCAACCGAGAAATCCGCCGAGTGAGCCCAGGGCGCCGTCAGCCGGCGGCGCCCTCCGCCCACGGAAAGTTCGGCGAACGCAGGTCCCCGCTGACGGTCCACTCTGCATGAAAGCGCGACTCGGCCAGAACACTGCCCCGCTCCAACCTGCCCAGCCCTCCTCTCCGCCCCTGCCGGAGGCGCGTCCGTGACGCGTGCCTGCTGGCTCCTGCTCGGCCTGATCGGCGCCTCGCTGGTCCCGCTGGTCCTCGGCGGCCGGGAAATGCTCGCCCACGTCCTGGCCTTCCCCCTCGACAGCCTGCTGGTCATGTTCGGCATGATCCTGCTGTGCTGGCTGATCAACGCCCAGAAGTTGCGGGTGCTGCTCAACGGCCGCGCCGGCGACATCGGCCGGGTGCAGTCGGTGGGGATCATCATGGCCTCGGAATTTGCCTTCTACGCTACACCGGGCGGCACCGGCGGCCCGTTGACGCTAATGGCCCTGCTGTCGCGCCACGGCATGCGGCCGGCACACAGCAGCGCGATCTTCGCCGTGGACCAGCTCAGCGACCTGATGTTCTTCCTCTGCGCGCTGGCGACCGTGCTGGTCTGGGCCCTGTCCCACAGCATCAGCCCGGACCTGGAGACCTCGCTGATCACCAGTGGCGTACTGCTGGGCGGCATCCTCTTCGGCGTGGTGCTGCTGGCACGCTTCCAGCGCCGGGCGATCAAGGCCAACGGACGCCTGCTCGCGCGCCTGGGCATGAAACCGCGCACACGCCTGCGCTGGGCGCGCAAATGCCTGCACTTCCGCGACACCCTGGTCAGCAGCCTGCGCCAGCCCAAACGCCGCCTGGCACTGATCTTCTTCCTCACCTGCTGCCACTGGACGCTGCGCTTCTCGGTGCTCTACCTCACCCTGCGCGCGATGAACGTGGACCTGCACTGGGCCTGGACCTTCCTGATCCAGCTGCTGTCGCTGGCGGCCGGGCTGGCCACGCTGCTGCCGGGCGGCGCCGGTGGCACCGAGTTGACCTCCGCCGCGCTGCTCGCCCCGCTGGTGGGCAAATCCACGGCGGCCGCGGCCATCCTGATCTGGCGCGTGGTGACCTACTACTTCTATCTGGTGATGGGCGCGCCGGTGTTCGCCCTGCTGGCGGGGCGACCGTTACTGCGCAAGCTGATCGGGCTGCGGGAAAAGACCTGAGACTCAGTCTTCGGCAGGCTTGTCGCCCTCGGGCGGCGTCTTCGGCGTAAGCGAATCCCAGAGCTCGGCGGCGCCGGGAAACTCGGTGCCGTCCTCTTCGCTCAAGGCTTCGGGATCGTAGCGGCTGGTGCAGCCCTCGCCCAGGGTGGGCGGCGGGGTGGCAGTGCCGGGGCTCTTCGGGTCGCTCATGCTGACCATCTCCGTTGAGCGCAGCGCCCGCCATCGGAAGACGGCGGGAGCATGCGGAGTACCCAGTCTGGAACGAGACCACGTGGATCAGTCGAACACCACGGTCTTGTTGTCGTGCACCAGCACGCGGTCTTCCAGGTGGTAGCGCAGGCCGCGGGCCAGCACCAGCTTCTCCACGTCCTTGCCCAGGCGCACCAGGTCCTCGATGTTGTCGCGGTGGCTGATGCGCACCACGTCCTGCTCGATGATCGGGCCGGCGTCCAGCTCCTCGGTCACATAGTGGCAGGTCGCGCCGATCAGCTTCACGCCGCGCAGCGAGGCCTGGTGGTACGGCTTGGCGCCGACGAAGGACGGCAGGAAGCTGTGGTGGATGTTGATCACCTGGTGGCGGTACTTCTGGCACAGGTCCGGCGGGATGATCTGCATGTAGCGCGCCAGCACCACGTTGTCGGCCTGGTGCTCGTCGATCAGGCGCGATACTTCCTCGAAGGCCGGCTGCTTGTTCTTCGGGTCCACCGGGACGTGGAAGTACGGAATGCCATGCCACTCCACCATGCTGCGCAGGTCGTCGTGGTTGGCGATCACGCAGGGAATCTCGCAGTCCAGCTCGCCGCTGTGCCAGCGGTGCAGCAGGTCGGCCAGGCAGTGCGACTCGCGACTGGCCATCAGCACGACGCGCTTCTTCACCGAAGAGTCGGTGATCCGCCACTCCATGGAAAACTCGCGGGCGATGGGGGCGAACGCCTGGCGGAAGCCGTCGATGTCGAATGGCAGGGAGTCAGCACGAATCTCATGCCGCATGAAGAACCAGCCGTTGTCATTATCGGAATGGTGACTGGCCTCGGTGATCCAGCCGTTGTAAGTGGCCAGGAAATTACTCACCTTGGCGACGATGCCGACCCCGTCAGGGCAGGCGATCACCAGTCGAAAAGTGCGCATGGGTGTACTCCAGATACATCGCGAAGGCCGCCATTCTAGCGGCTGGAGGGGAAAAGTTCAGCACTGGGCGGGAGTGGCCGACGAGAGCCAATTAGGGCTGGCGCGAATGCTCTGGTTAAATTCGGCGTGCTAATAACTTCAATATTTGACTAATTACCCACAAAAGTTGTTCTTAGCGTTTACTTGAACAACTCCGCTGACTATTATGGGTGCTACAAACTATCCGCCACCGCTGGACCTCAAGATTAAGGTACCCAACATGTCGCTGATCAACGAGTACCGCGCCACCGAAGAAGCCATCAAGGAACTTCAGGAGCGACTGAAATCCCTCGAGCAGGACGACAAGCTGAAGAAAGAGCTTGAGTTCGAAGAGAAACTCCGCGCACTGATGGGCAGCTACGGCAAATCCCTGCGCGATATCATCGCCCTGCTCGATCCGGACGCGAAGCTGAGCAAATCGCCGCGTACCGCGAAGAGCACCGTGACCAAACGCGCCCGCAAGGTCAAGCAATACAAGAACCCGCACACCGGTGAAGTCATCGAGACCAAGGGCGGCAACCACAAGACCCTCAAGGAATGGAAGGCCAAGTGGGGCGCCGAGGCCGTCGAGAGCTGGGCCACCCTGCTGGGCTAAGCCCTTCGGGCAATAAAAAACGCCAGCCTTGTGCTGGCGTTTTTTATTGCCCGGCAAACGCTAGAGGCCATAGCGCTCGCGCAATGCGAGTGCATATTTCGCCCAGGCTTCGAGCACCGCGCGGTTTGCTGCGCCAGCATTACTCATCTGCTCGGCCATTGCGCTGTCGAAGTTCTCCAGAGTATTCGGAGCCCCCCATTCCGGCGCACTCAGGCGCTGACGGCAGAAGTCCAGCCATTGTTGCTGTTCGGTGGCAGACAAAGTTTCCGGAAAATTACGCGCACGGTATCGGAACAGAAGTTCAGGAAGTCGCGGGTCATCGAACGGCCATTGCTCTTTGGCCAGTCGGGCAGGATCTGCCTGACGCACCTGTTCGCACAATCGGCGGTCCCGGTCCCCGATAAATCCGTCATACAACTGCTGCTCAGGATCCTCGGACGCCGCGAAACTTTCCTCGGAATAGATCGGCGCAAGTTTCTCCTGCCAAAGCGCCTTGGCCTGGACCAGCTCCTGCGCACGCTTCAGGCATCCGTCCAGGTCCAGGCCAATACGTTCACGATCCTGCGGACGGAGTACGTTCAGCGGCGCCACTACCGGGCAGCGGTTGATATGCAGCAATTTCAGCGGCACCGGCAGTTCGCCTTCGGCCAGTTCATCCCGGCGCGTATACAGGCGCTGGCGCAACGCCTCGGCATCCAGTTCCAGCAGCGGCGACGGGTCCGCCGCCAGGTCGCAGACGATCAACGCGTTACGGTTACGCGGATGCCAGCCCAGCGGCAACACCACCGACAGGTAATGACGCGCCCCGGAGAAGCGCCCGGAGACATGCACCAGCGGCTCGTGCAGGCGGACCTGGTCCAGGACGCCCTGCTTGCTGCGCAGGCGGTAGAGATAGTCGTAAAGCCTGGGTTGGCGGTCACGGATCAGGCGGGCCAGGGCGAGGGTCGCACGCACGTCCGACAGCGCGTCGTGGGCCTGGCCGTGGTCGATGCCGTTGGCGGCGGTGAGGCGCTCCAGCTTCAGGCTGACCACACCCTCCTGTTCGGGCCAGACGATGCCTTCCGGGCGCAGCGCATAGCAGGTGCGCACCATGTCGATCAGGTCCCAGCGGCTGTTGCCGCCCTGCCATTCGCGGGCGTACGGGTCGAAGAAGTTCCGATAGAGGCTGTAGCGCGTCACCTCGTCGTCGAAGCGCAGGGTGTTGTAGCCCGCGACGCAGGTACCCGGCTGCGCCAGTTCGGCGTGCAGGCGGGTCATGAACTCCGCCTCGCCGAGACCCTGTTCCTCCAGCCGCTGCGGGACGATCCCGGTGACCAGGCAGGCCGCCGGGTGCGGGAGGATGTCGTCGCTGGGACGGCAATAGAGATTCAGCGGCTGGCCGATCTCGTTGAGGGCCTCGTCCGTGCGGATGCCGGCGACCTGCAAGGGCCGGTCGCGGCGCGGATCGATGCCGGTGGTTTCGTAGTCGTACCAGAAGAGGCTGGCGGTCATGGCGCGTGTCCTTGCCTGCGTGCAGATGCGCCGCAGTCTAACAGTGCGCATTGCCGCACTTCCAAACCACGGCGCCAGCCCGTGGCCAAAGGCCCTCTCGACCGTCGCGGAGCCCTGCGATCCGGCCCTGCCGCGAATGGCCGACGACGGCCTTTCGCTCCGGGCGATCCTCTGCCTCGACGGGCGCTTCCCGGCATGCCGCCGCAACCGAACCGATGCGAGTCTGCAATTCTCCGCCAGCGCGGTTGCCTCGCCGCACCGCGCTGGCTAGCATCAGCCTTTCAGCCATCGATAGCGACTCCCATTGACCGCAGCCGCCGCTCCACGCCCGGACATCCGTCCACCCAGCCCCGCGCTGGATACCCGCTACCACGTGGAAACGCCGGAAGGGATCGACCTGCTGCTGCGTCCCGCCGGGGTCATTCCGCGAGCGATCGCCTACCTGGTCGACCTGGGCATCCGCGCCCTGCTGATGTTCGCCCTGTTCATGGCGCTGGCCTTCCTCGGCCAGCTCGGCACCGGCCTCGGCCTGCTGCTCACCTTCGTCATGACCTGGTGGTACATGGTGCTCTTCGAAGTGCTCAACCAGGGCCGCTCGCCCGGCAAGCAGATGATGGGCCTACGCGTGGTCCACGATGACGGCACGCCCATCGGCTGGTCCGCCTCGCTGCTGCGCAACCTGCTGCGTTTCGCCGACATCCTGCCCTTCGGCTACACCCTGGGTCTGCTCAGTTGCCTGTCCAACCCGGCGTTCAAGCGCCTGGGCGATCTGGCCGCTGGCACGCTGGTGATCTACCGCGATCCGCCGCCGAGCCGTCCGCATCTGCCGGAGGTCCCGCCGCAGCGCGCGCCCTGGCCGCTGAACCTGGAGGAGCAGCGCGCACTGATGAGCTTCGCCGAACGCGCCGAGCACCTGTCCGCGGCACGGCGCGAAGAACTGGCCGGCATCCTCGCCGAGCCGCTGGGTGTCGCGCCCGAGCACGCGGAGGCACGACTCAACGCCATCGCCAGCGGGCTGCTGGGCAGCGGCCGGGGGACGCCATGAAGCAGGCCCTCTTCGAACAGCGCCACCAGGGTGCGTGGAAACGCTTCAGCAAGCGCCTGGAGCAACTGGAAAGCGGCAAGCGCCAGGAAACCTCTGAACGTCCCGAGGAATTTGCCGCGGATTACCGACGCATCTGCCAGCAACTGGCGCTGGCGCAGGAACGCGGCTACAGCAGCCACCTGATCGATCACCTGCAACAACTGGCCATGCGCGGGCACCAGCAGTTCTACCGGCACCGCAGCCATCTGGGCGCGCGCATCCTCGGTTTCATCACCGCCGGTTTCCCGCGCCTGGTGCGCGAGGAGTGGCGCTGCATCGCGGTGGCCAGCCTGCTGCTCTACGGCAGCCTGCTGCTGATGGGGCTGCTGGTCTACCACTTCCCCGACCTGGTCTACAGCGTGATGTCCCCCGAGCGGGTGGCCGACATGGAGTCCATGTACTCGCCGGAAACCGGGCGCCTGGGACCGATGGGCGAACGGGACACCGGCGACGACTGGAAGATGTTCGCCTTCTACATCATGAACAACATCGGCATCGCCTTTCAGACCTTCGCCAGCGGCCTGCTGTTCTGCCTGGGCAGCCTGTTCTTCCTGCTGTTCAACGGCCTGATGATCGGCGCGGTGGCCGGGCACCTGACCCAGGTGGGCTACATCGAGACCTTCTGGTCCTTCGTCATCGGCCACGGCGCCTTCGAGCTCACCGCCATCACCTTCGCCGGCGCCGCCGGCCTCAAGCTCGGCTGGGCGCTGCTGGCGCCCGGCCGCCTGAGCCGTCTCGACGCGCTGCGCCAGGCGGCGGCCCGGTCCGTACGGCTGGTGGGCGGGGTGATCCTGCTGTTGCTGATCGCCGCCTTCATCGAAGGCTACTGGTCCTCGGTCACGCAGTTCCCGGCGACCGTGAAGTACATCGTCGGTGCCTGCCTCTGGCTGCTGGTCGGTGGCTATTTCGTCTTTGCCGGACGGAGCCGTCATGCGCCTGACTGACGCCAGCGTCGCCATTCGTCCGCGCAGCCCGTGGGAAGCCCTGGACCTGGGCATTCTCCTGGCGCGCCGGCATGCCGGTCTGCTGATGGCCAGCTGGGCACTGGTCACCCTGCCGGTGTTCGCCGTGCTCAGCCTGCTGCTGTGGAACCATTCGGGCTGGGCGATCCTGCTGTTCTGGTGGCTCAAGCCGGCCTTCGAACGCCTGCCGCTGTACATCCTGTCGCGCGCCCTGTTCGGTGACACGCCCAGCCTCAGGCAGGCGCTGCGGGCGTTCCCCGGCCTGCTCAAGAGCCAACTGCTGCCCAGCCTGCTGTGGCGCCGCGCAAGCCCCACCCGCAGTTTCGACCTGCCGGTGCTACAGCTCGAAGGGCTCAAAGGCCAGGCCCGCAGCCAGCGCCTGGTGGTCCTCGGCCAGCGCAATGCCGGCGGCGCCACCTGGCTCACGGTGATCGGCATGCACTTCGAGCTGGCCTTGTGGCTCGGGCTGTCCGCTTTGCTCTACCTGCTGCTGCCGCAGCAGTGGGTTTCAGACTGGAAATGGCAATCGCTGATCAGCCTCGCCGACGGCGACTGGGCCTGGATGGAGCACCTGAGCAATCTTCTCTACGCACTGCTGCTGGTGGTCTGGGAACCGGTGTACGTGGCCTGCGGCTTCACCCTCTACCTGAACCGACGCAGCGAACTGGAAGCCTGGGACATCGAGTTGGTGCTGCGCCGCCTGCGCCAGCGCCTGATCGGCAGCGCCTACGCCCTGCTGCTGGTGGTCGCCGCCTGCCTGGCGCCACTGCCCGGTGCCAGCGTCCGGGCCGCCGAGCAACCCGGTTACAGCTGCCCTCTGCCCGACCAGGACCCCGGCGGCCCACAAGCCTCGCGCCTGCAGAACCAGGTGCTGAACAGCGAGCAGTCGCGGCACGCGGCCGAAGCCATCCTGGCGGCGCCGCCGTTCCGCAACAGCGAAACCGTGACCCGCTGGCGGCTGAGCGACCCCGACAAGGAGAAGAAGGCGTCCAGCGGCGACCAGGATCGGAACCTGGAGAACTTCTTCAAGGCACTGGAGCATTGGCAGGCGTTCAAGTCCATCGCGCAGATCATCGAGGTATTGCTGTGGGGCGCGCTGCTCAGCGTAGTCGTCCTGCTGATCTGGCGTTACCGCGAATGGCTGCGCCTGTTCGCCGGCCGCATCGGCCTGCCGCAGCACCCGCGCCGTGAAGTGCCGAGCGTGCTGTTCGGCCTGGAGCTGACCCCGGAAAGCCTTCCCGAGGACGTCGCCAGCGAGGCCGAGCGCCTCTGGGACGAGCAGCCGCGCGCCGCGCTGGGCCTGCTGTACCGCGCCCTGCTCAGCCGCCTGCTGCACGACTTCCGCCTGCCGCTGCGCGACTCCACCACCGAAGGCGAGGTGCTGGCGCGCGTGGAAACCCTCGACAACCCGCCTCTGGACAGCTTCGCCCGCAGCCTGACCCAGCACTGGCAAGCACTCGCCTACGGTCATCGCGCGCCCCAGGACGGCCTCAAGCAGCGACTGTGCGAGCAATGGCGCAGCCTGTTCGGCAACGAGGTGCGCGCATGAGGCGGCCCGTCGTCCTGCTCGCCACCCTCGCCGTCCTGCTGCTGCTCGGCGGCACCGGGTACTACCTCTACACGCATCTCAAGCCCTATCCCGAAACCATCGAGCACGGCGCCGCGCCGGAAGCCCGCGCCAATCCCTACCTGGCCGCCGAGTCCTACCTGCGCGGACGCGGCCTGGCGGTGAACACGGCCAAGGGGCTGGAAGCGCTCGACCGGTTGCCGAGCAAGGGCCACACACTGATCCTGCTCGGCAGCCGAGAAAACCTCACGCCGAAGCAGAGCGCACGCCTGCTCGACTGGGCCTCACGCGGCGGCCACCTGGTGGTCACCGCCGAACGCCTGTGGGACGAGGAGGAAGGCAAGAGCGGCGACCTGCTGCTCGATCGCCTGGGAGTGCAACAGTTCCTCACCGAGGACCTCGACAAGGACAAAGGCACCGCCCCAACGGAGGACAAGTCCGCCGTGGAGCCCTCGACCGAACAGCCAGTCGCCCCGGAAGTCCCCGAGAACGCCGACCCTGACCAGGAAGAAGACGCCTACCCCACGCTGACCAAGCTCTACCTGGAAAACGAAAAGGCGCCGGCCTACATCGATTTCGATACCGAGTACCACCTCTTCGACTCGAAGAACCTCGCCTACGCCTGGGCCAACAGCGCAAAGGCCACCCACCTGCTGCAACTGCAGCAGGACAAGGGCCTGATCACCGTACTGACCGACAACTGGATCTGGCAGAACGACCAACTGGGCGACTACGACAACGCCTGGCTGCTCTGGTACCTGACCCAGGACAGCAACGTGACCCTGGTCTATCGCGCCGACGGCGACAGCCTCTTCACCCTGCTGGCGCGCTACTTCCCGCAAGCGCTGGTCGCCTGCGCCCTGCTGCTGGCGCTCGCCCTGTGGCGCCAGGGATTGCGCCAGGGACCGCTGCAACCGAGCCCGGCGCGCGGTCGCCGGCAACTGGAAGAACACCTGCGCGCCGGCGCCGACTTCGTCCTCCGCCAGCGCGGCCAGATCGCCCTGCTGCAGGGGCTGCAGCGTGACATCCTGCGCCGCGCGCGACAGCGCCAGCCGGGCTTCGAACGCCTGCCCGTCGCCGAACAATGGCAGACCCTGGGCCGCATGACGCGGCTGTCGGTCAGCGCCATCAGCCAGGCCATGCGACCCTATCCGCAGCAACGCATGGCCATCGCCGAATTCACCCGCCAGGTCGCCCACCTGCAAAGCCTCAGGAATGCCCTATGAGCGAACAAACACCTGAACCCGCCAGCCCCTCCTCCAATCCGGCCGCCCAGCGCCAGCGCGCCAGCCAGTTGGCCCAGGCGCTGCGTCATGAACTGCAGAAGGCGCTGATCGGCCAGCAGGGTGTGATCGACGACGTGCTCACCGCGCTGCTCGCCGGCGGCCACGTCCTCATCGAAGGCGTTCCCGGCCTGGGCAAGACCCTGCTGGTGCGCGCCCTCGCCCGCTGCTTCGACGGCGGCTTCGCGCGCATCCAGTTCACCCCCGACCTGATGCCCAGCGACGTCACCGGCCATGCGGTCTACGACCTTGCCACCGAGCAGTTCAAGCTGCGCAAGGGGCCGGTGTTCACCCACCTGCTGCTGGCCGACGAGATCAACCGCGCGCCGGCCAAGACCCAGGCCGCCCTGCTGGAAGTCATGCAGGAACGCCAGGTCACCCTCGAAGGCCGCGCCCTGCCGGTGCCGCAGCCGTTCATGGTGCTGGCGACCCAGAACCCTATCGAGCAGGAAGGCACCTACCCGCTGCCCGAGGCGGAGCTGGACCGCTTCATGCTCAAGCTGCGCATCGACTACCCGCTGGAAGCCGAGGAGCAGACCCTGGTGCGCCAGGTCACCCGCTCCGCGCGCAGCGACATGCTCGACGTGGCGCCGATCCGTCCCCTGCTCAAGGAGAAGGACGTCATGGCGCTGCAGAAGATCGCCTCCGACCTGCCGATCGACGACCAGGTGCTGGACTACGCCGTACGTATCGCCCGCACTACCCGTAACTGGCCGGGCCTGGCCCTGGGCGCCGGACCGCGTGCGTCCATCGCGCTGGTGCGTTGCGCACGGGCGCGGGCGCTGCTGCGCAGTGGCGACTTCGTACTGCCGGACGACGTCAAGGGCAGCGCCCTGGCGGTGCTGCGCCATCGCGTGCGGCTGTCGCCGGAACTGGACATCGAGGGCCTGTCGGTGGACCAGGTGCTGCAACAACTGCTCGACCAGGTACCGGCGCCGCGCCTATGAAGCCATCGCGCGTCCTTCTCGCGCTGCTCGGCGTGCTGTTGGCCGTGGCCATCGCGCTGGGCACGGCGGCGGCCCTGGATATCCCGGCGCCGGCGCTGCTCGAGCGCCTCTGGTGGGGCGTCCTGTGCGCCCTGGCGCTGCTCGCACTGGTCGACGCCCTATGGCTGCGCCGCCTGCCCTCGCCGCGCCTGGAGCGGCAGATGAGCGGCAACCTGCCGCTGGGCCGCTGGAGCGAAGTGCGCCTGCAACTGCACCATCGCTACGCCCAGGTGCAGCGCGTGACCGTGTTCGATCACCTTCCCGGTGCGATGGACTTCGAGCACCTGCCGCAGGTGATCGAGCTACGGCCGGGCGAGCAGACCGAGCTGGGCTACCGCGTGCGCCCGCTGTCTCGCGGGCATTTCGTCTTCCCGCGCTGCGAAGTGGAACTGTCCAGCCCGCTACGCCTGTGGAAGGGCCGGCGTTATCTGGAAGAGCGCAGCGAAACCCGCGTCTACCCCGACTTCGCGCGCATCTACGGCGCCGAGCTGATGGCCGTGGACCACTGGCTGAACCGCATCGGCGTGCGCGCCGGGCAACGCCGCGGCCTGGGCCTGGAGTTCCACCAGCTGCGCGAATTTCGTGATGGCGACACGCTGCGGCAGATCGACTGGAAAGCCACCGCCCGCAAGCGCATGCCGATCGCCCGCGAATACCAGGACGAGCGCGACCAGCAGATTCTCTTCCTGCTCGACTGCGGGCGGCGCATGCGCAGCCACGACGGCGACCTGTCGCACTTCGACCACGCCCTCAACTCCAGCCTGCTGCTGGCCTATGTCGCGCTGCGCCAGGGCGATGCCGTGGGCCTGATGACCTTCGCCGGCGACCAGCCGCGCCACCTGCCGCCAGGCAAGGGCAGCGCGCAGTTGAGCGTGCTGCTCAATGCTGTCTACGACCTGGACAGCAGCCAGCGGGCGGCGGACTACGCGGCAGCGGTCCAGGCCGTGCTTACCCGCCAGCGCCGCCGCGCCCTGGTGGTGATCATCACCAACCTGCGCGATGAGGACGACGAGGACCTGGTCGCCGCGGTGAAACGCCTGGGCCGGCAACACCGGGTGCTGGTGGCCAGCCTGCGCGAAGAAGTGCTCGACCGGCTGCGGCAGTCCCCCGTGGAAGGGTACGAAGACGCGCTGGCCTACTGTGGCACGGTGGACTACCTGAACGCCCGCGCCGGGCTGCACGAGAAACTGCTCGCCCACGGCGTACCGGTGCTGGATGCGCGGCCCAGCCAACTCGGGCCGGAGCTGGTCAGCCGCTATCTGGGCTGGAAGAAGGCGGGGGCGTTATAGGGCGAGAGATTTTGTTTCGCCCTCTCGGCGCGAGCATCCCGTTCCGGAAGCGCTTTTCGTAGGAGCGAGCTTGCTCGCGAACCGCCCAGCATCGATGCGGCCTGGAAGCACTGTTCGCGAGCAAGAACTAGGCGTCCCCCTCGTTCCTACAGGGCCGCGGTCCTGCAAACGGATAAGAAAGGAACGCAGGCGTACAACCCTTCGCGGTTGTACGCCGATACACCGTGCTCAACCGGCGGCAACAGGGCCGAGCTCGGAGTGCACTGGGAACAAGGTTACGCCCTGCTCTGGCGACCGGAACTTCCGGCATCCTGCCTTTCGCTACCGCCAGGTCGGCTTAGCGCGTCCTGCGCTTCAGACCGACTCCACCTGACGGCGAAAACTGAAATAACGGCGTAGCGCATCGACCAGCTCGACGTACTCGATCGGCGGCGCCACCAGGCTGAAACCGGAGTCGAAGTTGCCTGGGTTGACGTCCTCGCGGCACCACTGGCAGGTCGCGGAAAACTCGATCAGTTGCAGCTTGCCGTCATGGCCGGGAATCTTCAGGCGCATGTCGAAACGGCCGCCCACCAGCATCGGCAGTTGGCTGATCAGCAACATCCCGTCCAGCGAGACATTGCCCAGGTAGCCCATCGGTTTGTCGGTGATGCTGTTGAACACCTTCAGGTAATAGGGCAGCTGATGGCGCTCTATGTGTCGTGAATGGCGCATAATGGCGTTTCGCTATGAGAGATCGTCCAGTATGACGATGCCGCCCGCTCAGGGCCAGTCCTAACGACAACCTTCCGCCAGGCGCGCTTCGAGCTCGCGACGAGCGGCGTCAATCTGTGCATCGCTGTAGTAGGTTCGTTCACCGTCGCTGCCCTTCGTGAAGTAGCGACCGCCCAGGCTGAGCGTATTCAGGTCATGCTGCCAGCGCGCGCACTGGGCGCTCAGCTCGGCCTGCTGCCGGACCGCCTTGGTCTGCGCGGCGGCCTGCTCGTCACGGCGGGCATCGTAGAACCGGCGGGTGCGCTCCTCCCGCTCGCGGGTCGCCGCATCACGCTCGACGACCTGGGGCTTCACTTCGATGCGCTGCGCCCCCGGCGGTGGGGTTTCGCTGAAATGCACCTTGCCCTGCGCGTCGGTCCAGCGATAGATGTCGGCGTAGACCAACAGGGGAAAACACCAGACGCAGAGCCACAGGGCGCGCATTCCAACCTCCTCCGTGAAGTCACTCCATGAGATTAGCCAGCGATCGGTACCGCTCAAGCTCAGCACCGACCGGCGGTCAGGGCGTGACTGGATAACTGCGCGCGGTATCGCCGGGCAGACGGCCATTCAGACGCAGCGTCTCCAGCCGGGCCTTGGCGCGGTAAGCATACTCGCTGGTCGGGTAACGGGCGATGATGAACTGGTAGGTCTGTGCGGCATCGACGAAAAACTTCTGCCGCTCCAGGCATTGCCCGCGCAACATGGATATCTCCGGCTGCAACCAGGGCCGCGCGCGGCTCTTGCGCTCGGTTTCCGAGAGCTCCAGCATGACTCGCTCGCAATCGCCGCTCTTGTACGAACGGTAGGCGTTGTTCAGGTGGTAATTCATCGACCAGCTGGTGCATCCGGTAACACTCAGGAGCAGCAGCAGGGTGGCCAGGGTTCGCATGGGCATATCCTCCGTTGGGAAGTGTATCGGCCCGTCTTGGCCGTACTGAAGCCCGCCACTAGACTCACGTGGACTTCGCCCTGGCGCAAAGGAGCTGCCATGCGTTTAGCCCATGCCCTCTCGATTGCCCTGCCGTTCGCCGTGCTGCTGCCCTGGCTCGCCGCCTGCGCCCCGACCACCCCGCTGTTCGTCGCGCAGATCACCACCGGCGAAGTCGCCGAATACAAGCAGTTGAAGAACAAGCGCATGACCGCCGCGGTGGAAGAGGAAGGCGACCTGCTGACCTACAGCGCCCAGGCCATCCGCGACAACAAGAGCGCCGAGGCCGAGAAGCTTTACCTGAGCGGCTACGACAACACCCGCTACAGCTCGGAAGTACGCGCCATCGCGCTGTACCAGATCGGCCTGATCTACATGAGCCGCTTCAACGACCAGCGCGACGATGCGAAGGCGCAGCAGTACTTCGAGCGCATCGACCGCGAGTTCCCCGGCACCCAGGCCGCCGCGCACGCCGACGCGCGCATCCTGATGATCCGCCAGCGCGCCAGGGACCCGGTGCAGAAGAACGCCCGCGAACTGCTGGCGGACTGGCAACCGCAGTACAACCTGGACCTGAACAAACCCAGCCTCGATCCGGACATGACCCTGTTGTCGCGCCGCGCGGTGCTCAAGGACCGCGTCGCCGAGGCCGCGCAGCTCTACCTGCTGGGCGCCAACGACCCGGCCATCCCGCCGGACATCCGCGAAAAGGCGCTGTACCAGCTCGGCCTGATGTACATGGCGCCGGACAACCCGCACGCCGACCGCAACCAGGCCATCGCCTACCTGCGCCGGCAACTCGCCGAGTTCCCCGACGGCGAGCTGGCCGAGAAAGGCGCACGCCACCTGGACCGAGTGCTGAACCAGACCTCACCGCGCAACTGACGACGGAACCCGACCACGCCGCTGACACAGGTCAAGCGGCAGTGTCTACGCTTGCACTGCAATGAGCGCAGACCGCGCGAGGACGCCGCCATGAACCTGAAGCACCTGCTCGTCATCATCGACCCCACCCGCGAGGACCAGCCCGCGCTCGCCCGCGCCCAGTGGATCGCCGAACGCAGCGGCGCCCGCCTGGAGCTGCTGGCCTGCGAGTTCAATCCCGCCCTGGACAATACCCTGCTGCTGGAGCAGAGCGATCTCGAGCGGGGCCGGCAGAGCCTGCTCGACGAACGCCTCGCCTGGCTGGAAAAACTCGCCGCCCCGCTGCGCCAGGCCGGCCTCGAAGTGAAATGCCAGGTACGCTGGGGCAAACCACTGCATCGGCAGATCGTCCTGCACTGCGAACAGAGCCAGCCCGACCTGGTACTCAAGTCGGCCCACCACCACAGCCTGCTCAGACGCCTGGTGCTGACCAATCATGACTGGCAACTGATCCGCCATTGCCCGCAGCCGCTATGGCTGGTGCAGCACGGCCAATGGCGCGGCGAACGCCTGTGCGCGGCACTCGACCCGCTGCACGCCAGCGACAAGCCGGCGGCGCTGGACCACCGCCTGATCGGCGTGGCCCGCGAGTTCGAACAACGCCTGAAACTCCAGGCGCACTACCTGCACGCCTACGTCGCGCTGCCGCACACCCTGGCGTTCAACGCCGAGCTGCTGGCCGACTATGACAACTATGTACGGCGCACCGAAACCCACCACCGTGAAGCCTTCGATGCCCTGCTGGCACAGTACCCGGCCATCGACCGGACCCGCACTCGGCTCGGCCAGGGCTTCGCCGAGGAAGTGATTCCCGCCTATGTGCGCGACAACGACATCGACCTGCTGCTGATGGGCGCGGTCGCCCGTGGACAGTTCGACAACGCGCTGATCGGCCAGACCGCCGAACGGGTGCTCGAAGAAGTGGAATGCGATCTGCTGGTGATCAGACCTGTCACCTGAAACAGAGTAAGATGGCGCCCTGGCTGCCCCAGAGCCGGCTCAGGATCCAGGGGCAGCCTGACCGCTGCTTGCTTTCCCCTAGGAGTCCCGCATGTCCCTTCGCCGCACCAAGATCGTCGCCACCCTCGGCCCAGCCAGCAACTCTCCCGAAGTGCTGGAACAGCTGATCCTCGCCGGGATCGACGTCGCCCGCCTGAACTTCTCCCACGGTACTCCCGACGAACACCGCGCCCGCGCCCAACTGGTGCGCGACATCGCCGCCAAGCACGGCCGCTTCGTAGCGCTGCTGGGCGACCTGCAGGGTCCGAAGATCCGCATCGCCAAGTTCGCCAACAAGCGCATCGAACTGGCGGTCGGCGACACCTTCCGCTTCTCCACCAGCCACCCGCGCACCGACGGCAACCAGCAAGTCGTCGGCATCGACTACCCGGACCTGGTCAAGGATTGCGGCATCGGCGACGAGCTGCTGCTGGACGACGGCCGTGTGGTCATGGTCGTGAAGGAAGTGAAAGCCGACGAACTGGTCTGCGAAGTACTGATCGGCGGCCCGCTGTCCGACCACAAGGGCATCAACCGCCGTGGCGGCGGCCTCACCGCGCCGGCCCTGACCGAGAAGGACAAGGCCGACATCAAGCTGGCCGCGAGCATGGACCTGGATTATGTCGCCGTGTCCTTCCCGCGTGACGCCAAGGACATGGAATACGCCCGTCGCCTGCTCACCGAAGCCGGCGGCAGCGCCTGGCTGGTGGCCAAGATCGAGCGCGCCGAAGCCGTGGCCGACGACGAAGCCCTGGACGGCCTGATCCGTGCCAGCGACGCGGTGATGGTGGCCCGTGGCGACCTCGGCGTGGAAATCGGCGATGCCGAACTGGTGGGCATCCAGAAGAAGATCATTCTGCACGCGCGCCGCTACAACAAGGCGGTGATCACCGCGACCCAGATGATGGAGTCGATGATCCACAACCCGATGCCGACCCGCGCGGAAGTCTCCGACGTAGCCAACGCCGTGCTCGACTACACCGACGCCGTGATGCTCTCGGCCGAATCCGCCGCCGGCGAATACCCGGTGGAAGCGGTCAAGGCGATGGCGCGCATCTGCGCCGGCGCCGAGAAGCACCCGACCACCAAGAAGTCCAGCCACCGTATCGGCCAGACCTTCGAGCGCTGCGACGAAAGCATCGCCCTGGCGGCCATGTACACCGCCAACCACTTCCCGGGCATCAAGGCGATCATCTGCCTGACCGAAAGCGGTTACACCCCGCTGATCATGTCGCGCATCCGTTCCTCGGTACCGATCTTCGCCTACTCCCCGCACCGCGAGACCCAGGCCCGCGTGGCGCTGTTCCGTGGCGTGGAAACCATCCCCTTCGACCCGGCCGCCCTGCCGCCGGAACGTGTCAGCCAGGAAGCCGTCGACGCGCTGCTGCAGCGTGGCGTGGTGACCAAGGGTGACTGGGTGATCCTGACCAAGGGCGACAGCTACACCGCCCAGGGCGGCACCAACACCATGAAGGTGTTGCACGTGGGTGACCTGCTGGTCTGATCTCGGCCAATACAAGAAGCCGCCCCTCGGGGCGGCTTTTTCATGTCCATAGCGCAGATCCACGGGACTGTAGAAGCGAGCTTGCTCGCGAACCGGGCTCGCCGGAGATTCTATGGCTGGGCTGTTCGCGAGCAAGCTCGCTCCTACAAAGAGCCGCTCGCCAGATGCCCACTGGCAGCTCAATTCTTGCTCAATCTGCTTCAAGCCGCGTGGAGTCGGAACTGCAGCGGTTGCACCAGAGCTTATCCACAACGCCTTCCACACCTTATGTGGGCAACCTGCCGGACGTCGCTCAAATACCGCTCAATCCCCTGCAGGTCACGGCTGACGTGGGTTCGCCGGGTTGCCCCAGAGCTTATCCACAGTGCATTCCACAGATTGTGTGGGCAACATGGGCGCGGGATGTCCGACGTAGATGCTATGCGCGCCACAGCACCGTAGGAGCGAGCTTGCTCGCGAACGGACTTCCCGGCGACACAAGCGCCGGACAGTTCGCGAGCAAGGACTGGGGGCCCCCTCGGTCCTACAAGGGCCTCATCAGGGCGGGGCCCTTACAGGAACTTCGAAAAATCCGGCTGGCGGCGCTGGGTGAAGGCGCTCAGCGCCTCCTGGGCTTCCGGCGAGTGCAGGCGCTCGACGAAGAGTTGCCCCTCCTCCACCACCACCCGGCGCAATTCCTCGATGTACGGCGCCTTGAGCAGACGCTTGCTCAGCACCACCGCCGCCGGCGGCAGTTGCTGCAACGCCTGGCAAACCTCGCGGGCACGCTCGATGGCGGCGGCGCCGTCGGCCAGCGCTTCGTTGGCGATGCCGAATGCCACCGCCTGCTCACCGCTGAAACCTTCGCCGCGCATCAGCAGGCTGGCGGCCTTCACCGGGCCGACCAGACGCGGCACCAGGAAGCTGGAGCCGAACTCCGGGCACAGGCCAAGATTGACGAAGGGCATCTTGAACTTGCTGCCCTGGGCGACGAAGACCTGGTCGCAGTGCAGCAGCAGGGTGGTGCCGATGCCCACGGCGGGGCCGGCCACCGCCGCGACCACCGGCTTGGTGAAGTCCATCAGCGCGCGCATGAAGCGGAACACCGGACTGTCCGGGCCGCTGGGCGGCTGCTGGAGGAAATCGACGATATCGTTGCCACTGGTGAAGCACTCGGCGCCGCCGGTGATCAGTACCACGCGCACGGAACGGTCCGCCTGCGCCGCCTCCAGGGCTTCGGACAGGGCGGAATACATGGTGCGGGTCAGCGCATTCATCTTGTCCGGACGGTTCAGGCGCAAGGTCAGCAAGCCTTGCTCGCGCTCGACGAGAATCTGTTCGCTCATGGCAATTCCTTGTTATTGGACTTTTTCTATTGGGGCCGCGCGCCCGCTTCAGGCGTGGGGCAGGAACAGGTCGGCCAGCGTCTGGCCACGCGGTACGCCGCAAAGGTAGAGGCGGCGCGCGAAGGCATCGACACTGTCGGGATGGCCGCAGAGTAAGGCGAGGGTTCGCCGCGAAACAAGCTGGAGTTGCGCCAAAACTTCGGCCGACTCGGCCGCAGTCATCAGCGTGACCTCCAGCGCCGGGCGCGCCGTGGCAAGCGCGCGCAGCGGTTCGGCGAGGTAGTGGCCGGCGCTGTCATGGGCCTGGTGAATGATCCGGATGGGCCCGGCATGATGCTGGCGCAGCGCCTCGCGCAGCACACCCCAGAGCGGCGCAAGGCCGGTACCGGAGGCCATCAGCAACAGCGGCTGCTCGTGCCATTCCGGGTCATAGTGCAAGGCGCCGCCGCGCAGTTCGCCCAGGCGTACGCTGTCGCCCGCCTTCAGCCGGCGGGCGAAGTCGCTGAATGCGCCGGGCAGGCGGCAATCGATGTGAAACTCCAGCCAGGGATCGACGCCCGGCAGGCTGGCCAGCGAATACGGCCGCGCCACGCCTTCGGCGCTCCAGAGGACCAGGTGTTGCCCGGCGCGGTAGCGCAGCGGACGTTGTGGAGTGAGGCGAAGACGCAGCACGTCCGGCGCCGGCCAGTCCAGCTCGGCGACGCTGGCGGGCAAGCCGTCGCGCTGCGGATCGAAGACCTCCACGGCCAGGTCTTCGATGACCCGGCACTGGCACGACAGCCGCCAGCCTTCATCGCGCCGCGCGGCATCCAGCGCCTCGGGCTGCGCGTCGAGCACCTCGCCCCGGCTGCAGCGCACCAGGCAGGCATGGCAGCTCCCCGCACGGCAGCTGTACGGCACGGCGACGCCCGCTTCACGCAAGGCATCCAGCAGATTGACACCGGGTTGCACCGTCCAGCGTTGCGCTCCGGCCTGGAGTTCAGGCACGCATCCACTCCCATGCGGCATCGCAGCGGTTACGTCCGCTGCGTTTCGCACGGTAGAGCGCCTGGTCGGCCCGTTGCAAGGCCTCGTCGAGGTCGTCGCAGGGCTCCAGCAGGGTCATCCCCACCGACAGGCTCAGCACTTCGATGTTCACCCCCACCGGTTCGGCGGCGGCATAGGCCGTGCGCAGCCGCTCGCAACAGGAGGTCAGGCGGTCGGCATCGGCGTTGGGCAGCAGCAGGACGAACTCCTCGCCGCCGTAGCGCGCCAGGATGTCGCCCTCGCGCAGGCAGGCCCGCGCCACCGCGGCGAAGGTCTGCAGCACGCGGTCACCGGCGGCATGGCCGTGGATGTCGTTGATGCGCTTGAAGTGGTCCAGGTCGATCAGCGCCAGGCCGTGGCGCTGGCTTGCGCGCATGCCGTCCAGCGCGCGGCCGGCCAGGCGCAGGAAGTGGCGGCGATTGTACAGGCCGGTCAGCTCGTCGGTGGCCACCAGGTCTTCCAGTTGGCGCATCATCCCGCGCAGGGTGTCCTGGTGCGCCTGCAACGCGTAGCGGCGCTGGCGCATGCGTTGACGCAGCGCCTGGACATAGCCGGCGAACAGGCTGAGCCAGGCCAGCACGATGAACAGCACCAGCAGTTGCAGGACCGCCTGGGCGGGCAGTGCGAGGCGCTGCCCGAAGGCTTCCCACAGGTTCAGGCCGGCGAAGGCAATGAACGCCAGCGCCGCGCAACGTGCGAACACCCTGGGCTGCAACTGGAATACGCCGAACAGCAGGATCAGCACGTAGAACACCATCAGGGTGCCCCGCGCGGTATCGACATTGGCGAGGAACAGGGTGTGCCAGAAAATCGCCACCAGCACCTGCGGTTCGGTCAGGCTGGGGTCGGAGAAGCGCCGGTTGCGTCCGCTGAGGAATAGCCAGAAAAGCACCAGTTGGCTCCCCGCTACCCACAGCGTGGCACCCAGCGCGAAGGCGACGGTGCCCCGGAAGAACTCGCCGAACACAGCCATCCACAGCAATAGCAGCGCCAGCGCATAAGTCCCGACGGCCATGCCGAATCGCCTGATGAGTAGTTTTTGTAAGGCGCGCTGTTTCAGCAGTGTGCTCATGGGGCTCCATCCCGTAATGGCACATGGCTTACAATTTACTAGCAAAGCGCCTGAATGCCTAGCCGACCGGAATGTGGGCGATGACAGGCCATCTGGGACCAAGGTCGGATCACTGGCGCGTGCGCGGCAAGCGGCCGCAGCGGTATACTACGGCGCCTTTTTTCGCCGGAACCGTGCCGGCGTACTCCCGAAGTAACAGGCCTCGCGCCTGACTTTCCCGCCTGAAGAGGACCGTGCTCCATGGCCGTGATCAAGCAAGACGACCTGATCCAGAGCGTCGCCGATGCCCTGCAGTTCATCTCCTACTACCACCCGGTTGACTTCATCCAGGCCATGCATGAGGCCTACCTGCGCGAAGAATCGCCGGCTGCCCGGGACTCGATGGCGCAGATCCTGATCAACTCGCGCATGTGCGCCACCGGCCACCGCCCGATCTGCCAGGACACCGGTATCGTCACCGTATTCGTCCGCGTCGGCATGGACGTGAGCTGGGCCGGCGCCACCATGAGCGTCGACGACATGATCAACGAAGGCGTGCGTCGCGCCTACAACCTGCCGGAGAACGTCCTGCGCGCCTCCATCCTGGCCGACCCGGCCGGCGCGCGTAAGAACACCAAGGACAACACCCCGGCGGTGATCCACTACTCCATCGTCCCGGGCAACACCGTGGAAGTGGACGTCGCAGCCAAGGGCGGCGGCTCCGAGAACAAGTCGAAGATGGCCATGCTCAACCCGTCCGACTCCATCGTCGACTGGGTGCTGAAGACCGTTCCGACCATGGGCGCCGGCTGGTGCCCGCCGGGCATGCTCGGCATCGGCATCGGCGGTACCGCCGAGAAGGCCGCGGTGATGGCGAAGGAAGTCCTGATGGACGAGATCGACATCCACGAGCTGAAAGCCCGCGGCCCGCAGAACAAGATCGAGGAAATGCGCCTCGAGCTGTTCGAGAAGGTCAACCAGTTGGGCATCGGTGCCCAGGGCCTGGGCGGCCTGACCACCGTGCTCGACGTGAAGATCATGGACTACCCGACCCACGCCGCCTCGCTGCCGGTGTGCATGATCCCCAACTGCGCCGCCACCCGTCACGCGCACTTCGTGCTCGACGGCTCGGGCCCGGCCGAACTGGAAGCGCCGTCCCTGGACGCCTACCCGGAAATCGTCTGGGAAGCCGGCCCGTCCGCGCGCCGCGTCAACCTGGACAGCATCACCCCGGAAGAAGTGCAGAGCTGGAAGCCGGGCGAGACCATCCTGCTCAACGGCAAGATGCTCACCGGCCGCGACGCCGCGCACAAGCGCATGGTCGACATGCTGAACAAGGGCGAAGAGCTGCCGGTGGACCTCAAGGGTCGCTTCATCTACTACGTCGGCCCGGTCGATCCGGTCGGTGACGAAGTGGTTGGCCCGGCTGGCCCGACCACCGCGACCCGCATGGACAAGTTCACCCGCCAGATCCTCGAGCAGACCGGCCTGCTGGGCATGATCGGCAAGTCCGAGCGCGGCCCGATCGCCATCGAGGCGATCAAGGACAACAAGGCCGTCTACCTGATGGCCGTGGGCGGCGCCGCGTACCTGGTCGCCCAGGCGATCAAGAAGTCCAAGGTCCTGGCCTTCGCCGAACTGGGCATGGAAGCGATCTACGAGTTCGAAGTCAAAGACATGCCGGTGACCGTTGCGGTCGACACCAATGGCGAGTCGGTGCACATCACCGGCCCGGCCATCTGGCAGAAGAAGATCGCCGAGAACCTGGCGGTGGAAGTGCAGTGATCACTGCATGACCGCTCCCTGAAAAAGCCTGGCCAAGTGCCGGGCTTTTTCATGCGTGGAATTTTTGTGGCATCGACCTGTGGCTGGCCGATCGCGGATAAATCCGCTCCTACAACAGCCGGCAGCAACGGTGTTTCCCTGTAGGAGCGAGCTTGCTCGCGAACCGCACGGCGCTGGTGCCGCCGGAAACCTGTTCGCGAGCAAGGACTGGGCATCCCCCTCGGTCCTACGAAAAGCAGACCGCGTGCATCACGCGCTACGCGGTACCCGATTCAGCTCCACCACGTTGTCCCGTCGCTGAGCGAGGAAGCGTGTGCAGCTCACCCGCAGGAAGGACGCGAAGTTCACCACCTCCCCGCGGAAGTCCATCACCTCGTCGTAGAGCTTGGCGATCAGCTGGTTGGTGGTCATGCCGTCCACCTCGGCGATCTCGCGCAGGATGTCCCAGAACTGGTTCTCCAGGCGCAACGTGGTGACCACGCCACGGATGCGCAGCGAGCGCGAGCGCGACTCGTAGAGAATCGGGTCGGCCTTGACATAGAGTTCGCACATGAACGGCTGCTCCAGCTTCGATGTCGGCCAGTCTACAGGCTGATCCTGGTACCCAGCACCTCGAGGAACTTCGCCAGCCACGCCGGATGCGCCGGCCAGGCCGGGGCGGTGACCAGGTTGCCGTCGACATGGGCGGCGTCCACCGGGATGTCCACATACTCGCCGCCGGCCAGCGTCACTTCCGGGCCGCAGGCCGGGTAGGCGCTGCAGGCGCGGCCCTTGAGTACGCCGGCAGCAGCCAGCAGCTGGGCGCCGTGGCAGACGGCGGCGATGGGTTTCTTCGCGGCGTCGAAGGCCTTCACCAGCTCGATCACCCTGGCGTTCAGGCGCAGGTATTCCGGGGCGCGGCCGCCGGGGATCAGCAGCGCGTCGTAGTCTTCGGCGCGCACATCGGCGAAGTCGGCGTTGAGGGCGAAGTTGTGGCCGGGCTTCTCACTGTAGGTCTGGTCGCCTTCGAAATCGTGGATGGCGGTGCGGATGCTCTGGCCGGCCTTCTTGTCCGGGCAGACGGCGTGGACGGTGTGCCCGACCATCAGCAGTGCCTGGAATGGCACCATCGTTTCGTAGTCTTCGGCGTAGTCGCCGACCAGCATCAGGATCTTCTTCGCGGCCATCGTGGGCGTCTCCCGGCAGGGCCCGGCCGTGGTGGCCGGGCATGCGGGAGAGCTTAGCCAGTCGCGCGGGCAGCGGGTAATACGCCGCTACTACACCGCAACCGGGCTTGCTTTGCGACGTTTTTAGCACCGGGCACGAACGGCCCGGTAACCATAAAAACTCAAGGAGTTATGAGGTGAACTCATAACTCCGGACAGGATTTCCGCTCACAGGCCGATGCGTTCGAAGAAGCCCGGCTTGCGAACTTCCCGGCCGCTGGCGGCGATGCTCACCGGCTCCTGTACCTGACGCGTGGCGGGAATTTCCCGCGAACCGAGTTCGCTGCCCACCAGGTTCAGCGGGCCGGCCCCCTCCCCCGCGTTGTGCTGGAATTTGGGCGGCGTGTGGGTTTCGTCGTAGCGCAGGTAGTAGACCTCGCCCGCCTTGGCCTCCAGGCCGAAGCCGGAGATCAGGGTGAAGTCCAGGGTGCCGCCGGCGAAGAAGGTCCAGAAGCTGCCCAGGAGCGGACGGCGCATCTGCAACTGGTAGCTGCCCGGCGCGAAGGTCATGGCGAAATAGCCGTTGCTCGGCAGGCTGCCGATCAGCACGTTGTTGAGGAACAGCCCCGGCGCTTCCAGCTCCTCGTCGGACCACTGGTTCTGCGGTCGATAGATGTACACCGTCGCCTGCTGCGGATCGCCCGGCTGCGCGCTGAACATCGGGCCGTCGAGCGCGCCGAAGAACGCGCCGGGCGTACTGCAGCCGGCCAGCAGCAGGAGGAAGGCGCACAGAGCCAGTCGGAGCATGGAATGTCCCTCTTAGAGTTATGCCCGGAGCATAACTACCGCGCCCCGCCTTGCCACCCGTCGAAAGTCCGGGTCGAGCACTCGGAGTCGCCATGCTCCATGTCACCGGCCGGCGGCAATGCGGAGCATCAGCTCAGTTCCTTGAGCCAGAAGGACATGGGTTTGGCGCTTTCGAACGCCTCGCCGATGTCCCGCCAGTGGTACTCGGTGCGCAAGGCCGGGTGGGGAGTGAAACCGCGCTGCAACCAGAACTCGTCCGGTGTCCGGTAGCCGGCGGGGCGCGCCGGATGCGCCAGCGAGCGCTGCAGTGCGCAAAAGGCGCACCAGTCGAAGCGTTGCAGCCCACGCGCATAACGCTCGCGTTCGTCGAAGAAGCGCAGGTCCGGCTCGCCGCTGCGGTAGGCCGGTAGCAGGACCGACTCGCCGAAACAGAAAATGCGTTCGGGGTTCCAGCCCCGTTCGAGGAAGAGTCGCTGAACGTCTTCGGCCTCGTCCTGTAACGGCAGGCCGGTGGCGGCGCCGACCACCCGCCCCTCGTCGAGCACCAGCACGCACAGGCTCCAGGCCGAGCGTACGCAGGCATCGAGGTAATGGGTCTCGCTCTCGGGACTGCTGTCGTAGAGATAGGGGAACTCGCGGAACACGGTGATCCGCAGGCGCGCCAGATCATCGATGAAGGGGCGGATGGCCTCGCCACGGAGCAGGCGGAACTCGATGGGCATGGTGATCTTCGTCCGCGAAGGGCCGCAGCGGCGGCGCTGCGGAAAACCTAGCACGGGCAACGCAAGTTGGCAGAGTTGGCGAAGCCCGGCATGCCATCCGGTTCGCGAGCACGCTCGCTCCTGCGAACAGCGCGACCTGAACCTGCAGGGCCGAGGGAGACGCCCAGTCCTTGCTCGCGAACAGCCCGGACCGGGGATTACGACTCGGTAACCACCCGCCGCCGCGTGCTCGGCGGTGCGGGCAACAGGTGCCGCACCAGCCACTTGCGCACCGGCACCACGCAGCGCTCCTGCACCAGCACACAGCTGATCACCATGAACAGCAGGAACAGCGGGTACAGCCACAGCGACAGCGGCTGGCGGGTCGCCTCATCGACGCAGAAGGCCCAGTCGGCCAGGCAATCTCCCGGCGCGCGGATCAGCTTCTCGGTCCGCGAGAACAGGGTGAACAGCGGCACGTGCAGGGCGAACAACGACAGCGACGCCGCCCCCAGGCGCGGCGACCAGTGGCGAATCAGGCTGCTCTGTGGGTCCTTCGGCAACGCACACATCGCGACCAGCATCAGTTGCGCCGGCAGCAGCAGGCCGTTGTGCAGCAGGAAGTACCAGTACTTCGCGCCGTGGGTGTAGAGGTAATCGGCGACGAGGAAGCTCGTCAGCACGAAGCCGCCCATCGCCACCAGCATCCCACGCCCCGGCAGGCGGCCGGCGTCCTTGTATTCGCGGAACAGCCCATAGGCGAGGATACCGCCGAGGAATTCCGGCAGGCGTAGTAGCGGGTTGCGGTGCAGCAATCCGGTCCAGGGCATGCCGTACTGCTCACTGGCGACCACCAGCAGCGGCGGGATCAAGTAAAGAATCCACAGCGCCAGCAGCCAGCGCCACTTGTTCTGCACCCGCGCCAGGCGCGGAGAGACATAGGGGAAGCAGAGGTAGAAGAAGAACAGCGTCGACAGCGACCAGAGCGGCGCGTTGAAGGTCAGGTAATACGGGTTCCACGCCTGCATCATGGTGAGTTGCAGGATGCTGTTGAACAGCAGCTCGCGGTCGCTCATCCAGTGGTGGAAGAGTTGCGGCTGAAGCCGCCCGATCATCTCGTTGGTGTCATAGATGACGAAGCGCGGCGTGACCTGGTTCAGGTCCGGGCCTATCCCCAGCCCACTGACCGCCAGCAGCACGACGATGGTCAGCAGGATCGAGAAGATATGCAGCGGGTAGAGGTTGGACAGCCGCTTGGTGAAGAAGCTGCGCGGGCTCTCGCGCAGTTGCCCGTCGCTGACGTAGACGTGGCAGAGCAGGAACCCCGACAGCACGAAAAAGGTGCTGGTGGCGAAGAAGCCCAGGCTGGTCAGATCGTCGAGACCTGCGAACTTCTGCTCCGCCGGATAGCTGTGCAGGGTGTGGTAGACCACTACGTAAAGTCCCAGCAGGAAGCGCAGCCACTCCAGGCCGATGAAACGTTCCTTCTGACTCGTACTCAACACCGCTCTCCTCTTCGAAACATCGATTCGGGCGTTCCAGCGGTTCAGCGCCGGCGGTCGAGAAAATTCACCGCCAGCCGATCCAGGGAACCCCATAACCGTTCGCGCAGGCGCTTCCACCAGGGTCGGGCATGCCAGCAACCGAGGTCTATCTCGCGGCTTTGCTCGAAGTCCGCGCCCAGGCACTCGGCGACCGCCGCAGTGAACTGCGGATCGAACGCTTCTACATTGGCCTCCAGATTGAAGCGAAGGTTCCAATGATCGAAGTTGCAGGAGCCGACACTGGTCCAATCGTCGACCAGTACCATTTTCAGATGAAGGAATCGTGGCTGGTATTCGAAGATCCGCACCCCCGCGCGCAACAGGCGCGGGTAGTAGCGCTGGCCGGCGTAGCGCACCGGCGCGTGGTCGGTGAGCCGGCCGGTGAGCAGCAGGCGCACGTCGACCCCACGCAGGGCGGCCTTGCGCAGCGCGCGGCGGACCTTCCAGGTCGGCAGGAAATACGGCGTGGCCAGCCAGATACGCTGGTGCGCGCCACGCAGCGAACGGACCAGCGACTGCAGGATGTCGCGGTGCTGGCTGGCGTCGGCGTAGGCCACTCGCGCCATGCCCTGGCCGGCGCTGGGCAGCGGCGGCAGGCGGGTGAGCAGTACCTCCTCGCGGGGCTTCCAGGCGCGGACACCGAAGGTCGCCTGCCACTGGCGCTCGAACAAGCGCTGCCAGTCGGCGACGATGCTGCCGGCCATTTCCACCATCACCTCATGCCAGTCGCTGCGGTTGTCCCGCGCCGACCAGAACTCATCGGTGGCGCCAGTGCCACCGACATAGGCGATGCGCTCGTCCACCAGCAGCAGCTTGCGGTGATCGCGGTACAGGTTGCGCAGCCCGGCCTTCCAGCTCAACGGGTTGTACTGGCGCAGCTCGCCGCCCGCCTCCAGCAACTGGCGCGTCCAGGCGCTGGAGAGCTTCAGGCTGCCGAAGGCATCGAACAGGCAGCGCACCCGCACCCCGCGCGCCAGGGCGGCCAGCAGGCGATCCAGCAACGCCTCGGCGCAACTGCCGCTTTCGACCAGATAGAGCTCCAGTTCGACCTGGCGCTCGGCGCTGTCGATGGCGGCGAGCATGCGCGGGAAGAAGCGCTCGCCATCGCAGAGCAGGGCGAAGCGGTTGCCGCTTCGCCAGGGAAAGATCGGTCCGCTCACCGCGACGCGAAGATCAGCACGGCGCCCACCGGCACCGACAGGCCGATGCTCTTCAGCCCGGCCAGTTTGCGCAGTTGCGCCACGCCCGGTGCGAGGCCGAAGTCAGCGGCGTTGACCACCAGCGGCGAGAGGGTCACGACCTGGAAGCGATGTTCGTCCAGGCGGGTGATCAGCACGTCGGTGCGGTAGTCCTTGGCCCTGCCGTTCAGCTCCAGGCGCAGCGGCAGGCGCGTCTCCAGCTGCACACCGCTGGCCAGCTCGGTGATCGGGCGCAGGTCGATGCGCGAGGTGATGCGCGCCTCGGGGAATTTCCCGGTGTCGAACAGCTTGTCGCGCAGGCGTTCATCGCGCAGCGGAATGCCGGAGCTGACCGAGTCCATCTCGATGCGCAGCTCTACCTGCCCCTGTTCCTCCACCTTGCCGTGCATCACCAGGAAGCGGTTCACCTCGGCGATGTCGGCGTTCTTGGTGGTGACGAAGGTCAGCCGCGAGGACTCGTAGTCGAGGTACCAGGCAGCCTGGGCGGAAGCGGCGAAGCAGGCCGCGAAGAGGAAGGCGAACAGCGAGCGCATGAAATCCCTTACATGGAAAACGGATGGATCATCGGCCAACGATAGCGGCCCGCCGTCGGCTTGCAAACCGGCCGACTGGCGAGTCGTTGGGCAGGCGCCGGCGGCAATGGTTCAGTCGGCCAGCAGGTCGGGAATCCCGGCCACCAGCGCATCGATGGCGCAGCGGATCTTCGACGGCATGTAGCGGGTCTTCGGCCACACCGCATGGATCTCCAGCGGCGGCAGGTTGCAGCGGCCCTTCACCACCACCAGTTCGCCCAGCTTCACATGCCGCGCCAGCAGCCAGGACGGCAGGCGCGCCAGGCCGAAGCCGGCCACGGCGGCGGCGGTGATGGCCTGCAGGTCGTCCATGCTCAGTTGCGGGTCGATATCGATGCGCTGCACCCGGCCGTCATCCTCGCGCAGGTCCCAGGGCGAGGTGACGCCGGCGACGGAATAACTGATGGCCGCGTGGCCGGCGAGATCGTCCAGGCCTTCCGGCATGCCGTGCTCGGCGATGTACGACGGCGCCGCGCCGATGCTGGTGTACTGCACGCCCAGCCTGCGTGCGGCGAGCGTGGCGCTGTCGCCCAGCGGGCCGATGCGTACGGCGAGGTCGAAACCCTCCTCCACCAGGTCGACACGGCGGTCGGTGAACGACAGGTCGATCTTCAGCGACGGGTACTGTCGCGCCAGCGCCAGCATCAGCGGCACCACGCAGAGGTGGCCAAAGGAGATCGGTACGCTGACCCGCAGGCGCCCACGCGGCTCCATGCGTCCGCCTTCCAGCGCGGTGTGCGCGGCGTCCAGCTCGGCCAGCGCACGCACGCAGCTGTCGTAGAACACCTGGCCGTCGTCGGTGAGGTTCTGGCTGCGCGTGGTGCGTTGCAGCAGGCGTACGCCCAGGCGCGCCTCCAGCCGGGCGATGGCCTTGCCGACTGCCGAGCGCGTGAGGTTCAGGCGCTCCGCCGCCAGGGCGAAGCTGCCGGCATCCACCACCTGGACGAAGGTGGCGATACCATCGAGTCGGTCATCCATTTGCCTGCCCATTTGAATCCTTATGAGCCTCAATGATGGGACGAAATGGAGCCAATGGGGAACCTTGTTCTTTTTGACAATGGTGGCTCGCCCTACGGAGCCCACTCCCATGACTGCCCACCGCAATCCCAGAAACCTCATCGCCCTGGCGGCGGTGTGCCTGTCCTCGATGATGTTCGGCCTGGAAATCTCCAGCGTGCCGGCCAGCCTGCCGGCCCTGGAGCGCGTGCTGCACGGCGACTTCCAGGACCTGCAATGGGTGATGAACGCCTACACCATCGCCGTCACCAGCGTGCTGATGGCCGCCGGCACCCTGGCCGACCGCTTCGGCCGCAAGCGCCTGTTCGTCATCAGCCTGGCGCTGTTCGGCCTGACCTCGCTGCTCTGCGGGCTGGCGGGCGACATGCCGACCATGATCGCCGGGCGCTTCCTGCAGGGCGCCGCCGGCGGGGTCATGCTGATCTGCCAGGTGGCCGTGCTGACCAGTCAGTTCAGCGACCCGGCCGAGCGCGTGCGCGCCTTCGCCGCCTGGGGTGTGGTGTTCGGCATCGGCCTGGGCTTCGGGCCGATCGTCGGCAGCGCCATCGTCGCCCTGGCCAGCTGGCAGTGGGTGTTCCTGGTCCACGGGCCGCTCGCCCTGCTCACCCTGGCGCTGGCGCAATACGGCGCGGTGGAGTCGCGCGATCCGGACGCCGAGCGCCTGGACATCGGCGGTATGCTGACGCTGTCGCTGACAGTGCTCGGCACGGTGTTCTACATCACCCAGGGCGCCGACATGGGCTACGCCAGCCCGGCGGCGCTGGCAATCCTGCTGCTCAGCCTCGCGAGCCTGGCGGCCTTCGTCCTGATCGAGCGCCGCGTCGCCCACCCGATGTTCGACTTCTCGGTGCTGCGCATCCGCGCGTTCTCCGGCGCGATGTTCGCCTCGGCAGGGATGAACGTGAGCTTCTGGCCGCTGATGATCTACCTGCCGGTTTACTACCACGGCGTGCTCGGCTACGACGACGTGAAGGCCGGCTGGTCGCTGCTCGCCTACACCCTGCCGACGCTGGCGGTGCCGCCGCTCGCCGAGCGCCTGGCGCATCGCTTCCAGCCCGGCAGGGTGATCCCCGGCGGGATGTTCGTGATCGGCGCCGGCTTCTTCCTGATGCTCTGGGGCAGCAGCGTGGACCACGCCAGTTGGCTGACCCTGCTGCCGGGCTGCGTGCTGGCCGGCATCGGCCTGGGGCTGACCAACACCACGGTGACCAACACCTCCACAGCCGCCGTACCCGCCACCCGCGCCGGCATGGCCTCGGGCATCGACATGAGTGCGCGGATGATTTCCCTGGCGATCAACATCGCGGTGATGGGGTTGATCCTGCTCTGGGGCGTCGCCGCCGGACTGCCGGATGGGCAAGACGGCGAGCGCCTGCAACAGGCCGCCACCGTCGCCAGCGGGCGGCTCGGCGGCGTCGATCCCGCCGCTGCGCGCGCGGCACTGGTACAGGGCTTCGGCTGGGTACTCGGCTACGGCGGCATCAGCGCCTGGCTGTTCGCGGCGGGCAGTTTCCTGGTCTTCGGCGCGCGCCGAGCCACGGGGCGTAGACTGGAAGTCGCCCGGCCCTGAAACACAGGAGCATCGCCATGAAGACCGCCCTGCTGTTCGCACTCATCCTCACCGCCGCCAGCTGTGGCTTCGGCTTCCAGGTACAGCACCAGGCGCCCACGGTCGCGGCGTTTGCCGTTGGATTTCAGCCGTAGCGGCGCGCCTGGCTTTTGGAGGAGCGAACTTTGTCCGCGATCAGCCGGCAGGACCTGCGTTGGGTGGGTTCGCGGCCAATCGCGGACAAAGTCCGCTCCCACGAGAGCACCGCCTCACGGCGCCTGCTTGATCACCTGCCGGAAGCCCAACACCGCGAACACCGGAACCTCGGGAGTGATCGAGGGAACGTTGGCGATGGACTTGAGCGGCTCCAGTTTCTCTTCCAGGTCGAAGTCGATCAGCTTGAGCACCAGCGGCTCCAGCGTCGTCACTTCGATGCGCCCCTCGCTCGGCCGGCTGACCAGTACTTCGGACTTCAACCGGCGCTGCTGGCCGTGCAGGTCGAGGTTGAAGTCAATGGTTTCCGGCCGCGACTGGCCCACCTGCAGGTCGTCGTACAGGCTCAGGTCGAGCTGGCTGGTGATGGTCGCCTCCGGGTAACGCTCGACCTCGAAGAACGAATTGCGCATGCGCTCGTCGCGCAGCGCCAGGCCGCTGTCGATGGAGGCCAGCGGCACCACGAGGCGCACTGCGCCCTTGTCGTCGATCTGCCCGGAGAGTTGGTCGAAACGCTGCACCTCCGCCATCTTGCCGCGCTTGACCGAGACGAAGCTGATCCGCGAGGTGTCGCCGTCCAGTTGCCATTCGGCCAGGGCCAGGGGGCTGGCCAATACCAGCAATGCGCACACAGCTCCTGTTACAAAAGAATGCATTGGTCCTCCGAAGCGGGTCGCCCCGCTCCGTGGGACGCGCCCGTCAAAACGAGATTACGATCTCGCTAGCCAGAGCAGAACCAGGCGCAACGACCAACGGGAGTAACAGCCGAAGGCTGGTCCGAAGGGTGAGCGCCAGCGAATCAAACAGGCGAGGAAGCGCAATTTACAAGCCGTAAATGAGCATTACTCGCTTCGCTCGCCCCTCCGGGGCCGCACTGAAGTGCGTTAGCCGCAAGCGGCTTGCGAGCCGGTTTTTAACGCAGTTCTGCCGACGCATAGCAGATCGCAATCGCGTTCTCAGTGGTTGCCCGATCAGGGCAATTCATCCGCCTGGGGCATCAGTTGGCATCCCTCGCGCGCACCGAGCCAGGCGGCTGTCTGGGTACTGCCGAGGCCGCGGGCGGTCACCCGCTTGCGCGCTTCGTCGTCGAGCAAGGCGCTGATCGGCACGTACTGCTGGGTATAGGCCCGGCAATAGTCCGCTGAGTTCCCCATAACGTAACGGCAGGAGCAGTACTCCTTGGCGGTGTAGGCGCCGATGATGCCGGGGAAGGCGGCCAGGTGGATGCGGTTCTGCCAGGCCGTGGCGGCGAGCATGAGCAGCAGCAGGACCAGTGCGGTGAGGATCGGATGACGGCGGATCATGGCTGCACCTCCGACTGGGCGAAGGCCGCCTGGGCGAGTTTGAGGAAGGCGTCGTGCTGGTAGCTGCCGTCGCGGTCGTCGGCATAGCGCACGATCACCAGCTTCTGCCCGGGGATCACGTAGAGCGCCTGGCCCCAGTGGCCGAGGGCGGCGAAGGTGTCTTCCGGCGCGCTCGGCCAGGGCGACGGCGCGCCGGCCACCGCGCGGTTCAGCCACCATTGGCCGCCGGGCACCGCTTCGCCGGGCTTTTCCGCCTGCGGCTTGTAGTTGGGGAACGGCGCGAGGACGAACTGCATCCACGCCTGCGGCAGCAGCTGGCGCTCCTTCCAGCGGCCGCCGCGCTGCATCAGCAGGCCGATGCGGGCCATGTCGCGGGCGGTCATGTAGGCGTAGGAAGAGCCGACGAAGGTGCCGCTGGCATCGCGCTCCCACACCGCCGACTGGATACCCAGCGGCTGGAACAGCGCGGTCCAGGGGTAGTCCGCGTAATCCCGGGGACCGACCATCTGCCTGAGCGTCGCCGAGAGCACGTTGCTGTCGCCGCTGGAGTAGCGGAAGCGCTGCCCCGGAATCGCATCGAGCGGGAAATCGGCGGTGAACTTGGCCATGTCCTCGCGGCCACGGGTGTAGAGCATCGCCACCACCGAGGAGCGCACCGGGGCGTACTCGTAGTCTTCCTGCCAGGCCAGGCCCGAGGCCCAGTTGAGCAGGTGGCGCATGTTGATGTCGCGGTGCGCGGCGAAGGGCGCGTAATGACGGGCCACCGGATCGTCGAGCTGGAAGCGGCCTTCACCGAAGGCCACGCCGAGCACGCTGGCCATTACGCTCTTGCTCATCGACCAGGCCAGGTGCGGCGTCTGCGCCTGGGTCGGGCCGGCGTAGCGTTCGTAGATCAGTTGGCCGTCGCGGATCACCACCACGGCGTCGGTGCGCACGCCCTTGCGGGTCGCGTCGTCGCGGGTGGGGAACGCGTAGTTTTCGAATGCCTGGACAGCCGCGCCGCTGGGCATGGCGCCGTGGGGCCAGTCGGCTTCGGGCCAGGTGTCGGCGCCGAAGGCATGGCCGCCGAGCAGGCAACTGGCGAGCGCCAGGGCGCGCAGTATCGGCCTGTAGGAGAAGATGGGCATCGAGGGGCCTCTTGTTATCGGGTCGGTCCGCACCCTAGCACGGCGAAGATGACGAAATAAGCGCCGATCGTGCCGAGTTCAAGGACGATTGGCGCAATCGGTCAGGCCTTGTCCAGGCTCTCGCGAGCCTGGGCAGAACAAGGCGCAACGACCGGCGGGAGCAACGGCAGGAGGGTGAGCGCTGGCGAATCGAACCGGCCAGGAAGCGGAGTCTATGGGCTGTAAATGAGCACTACCCGCTTCGCTCGCGTCTCCGGGGCCGCACTGAAGTGCGTTGGCCGCAAGCGGCCGGCCCGCTTCCAGCACCGCTATACCGGCGCGCAGCCGCTCGTGGACAGGGTCTTAGCGCGGTACCTGATAGTCCTCCGGCCCCAGCAGATCCATGCCGCATTGCAGGTTCTCGATCCAGTAGAGGAAGGCGCTGATGGTCTCTTTGCCGACCAGGGGCCGGCCGTGCTGCGGCACGATCATCTCGACGTCCATGCCGCGCACCATCGAAGCCCACAGCCGGGTGACCTTGTTGGAGGCCATGTAGCGGCGGTGGAAGCCTTCCATATACGGCAGGTGGGCGGCGAAGTCCTGCACGGGGCTGGCGTCATCCACCAGGGAGGCGCCCATGTCGCCGGAGAAGAGGATCCTGCTGATCGGGTCGTAGATCTGGAAGTTGCCCACCGAGTGCAGGAAGTGCGCGGGGATCATCTTCAGCTGGCAGCGGCCCAGTTGCACCGACTCGCCGCGGTCGGGCAGCGGGATGACCCGGTCATAGGTGGAGATGCCGTGGCTGACCGCCAGGTAGCTGGCCGTCAGGTGCGGCAGGAAGCGCGCCCAGAGCTTGGAGCAGATGACCCTGGCGCGGGTGTGCAGCAGCCACTTGTCCAGCGCGGCGATGATGTCCGGGTCCTGGTGCGAGGCGAAGATGTAGTCCAGGTCCTGCAGCGGGAACAGCTTGGAGAGTTCCAGCGACAGCGGCGTATAGGTCAGGTCGCCGCCCGGATCGAGCAGCAGACGCTTGTCGTGGTCGACGATCAGGAACTGGTTGGACTGAACCCCATCGCCGCTCACCAGATCATCGAAACACAGGCACTGGTGTTTGCCGTCGTCGAACAGCACGATGGGTTCGCGTCGCATGGGGAGTTTCCTGTCGAGATTGGAAAACAGTGGGTAGTCGCGCGGAAATTTCTAGGTACAACCGCAGAAAAGGCGCAAAGGCTAACCACCCCTCCCCCCGTGCTCACTGACCTGGATCAAGTCCCAACGCCGTACGCGCCTTCTCCAGGCGCTTGGCCCGCGCCGCGCTGGCGATCGCCAGGACGCCACGGTCGCGCCTCCAGGCCGCCGCCAGGGCCGGGTCGGCCGTGGCGAACGCGGTCTCCAGCGCCGCCGACAGTCCCTCGAACTGGCTGAACACGCCGGCGAGCAGCAAGTGGGTTTCCACCTGGCTGGCCGGTTGCCGGCTCACTTCCGCGCAACCGGCCAGCACGCCGACCAGACGTAGCGTCAGTTCCGCCGGCCAGCGCAACGCATTGGCCAGGCCGTAGAGCCAGGCGCAGATCGCGGCCAGTACATGGGCGTCTTCCAGGGTGCGGAAGGGTTTGCTGTAGGTTTCCCAGCCATCGCCGGGCAGGCGTTCGCAATGGGCGCCGTCGAGCAGCAGGCGGGCGTGGGGAATGTCCGGCAGCAGCGGCAAGGCCGGCAGTGGCTCCAGCGAGGCGCCGGGCGTGCCGGCAAGCACCACGGTCATCGCCAGGCGCGGCGGCTCGCCGTCGTCTTCGTCGCGCGCCGCCACCAGCCACCAGGCCGCGCGGTCTGCGGCGGTGGCGAAGTCCTTGCGGCCGTGCAATGCCAGGCCGTCCAGGCGGGTCTGCAGGTCGGCCGGACGCACGCTCTTCTTCTCGGTCACGCACAGCGCCCCCAGGCTCAGCGGCGCCGCCGGCCAGAGCGCGCGCAGGGCGGCCTGGTAGCCGGCGAGGAAGGCCAACCCCGGCGTGGCCGCCAGGCGTCCGCCGAGCACCGCCAGTTCGAAGCTGCCGGCGTGGCCGGCGCGTTCGAGCAACTCGGCGTACCAGTCGTCCAGCGGGACTCCGGCGGGCAGTCGATCCTGCGGGCCGAGCAGGCATTTCCAGGGCATCGCGGCGCTCCTTCTTCAGGGCTTTCGTCGTTGTCATACAAGCATCACCGCACCGTCATGGGGGTGACACCGCTCATCCCTAGCCTGAGCTTGCACAACAAAGCCGACCGGCCGCAACCCGCATGGCCGGCTCACGGAGGCCTCGCATGAGTCAGATCGCCCTCTCCTGTGACACCCCGGCAGAACGCCGTCTCAAGGCCGTGCGTCTGCGCGGCGCCCGCGCCCTGCGCGAAGCCCAGGCCCTGCGTTACCGTGTGTTCAGCAGCGAGTTCGATGCCCGGCTCAAGGGCGCGGACCTGGGGCTGGACATGGACGACTACGACCGCCACTGCGCCCACATCGGCGTGCGCGATCTCAACACCGGCGCGCTGGTGGCCACCACCCGCCTGCTCGACCACCGCGCCGCGCAGCGCCTGGGTCGCTTCTACAGCGAAGAGGAATTCGCCCTCGACGGCCTGGACAACCTGCAGGGCCCGGTGCTGGAAATCGGCCGCACCTGCGTCGACCCGGACTACCGCAATGGCGGCACCATCGCCGTGCTCTGGAGCGAACTGGCCGAAGTGCTCAACGAAGGCGGCTACCGCTACCTGATGGGCTGCGCCAGCATCCCCATGCGCGACGGCGGCATCCAGGCCCGCGCGGTGATGCAGCGCTTGCGCGACCGCTACCTGTGCCGGCAGAACCTGCGCGCCGAGCCCAAGACGCCGCTACCGCCGCTGGAGCTGCCGGACAACCTCACCGCCGAACTGCCGCCGCTGCTCAAGGCCTACATGCGCCTGGGCGCGAAGATCTGCGGCGAGCCCTGCTGGGACCCGGACTTCGGCGTTGCCGACGTGTTCATCCTGCTCAAGCGTGACGAACTCTGCCCGCGCTACGCCCGCCACTTCAAGGCCGCGGTCTGATGCGCAGCCTGCGCGCCTGGCTGCGCGTCGCCCGCCTGCTGTCCTTATTGCTGGTGGGCCTCGCGCTGGCCGGCTTCGTCAGCCTGCTGGAGCGCCTGCCCGGCGACCGCATGCCCGTGCGCCAGCGCCTGACGCGCTGGTTCCTGGCGCGTCTGTCCGGCGCCCTGCCCTTCGAGTTGCAGGTGCACGGCGAGTTGCCCGCGCAGCCGATGCTGTGGATCTCCAACCATGTCTCCTGGGTCGATATTCCGCTGCTGGGCGGGCTGCTGCCGCTGACCTTCCTGTCCAAGGCGGAAGTACGCCGGTGGCCGGTGGCCGGCTGGCTGGCGGAGAAAGCCGGTACGCTGTTCATCCGCCGTGGCTCGGGCGACGCGCGGATGATCAATGCGCAGTTGGCCACGCACCTCTCGCGCGGCCGTTCGCTGCTGGTCTTCCCCGAAGGCACCACCACCGACGGCCAGGGCCTGCGCACCTTCCACGGTCGCCTGATGGCCAGCGCCATCGAAGCCGGCGTACCGGTGCAGCCGGTGGCGCTGCGCTACCGCCGCAACGGCCAGGCATGCGAGCTGGCGCCGTTCATTGGCGACGATGATCTGGTCAGCCACCTGAAGCGCCTGTTCGACAATGATCGGGGTGTGGTGGAAGTCCACCTGCTGCCGGCGCTGTCCAGCTCTCACCAGGACCGCAACCTGCTGGCCAGACAGGCGCACGCCGCAATCCACGCCGTGGTGTGTGACGTTCAAGCAGAGACGGCCATCGCGGCCTGAGAGAAGCAGAGAGAAAACGAGGAAGGGATTGGAGCCCGCCGTAACCGACGGCCGGCGGGTTCCTCCTCTGACGAAACGGCTTTCGAACTGCGCCGGACGGCACCCTCGAGCCGCCCGGCGAAGCCTGAAAACAGCCTCTAGGCGCCGGCCTCCGGCGGCACGACCAGGATGTCACAATCCAGCTCGCGCAGAGCGTAGTCGGCAACACTGCCGATCAGGGCACGCTTGACCCCACCCATACCCCGAGTGCCCATGACCAGCAGATCGGGCCGATGCTTGTCGACCATCCGCTGCAGCACGTTGCCCGGCAGCCCGACGGCCACCAGTTGTTCATCGATACGATTGTCCAACTGCTCGTCGCGCAGGAATTTCTTCAACTCGTCCACGGCCTGGCGCGTCTCGGTGCTGACGAACTCGTCGACCCGCTCCTCGCTGACCCCGGAGTACTGCATCATGCCCTTGGCCAGCGGGCTGAAGGCGTAGACCCCACGGCACACCGAGCCGTCGAGCAGGCCCAGCGCCGCCGCGACATTCACCGCGTTGGCCGAGGCATGGGAAATGTCCAGCGCCAGCAGCAGGTCGCGGTATTCACCGTTCGCCGGCTGGTTGACCACCAGGACCGGCAACTGGCCGGCGCGCAACACGCGCTCGACCGTGGTGCCGACGAAGATGTCACGCAGCACGCTCTTGCGATGGGCGCCCATCACCAGCAGTTCGGCATTCTGGCTCTTGGCCGCGGAGAGAATCCGCTGATTCGGATCGCCACGCTCGACCATCAGTGTCGGGCTGCTGCCACCCAGTTCGGTGAGCTCCACCAGGCGCGCCTCCAGCATCATCTTGACCTGGGTCGCCTCCTGTTCGACCAGCGCGGTCGGCTGGTCCTCGTCGACCACGTAAAGCACGGTCCAGGGGCAGGCGTAGCGCTTGGCGAGCGCCGCCGCGCGGTGTAAGGCCTTTTCCGAACGGCCAGACAGATCCGTTGCGACCATTAACGACTTCATCTTGCTGCTCCTCTCGTCGTCCTTCAGATGCATCTATTGCACACGCTCCGGTGCGCCAGACGGTTGACACATATCAAGTCAGCTCGGGACGTCCAGCGACTCCGGCAACGTTCGGACAAACGACTGCAGTTGCGGGTAGAACTCGCGGAAATCGGCGCTCAGCGGCAGGTACAGCCGCTCCAGTTCCTCCCAGGCGCCGTCCAGCAGGGCTGGACGCGAAAGCCGCCGGGACATCCCGAACACCACATCCTGCAGCACCTCGAACTGCCGATAACTGCCGAGCCAATCCTGCGCGGCCATGCGCGGTGCAATGTAGGCCAGACGCTCCGGCAAGCCGGGCGTGCGGCCCAGTACACCGTATACGCGTTGGGTGAAGCACTCCAGCGGCTCGTCGGAGAAGCGCGTCCAATCGCGGGCCAGGCAGTGGTCGAAAAACACGTCCAGAAGGACGCCCGCCATGCGTCGGCGCTCCTGCGGGAAGCGTGTCTTGGCAATGTGTATCAAAGGGTGACTATCGGTGAAGGCATCGATGCGCCGATGCACGCGGATGGCCGCCTCGATGTCGGAAGGCCACCGGCCGGCGAGCGGTCCCTTGACGAAGTCGCCGTAGAGGCTGCCGAGCAGCTGGGCGGGCCGGTCGCCACCCAAATGGAGATGCGCGAGATAGTTCATGACGGTGAGCTTAGCGCGGAACCATGACCAACCTGTAGGACCGAGGGGGACGCCCAGTCCTCGCTCGCGAACGTGCGCCGCTCCGCTGCCGAGAGGTTCGCGAGCAAGCTCGCTCCTACAAGAGCATGCCCCGGCGCGGTGGGAAATCATTGCGGACGGAGTCCTCCTACGGGAGCAACGTGCCCAGCTAATATCACCCTTGTCGATCATTACTATCGCCTAAAATAAACTCATATCGTTTTTAACCGATATATAGTTCGTCTCAACGCGATATACCGATGTGCCCATGACGGAACAAAACCCTCTCGATCTCGACGAAATCTTCAAGGCCCTGGCCCACCCGGTGCGGCGCGACATGCTGCACTGGCTCAAGGACCCGGAGAAATTCTTCGTCGAGCAGGAGCACCAATCCTTCGAGATCGGCGTCTGCGCCGGCAAGTTCGACCAGCGCACCGGTCTGTCGCAATCCACCGTCTCCGCGCATCTAGCCACCCTCCAGCGTGCGGGCCTGGTGACCAGTCGAAAAGTCGGCCAGTGGAACTTCTTCAAACGCAACGAAGAAACCATCCAGGCCTTTGTTCGCCACCTGAGCGAAGCGCTGTAACCGGCTACTGCCAGCCAAGACACATCCCACTTTTCCAGGAGCAGGCGCATGCCCACTTCGCTTCTCGTCCTCGCTTTGTCCGCGTTTGCCATCGGCACCACGGAATTCGTGATCATGGGCCTCTTGCCCGAGGTCGCGGGCGACCTCTCCGTGAGCATTCCCGCCGCTGGCTGGCTGGTCAGCGGCTATGCCTTCAGCGTTGCCATCGGCGCGCCGATCATGGCCCTGCTCACCGCCCGCCTGCCGCGCAAGACCGCGCTGCTGATGCTCATGGGCATCTTCATCCTCGGCAACCTGCTCTGTGCGGTGGCCGCCAACTACGGCCTGCTGATGCTGGCGCGGATCATCACCGCCTTGTGTCACGGCGCCTTCTTCGGCATCGGTTCGGTGGTCGCCGCCAGCCTGGTGCCGGCCAACCGCAAGGCGTCCGCCGTGGCGCTGATGTTCACCGGTCTGACCCTGGCCAACGTGCTCGGCGTACCGGCTGGCACCGCGCTGGGCCAGATCGCCGGCTGGCGCTCGCCGTTCTGGGTGGTGACCCTGATCGGCGTGTTCGCGCTGATCGGCCTGTGGAGCGTGCTGCCGAAGAAGCACGATGAAGAAACGGTGGACATGCGCAAGGAAGTCGCCGCGCTGCGCAACGGCCCGCTGTGGCTGGCGCTGGGCACCACCGTGCTGTTCTCCGCTGCGGTCTTCGCCCTGTTCACCTACGTCGCACCGCTGCTGGGCGAAGTCACCCAGGTCTCGCCGCGCGGCATCACCTGGAGCCTGGTGCTGATCGGCCTCGGCCTGACCCTGGGCAACATCCTCGGCGGCCGCCTCGCCGACTGGCGCCTGGGCACCACCCTGGCCGGCGTGTTCGCCGTCATGGCCGTCGTCTCCACCCTGCTCAGTTGGACCAGCGCCTCGCTGATCCCGGCCGAGATCACCCTGTTCATCTGGGCCGCCGCCGCCTTCGCCGCGGTGCCCGCCCTGCAGGTCAACGTGGTGCGCGTCGGCGGCGCCGCACCGAACCTCGTCGCCACCCTGAACATCGGCGCCTTCAACGTCGGCAACGCCATCGGCGCCTGGGTCGGCGGCAGCGTCATCGACCACGGCCTGGGCCTGACCCGCGTGCCGCTGGCCGGCGCCGTGCTCTCCGTGCTGGCGCTGATCGCGGTGATGATCGCCTTCAGCGGCAAGCCCAACCAGACGCAACCCGTCCTCGATTGAACCTCCACCCTCACGCCCCGGAGTAATGCAATGACCACGCTTTTCGATCCCATCGTCATCGGTGACCTGGAACTGCCCAACCGCATCATCATGGCCCCGCTGACCCGCTGCCGTGCCGACGAGGGCCGCGTGCCCAACGCGCTGATGGCCGAGTATTACACCCAGCGCGCCGACGCCGGCCTGATCCTCAGCGAGGCCACCTCGGTGACCCCGATGGGCGTGGGCTATCCGGACACCCCCGGCATCTGGTCGGACGACCAGGTGCGTGGCTGGAGCAACATCACCAAGGCCGTACATGCCAATGGCGGTCGTATCTTCCTGCAACTGTGGCACGTGGGCCGCATCTCCGACCCGCTGTACCTGAACGGTGAAACCCCGGTGGCGCCGAGTGCGCTCAAGCCCGCCGGCCATGTCAGCCTGGTGCGCCCGCTCAAGGAATTCGTCACCCCGCGCGCCCTGGAAACCGAAGAGCTCGCCGACATCGTCGAGGCCTATCGTCAGGGTGCCGAGAACGCCAAGGCCGCCGGTTTTGACGGCGTGGAAATCCACGGCGCCAACGGCTACCTGCTCGACCAGTTCCTGCAGAGCAGCACCAACCAGCGCACCGACCAGTACGGCGGCTCCATCGAGAACCGCGCGCGCCTGCTGCTGGAAGTCACCGACGCCGCCATCGAAGTATGGGGTGCCGGACGCGTCGGCGTGCACCTGTCGCCGCGCATGGACATCCACGACATGGGCGACACCGACCCGCTGGCCACCTTCGGCTACGTGGCCCGCGAACTGGGCAAGCGTGGCGTGGCGTTCATCTGCACCCGCGAGAAGGCCGCCGACGACAGCATCGGCCCGAAACTGAAGGAAATCTTCGGCGGCGTGTACATCGCCAACGAGAGCTTCACCCAGGAAACCGCCACCCAGTGGCTGGAGAGCGGCAAGGCGGATGCAGTCGCCTTCGGCGTTCCCTTCATCGCCAACCCGGACCTGGTGACCCGCCTGGAAAAAGGCGCCGCCTGGAACGAGCCGCACCCGGAGACCTTCTACGCCAAGGGCCCGGTCGGCTACCTGGACTACCCACGCCTGTAAGGGCTGGGGCCGAAGGACGCCGTCAATCGAAGGCGTCCTTTCGTTTTCCAGAGGCACACGCCCCACCTGTAGGAGCGAGCTTGCTCGCGAACCTCTCGGAGTCGGAGCCGGGCCTGTTCGCGAGCAAGCTCGCTCCTACGAAAAGCCGCTGGGCTCGATACCGGAGCAGCTCCAGGGCGCATGCAGCGATACCCATCAATCCGTGACATCGACAGCATGGGTATCGCCCAGGCTCCACCCATCCTGCGATCCGGGCTCAGTTGGTGATCCAGCGCAAGGGCGTGGTGCCGTTGCGACCAGCCAACCGATATCCCGGCGTCGCACACCGCGTCGCTTCCGCGCACCCCTTGCAACTCCCGCAGGCCGCCGGCTCGGGCGCGATCTTCTCCACCACACCCATCGCCAGCAGCCGCTCCAGCAGCGCTTCGAGCAGCGCCTTCGACGCCCCGAGGCGTTGTGCCAGGGTCGGCACATCCGCCTCGCCCATCTCGCCGAGCAGGTTGCGCACCGCGATTGCCGTAGCCATCAGTGGCAGCTCCCCGCCGGCGCCGCGCGCAGCTCGCGCTCGCCATCCAGGTCCAGCCCGCGACGACCGACCCAGCGCAGGAGCAGGAACAGCACCAGGTTGAACGCCAGCACCACGCCGATGGCCACCGCGCTGTACCGCGGATGCTCGGCGAAGCTGAAGACCTGGTAGCAGAGGGTCGCCAGCGAATACGCCACGTTCAGGCCCCAGAACACCGCGAAGGTCATCCAGCCTCGACCGCTCTCGCGGGTCAGCGCACCGAGGGTCGCCACGCAGGGCACGTAGAGCAGCACGAACACCAGGTAGCTGTAGGCGGCCAGCGGACTGCCGAACTTGGCGGCGAAGGTACCCATCGAGCCTTCCTCCATCTCGCCATCGGCCATGCTCGCGGCGACCGGGTTGGCCAGCACGCTGAGGCTGAAGGAATCGCGCAGACCGTCGAGGGTGTCCTGCCCGGCCTGTTTCAGTTGGCCCCAGAGGTCGTAGCCGTCGGCATCGAAGGCTTCGCCCTGGATGTGCTCGGCGGTGTACAGGGTGTTCAGGGTGCCCACCACCACTTCCTTGGCCAGCGCGCCGGTGACCAGGCCGACGGTGGCCTGCCAGTTGTCCGGGTGCACGCCCATCGGCGCCAGCAGCGGCGTGACCTTGTGGCTGAGGCTGGACAGCGCCGAGTCGGCGATGTCGCCCTGCACCGGACGACCGTCGAGCGTGACGCTGTTGAGGCCGCCGATCACCAGGCTGACCAGGATGATCACGGTCCCCGCGCGAACCACGAAGGCGCGCAGGCGCATCCAGGTCTGCAGCAGCAGGCTGCGCAGGTGCGGCACGTGGTACAGCGGCAGTTCCATGACGAAGGGCGAGGCCTCGCCGCGCATCAGCGTGTGCTTGAGCAGCAGGCCAGTGAGCACCGCCACGACTATGCCCAGCAGGTACAGCGAGAAGATCGCCAGCGCGCCGTTCTGGCCGAAGAAGGCCGCGGCGAACACGGCGAAGATCGCCAGCCGCGCACCGCAGGACATGAACGGCGCCATCATCGAGGTCATCAGGCGCTCGCGCGGGTTGTCCAGGGTGCGGGTGCCCATGATCGACGGCACGTTGCAGCCGAAGCCGACGATCAGCGGCACGAAGGACTTGCCCGGCAGGCCGAGGGCCTGCATCAGGCGGTCCATGACGAAGGCGGCGCGGGCCATGTAGCCGGAGTCTTCGAGCAGCGCGAGGAACAGATACATCAGGCCGATCTGCGGGATCAGCGGCAGCACCGCGTTGATGCCGCCGCCCAGGCCCTGGGCCAGCAGCGCGGTCAGCCAGTCCGGCGCACCGCTGCGGGCGCCCAGCCACTGGATGCCGTCGATGAAGAGTGCCGAGGAGCCCTGGTCGAAGATCGGCTGCAACGCGCCGCCCAGAGTGATCGCGAAGAAGAACATCAGGTACATCACCAGGAGGAACACCGGGATGCCCAGCCAGCGGTTCAGCGCAATGCGGTCGAGCACCTGGGTCAGGCGGTGCGGCGTGGCCTCGCGGTGGTTGCTGGCACGCTCACAGAGTTTGCCGATCAGCCGGTAGCGCGCGTCCACCAGCAGCAGCTCCGGGTCTTCGCCGCAGGCGCAGCGGATCGCATCGCGGGCGGCCAGCAGGCGCTGCGGGTCGAGCTTGAGCTGACGAGCGCTGTGCAGGTCGCCCTCCAGCGCCAGCAGCGCCATCCAGGCCTGGGCCGGCGGCGCGTCGGCGGGCAGCAGTTGGGTGACGGCGTCGCGCAGCGAGGCGGGATACGGCACCTGCAGCGGTTGCTGGGTGCCCAGGCCATCGATGGCCTCCTTCAGCGCGTCGATGCCTTCGCCACGGGTCGAGACCAGTGGCACCACCGGGCAACCCAGCTCCCGCGCCAACGCCTCGCGGTCGATGTTCAGACCCTGGGTGCGGGCGATGTCGAGCATGTTCAGCGCGACCACGCAGGGCAGCCCCATTTCGCGCAACTGCACGGTGAGGTAGAGGTTGCGTTCCAGGTTGGTGGCGTCCACCACGTTGACCAGCACGTCCACCTCGCCATCGACGATGCAACGCCGGGCGATCTGCTCGTCCAGCGAGGCCTGGGTCGACAGCGTGGTCAGCGAGTAGGTGCCGGGCAGGTCCACCAGGCGCACGTTGTGGCGCGCGGTGCGGAAGCTGCCCTCCTTGCGCTCCACGGTGACGCCAGCCCAGTTACCGACCCGCTGGCGGGCGCCGGTAAGCTGGTTGAACAGGGTGGTCTTGCCCGCGTTGGGATTGCCGATCAGGCCGATGCGCAGTTCGTCCATGACGGCTCAGTCCTGCGGGGTCAGTTGGAGGAAGGCCAGATCGCGGCGACGCAGCACCAGGCTGCACTGGCGGGTATCCACCTGCACCGGATCGCCCAGCGGCGCCACGCGGCGCACCTGCAATTCGGCTCCCGGCAGCAGCCCCATCGAAAAGAGCCGCTGGCGGAAGGCGGCACCGATCCCGGGCCGGTAACCGGCGATGCGGTACCGGCGTTGCGCTTGAAGATCGTGCATGGGAAGCCTCCGGGCGAATGATCCAAACAGAAGAGAATCGGAATGACTCTCATTTGTTAGCGATTATTCGCCTCGAAACCGACCCTGAAACTGATTCAAGACAAGAATTGCCGTCAGTACCCCCAAAGAGGGATGGCCAAGAAAAAGCCCCCGGTCCTTTCGGAGCGGGGGCTTTCCCTGCGGCGGATCAGCGGGCGCTGAGCTGCTGCTGGAGGTTCTGCACCTGCTGCTGCAGGGTATTGATGTTGCGCATCACCTGGATGCGGAAGACATCGAACTCCTTGGTGTCGCCCTGGCGGCCGTCCACCTCGGAGCGCAGCACCAGCAGGTCGTCCTGAATGCTCTTGATCGCCTGGCTCTGGTTACCCTGCTTCTTCAGGTTGGCGATCTCGGTGTTCAGCCCCTGGATCTGCTGGTTGGCGGCGGCGAGGTCAGCCTGCACGTTCTTGAACCTGGCCTGCTCGTCGGCAATCGCCTTGAGCTTGCCGTCGAGTTGCGCCATCAGCAGCGCGGCGCTGTCCTGCTGGGACTTGAGGTCGGCGCTGACCTGCGCCAGGCGCTTGCCCTGCGCGCCATCGAACTCCGACAGGGACGTCTGCTGCGCCTTGGCCTGCTCGGCCAGGCGGCTCTGCAATTGCTTGACCTGCAGCTTCAGCGCCTCGCGGTCGCTGGTACCGCTGGATTCGTTGGCGACGAACTTGCCACGGATATCGTCGAGGCGACCGGCGGCTTCCTCGCTGATCTTGGCGAAGCTCTCCTGGGTGGCGATCAGTTGCTGCTCCATCAGCAACAGTTGCTGGTGGCTCCACCAGGCCACGCCGCCCAGGGCGATGGCCATTGCCGCGACCAGCGCCCACAGCGGCCCGGTGCTGCCGCCGCGCTTCACCGGCTGGGGCAGCGGACGGCCGCTGGGCTCGACTACGCGACGCGGGTGATGACCGAACTCGTCGCGGTCGGAAGCATCGGTAGAAAGGCTGGGCACATCATCAAATTCGTCGAACGTGTCGTTACGCATGGAGTGAACCTGTGGGGATAAAGCGGCGTGTTGCCTGCGCAAGGCGCAGTATATCCGTTCAAGCGAAGGCGTGAGCAGCGTGCCATCACGGAGCGCGACGCACCTCGTCGGCGCACAGAAGACCCCGCCACGAGCGGTGCAGTTCCCCCGCGCCCCGCGCCGGCCAGCCTTGCGACATCGTGGCACGGCGCTTGCTCCGCCACAGGCACGTGGCGCCCTGTTGGCGCCCATCGCGGGGAGGACCTCGGGTGATCGAGTTCAACAAGGCCATCCTGGATTGCATGCGCGAACTGCGCCGCCGTCTGCGTGAAGAACAGGCACTGGAGATCCAGTACCAGCAGAGCGACGCCATCGAGCGCATGCTGCGTGCCTGCGCCGACTCAGCGTGCGAAGAAACGCGCCAGCTGGGCGAGCGCCTGAGCGAACTGAGCGGCGTAAAGCTGCCCGGCGTGGTGCAGGAGCCGAGCTTCCTGCCAATGCAGGGCAGTGGCGACCGGCACTACTCCGGGCCACTGCGTGGCGGTGCCCGCCCCTCGCGCTGACGCCTCTCTTGCAGGAGCGAGCTTGCTCGCGAACAGCCCGAACTTCGGTGCCGTGCGGTTCGCGAGCAAGCTCGCTTGTATGGCGTAGGGTAGGAGCCTGTCGGGGGTGGAGGGACAAAGCTCGCTTCTGCAAGTAGAGACGGTAGGAGACTT